>JAXDHQ010000080.1:0-18611 GCA_034664395.1 Solirubrobacteraceae bacterium | reverse complement strand
CGAACTTCTCGGGGAACGCGCGCTTGACCAGGAAGATGTCGGCGAACAGCAGCACCATCGACAGGCACCAGATCACCGTCACCGCCGCCTGGAACAGCCAGTAGGCCTTCTGGGTGTTGTCGCCGCCGACCCACGGGTTGAAGATCGCGAACACGAACAGCGACGCGAGCACCGTCTGGGTGACGATCGCCGCGACCGGCACGTGCGTGCGCTCGTTGACCCGACCGAGCGCCGCCGGCATCCGCCGCTCGAGCCCGGAGACGAAGAGCAGCCGGCTGAACGAGTAGTTGTAGACGACGGTGTTGGAGACGAAGAACCACACCAGCACGAGCCCCACGACGACCGCGAACGCGTGCGATCCCCAGAACCCCTTCTGGACCGCGGCGAGGATGTCGGTCGTCGCCGCCTGGCTCTTGGACGCGTCGAGGGCGAGCATCGTCCCCAGCGTGGTCCACAGGTACGCGCCCATCACCACGAGCGAGCCCCAGAAGAGGTACTTGCGGATCGAGCGGATGTGGACGATCTCGACCCCGAGGTTGAGCGGCACCTCGATGCCGAGCAGGGCGAGGATCACCAGGCCGAACAGCGTCCACGTCGAGCCCTTGAACGGCGCCCACGCGCTGGCCTCGCCGAAGCCGTGGGTCGCCGAGTGCCCGTCGCCGACCAGCCACAGGATCCCGGCCAGGCCGATGACGAAGATCGCGGCGCCGTACGCGATCACCGCGAGGTTGGCGTAGTTCTGGGTGACGCGCAGGCGCAGCAGCGACATCGCGGCCGAGAACCACAGGACCGCCAGCAACACGAGCCCCTGCTCCCACGCCTTGGGCAGCGCCCCGGCGTCGATGAACTGCAGCAGCGTGACCACCGCGTCGCCGGTGGCGACCATGACGAGCACCCCGGGCCACCACGCGCAGAAGCCGGCGAAGAAGCCCCAGAAGGGACCGAGCGCCTTCTGCGTCCACACGTAGAGCGAGCCCTCCTGCGGGAACATCATCCCGAGCTGGGCCGTGACGAGCGCGCCGGGGATGAGGAAGAGCAGGAACCCGAGGATCCAGTACGTGAACGCGGCGGGCCCGGCGGGCTGCACGGCCGAGGCGTTCACGACGAAGAGCACGATCGCGACGAAGATCACGACCATGTCGAAGGAGCCCAGCACCCGCGGCAGCATCCCGGGGGCGATGCGCTCCGACGCCATCGTGCGCTCGTTCGCGACTGAAGCCATGTCAACCACCTCCGTCGATGGAGCGGCAGCCTCTCCGCGGCGCCCATTCTCGCTCCGCTCAACGACCCAGCGCAAGCGACCCGTTGGCGGAAGGCCGCTCGCCCCGATGTCCTAAGGTCGGGACCCGTGGCCACCGTCTGGACCATCGGGTACGAGCGCCTCCTGCCCGACGCGCTCGTCGCCGAGCTCGCCGCCGCCCGCGTGCGGCGACTCATCGACGTGCGCTTCCGCCCGCAGTCGCGCCGGGCCGGCATGTCGAAGACGCGCCTGGGCTCCCTGCTCGCCGAGCACGGCATCGCCTACGAGCACCGGCGCGCGCTCGGCACGCCGCCCGACCTGCGCTGGCTCTACCGCGCCGGGCGCGTGCACGAGGGCGCCGAGGCCTTCCGGCTGCACGTCGAGGCGACCGCCGCGGCCGACCTCGACGCGCTCGCCGGCGAGCTGGCCCAGCCACCGCGCACGGCGCTGATGTGCCTGGAGGCCGACCCCGCGTGCTGCCATCGGCGCGTGCTCACCGACGCGCTGCGCGAGCGCCTGCCCGCGCTCGCCGTCGTGGATCTCTGAAGGGTCCTAGGACCAAGGTCGCATGGCCGTCCCGCGCGGCGACGTGGGAGGGTCGGCCGCGGTGGTCGGCGTCGCGGCCCGACCACCACGGCGCAGTGAGGGAGGCGCGGCTCCAGGGCCCATGCTTGCCCGCTCACGTCCAGGCGTTGCGGGCGCCAGGCGGGGTGAACCCCCCCGAGCCCGCCGGGCCGCCCCGGCGGCCCGGCGACGCTCGTCGGTGGTGGTCTGCGTGCTGCGCGCTCGGCGAATTCTGCCCGCATACGGTGCATTTCTCGTCGAACACGGCGATCGCCGGGCGCGTGTCGAATGTGTCACCTGGGAGGTGACATTTTCGACTCACGTCCTCGCGGGAGGACGACCGCCCGCGCTCCGCGGCGCCCCCGACTCCGCTTCCCCTCGATGCCGAACGCTGCGCGGCGCCGCCAGCGCGAGCGGACGACGGCCGCGCCGCCGCGGCCCTTACAGCGCCCGCAGCGCCGCGGTCACGCCGGCGGCCACGACGACGCAGGCGACGATCGAGCGGGTGCGCCAGACGACGAGGCCCGCGGCGAGCACGCCGACGGTGTTGGCGCCGACCGTCAGCCGGTGCCCGTCGGCCAGGGCCTTGGTCACGATGAGCGCCGCCATCAGCGCCGGCGCCAGGAGCACGACGACGCCCGTGAACCACTCCGGCAGCCGGCGGCCGCCGAGCGCCACGGGGCCGGCGGCCTTGATCAGGGCGGTCACGAGCGCGCAGCCGCCGATGACCGCCACGGTCACGCTCACCCGTCACCAACCGCGGTCGCCCGCGCCGAGCGCCGCAGGCCCAGCAGCGCCGCGAGGCTCGCGACGAGGATCGGCACGCCGGCGGGCGCGAACGGCACCAGCGCCAGCGAGAGCGCCGCGCCCAGGGCCGCGACCACGCGCGAGCGGGTGTCGCGCAGCTCCTGCAGGAGCAGCGCCACGAAGAAGGCCGGGTAGATCGCGTCGAGCCCCAGCGCCTTGGGATCCCCGAGGAGGCCGCCGCCGTACGCGCCGGCGGCCGTGCCGCCGATCCAGCCGACGTACTGGATCGCCGTGGCGCCGAAGAGCTTCCAGCGGTCGAACGTCCCGTCGCCGCGCGCGGCCATCGCCCAGGACGCGTCGACGATCGCCTGGCCCTGGGCGGCGCGCCGCAGCGGCCCGCCGGGCAGCGACGGCGCGAGCGCCACGCCCATCGGCAGGAAGCGCGAGTTCATCAGCGCCGCGGCCGCGACGGCGGCGGCCACGGTACCGCCCTGGGCGAGGATGGCGATGGCGGCGAACTGCGCCGATCCGGCGAAGACGATCGCCGACATGACGACGGCCGCGACGGCGGACAGTCCGGCGTCCTGAGCCACCGCGCCGAACGACAGCGCCAGCAGGCCGCCCGCGATCGCGAAGGGCACCGCCTCGCGTGCGCCGGCCCGTGCGCGGGCGCGCGGACCCGACACGGCGGGGGGAAACGTCGCGACGCTCATCGCCGCTAAGCCTGCCAGTCACCGCCCTCGTCCGTCATGACGATCGGTGGCCGATGCCATCAGCGCGCCTGATGGCATCCGCGCTTGTGGAAGGCGGCGCCGGCGATGGGCTACAGGGCAGTGCCGCCCGACGCCGGCGGAGTCCGCCACGGCGGCGAGGTGCCGCGTCGGCGGTCGGCGTGCCGGCGTCGGTGGTCGACAGGCACCGAGGGGAAGCGAACTCGGGGCCGTCTCGTGACGCACCGGGGGTCCGCCGTCGCAGATGGCGCCCAGCGCTTGGGGGGTGGGCTCTCTTCAACTCGACTATCGAGTTCAAACGAGCCCACCCCGCTCGCGAGCTTCCAGATGTGCCGGCACACGCCCGGTTCGTCACGCCATCGCGCCGCCCCTGTGGCGCTCGACGCGCGCGCGGCTCGACCCGCGACCGCTTGTGCACTTCAGCGACATCCAGCGTCGCCAAAGTGCAGAAGCGCCGCGACGCGACCGCCAACCGCGACCGCGCACACCACGAACGTCCCGAGACCGCGCAGGCGCTCTCCCTTCGGCGCCCTGGCCGGGCAAGGCGGCGCGCGAGCTGTACGCCTCGACGCACACGATCACGATCGGCCCGGCCCCGCCGGGCGCCTGAGCCGGCGCTCAGGCGCGCAGGTGCTCGAGGACGACGCGCGTGACCTCGTCGGGTCGCTCGACGCTCGCCAGGTGCGGCGCGGCGTCGAGGATCTCCAGCCGCGCGCCCGGGATCGCCGCCGCGATCGGCGCCGAGTGCTCGGCCGCGGGCGTCGCGACGTCCTGGCCGCCGCCGACGACCAGCGTCGGCGCGCGGATGCGCCTCAGGTCAGCGGTCTGGTCCATCGCGGCGATCGCCTCCGCGCAGCCGGCGTAGCCCTCGCCCGGCGTGCGCTCGACCACCTCCCGCAGCCGCGCCATCGCCTCGGGATGGGCCTCCGCGAACGCGGGCGTGACCCAGCGCGGCAGGATCGAGTCGACGAGCGCCGCCATGCCGTCGCGGCGCGCGATCGCCGCCCGCTCCAGCCACAGGTCGGGCGGATCGATCCGCGCCGACGTGCAGCAGGCGACGAGGCGGTCGACCCGCCCCGGCGCGTGCGCGCCCAGCCACAGCGCCACCATCCCCCCGAGCGAGATGCCCACCACCGACGCCGACGCCACCTCGAGCGTGTCGAGCAGCGCCAGCACGTCGGCCCCCAGGTCGCCGATCGCGTACGGGCCCGGCGGCGTCGGCGACGCGCCGTGGCCGCGGTGGTCGTAGCGGACGACCCGCAGTCCGGCGGCGACCAGCGGCGCCACCTGCGCGTCCCACACGCGATGGTCGGTGCCGATCGAGTGCGAGAGCACGACGACCGGGCCGTCCACCGGACCCTTGACCAGGTGATGGACGGCGACCGCGGGCCCAGGCACCGCGCGGACGATACCCGCGCGCCCCGCGCCCTCAGGCGTACGGGCCGAACTCCGGGTACTCCACCGGCTCCTCGACGAACCGGCGCAGCGAGCGCTTGCCGCCGTCGCGCAGCGGCTCGCCGTGGGCGAAGAGCAGCGCGTCGAAGTCGCGCAGGAGCAGGCCGCGGAAGGCCTCCTTCAGGGCGCGCTTGATCCGCACGGGGTGGGCGCCGAGCAGATCGTCGGAGACGAAGCCCAGCGGAGCGCTGGCGGGACGGACGAGCGCGTCGCCGAACGCGATGGCGCCGTCCGCATGGGCGACGTGGAACGCGGTCTCGTCCGGGCAGATCCGGCCGATCTCGACCGCGGTGACGCCAGGCGCCACCTCGTCGCCGAACCAGAACGGCCGCACGTCCCGGCCCTCGAGGTCGTCCATCCCCGGCGCGCTGGCCCGCACCACGCAGCCGAAGGCCTCGCGGAAGCGGTCGCTGTGGCGGAAGTGCAGGCGGTTGGTCATCAGCGCCTGCTGCGGCGTCGGCAGGCCCGCGAAGGCGTCGAGCCCCTCTTCGGGGACCATCGGATCGATGAGCGCCCCGGCGGGCTCGACGTAGTAGGAGTGCACCCGCCGGCGGATCCCCTGGTGGAACGCCGACCAGTGGTGGATCCCGGGCAGGATCTCCTCCATGGGCGCCCGTCAGACCCCGAGCCGGGCGGTCACGCCGCGTCGACGATCTCGACGCCCGGATCGGTGTCCCAGGCCAGCAGCGACAGCAACCGGCGCACCGTCGTGGAGGCGCCTTCGATCCTCAGCCGCTGCCCCGTGCGCCCGCGCAGCGCCCGCAGCCCGGCGACGTCCACGAAGCGCAGGTCCGCCAGGTCCAGCTCGAGCCGGCCGTGGAAGTACGCCTCGAGCACCTCGGCCAGGGCCTGCGCGGACCCGAAGTCCAGCTCCCCGGCCAGCCGCAGCGTGTCCGGGCGCACGCGCGCCGCGGCGAGGCCGCCGTCGCGCCCGATGGCGGCCAGCTCCGGAGCGAGGTCGACGTGATGGGAGCGCGCGAGCTCCGACAGCGTGGCGGGGTCGAAGCGCCGGTGGTCGTACTGGCACAGCAGGACCGACGTCGCGCTCCCCGCGGCGTCCAGTCGCTGCTCGTACTCGTCGAGCGACTCGGCGCCGCCCGGGGCCGCCATCAGGGCCGTCCCGATCTCTCCGGCGATCGTCAGCCCCTGGTAGCCGTCGGCCAGCGCGCGCGCATGGTCGTCCTCGATCGAGCGGACCGCCCGGTCGATCTCGAACCTGCCGTCCGGTGTGTAGGAGTCGAACGCCCGCCGCACCTCGAGCTGCCCCGACTCGATCGCCGACTCGATCGCCGCGTCGACCGCGGCCAGCTCGGTCACGAAGGCGGCCACGTCGTCGTGGTCGCCGAGGTAGACGACCCGGTGCCCGCGCCCGAGGCCGTCGCGGACCTGGGCGACGGCGACCCGACGCCGGTCCGCGGCGTGCGTGAACCGGCAGCACGCGTGCTCGCCCGGCCGGATGGCGACGGCGACGTCGGGATGGGTCATTGGTAGTCGTGCGATAGGCCGCAGGCGGAGCGGCGCAAGGGCGTCGGCGCTCAGGTCCGGCTGCGCAGGAACTCCGCGGCCGCCGGCGCGGGCATCGGGTGGGCGAAGTAGTAGCCCTGGGCGAGCTCGCAGCCCAGCCCGCGGAGGCTCGCGAGCTGCTCCTCGGTCTCCACGCCCTCGGCGATGACCGCCAGGCCCAGCGCGCGCGCCATCTCGACGACCGCGGCGACGATCGCCGACTCCTGCGTGTCCGTGCCGAGCCCGGCGACGAACGAGCGGTCGAGCTTGAGCGCGTCCAGCGGGAAGCGCTTGAGGTAGCTCAGCGACGAGTATCCGGTGCCGAAGTCGTCGAGGTGCAGGCACACGCCCAGCGCCTTGAGGGCCTGCAGCGTTTCGATCGATGCGTCGACCTCGTGCATGAGCAGGCTCTCGGTGATCTCGAGGCCCAGGCGCTCGGGCGCCAGGCCGGTCTCGCCCAGGATCGCGGTCACGTGCTCGACGAGGTCGCGGTCGGCGAGCTGCCGGGCGGACAGGTTCACGAACATCCGCGGCGCGGGGCAGTCGCCCCACGCGTCCTCCCATTCGGTGGCCTGCCGGCAGGCCTCCGACAGGACCCAGCGGCCGAGGCCGAGGATGAGGCCGCTGTCCTCGGCGACCGGGATGAACTCGTCCGGCCCGACCAGGCCGCGCACCGGATGCTGCCAGCGCACCAGCGCCTCGACCGCGTGGACGGACCCGTCGGCGACCGCCACGATCGGCTGGTAGACGAGCCGCAGCTCGCCGCCGTCGATCGCGCGGCGCAGCTCGGTCTCGCTGGCCATGCGCTCCAGGAGCCGCGAGCGCATCGCCTGGTCGAAGACCTCGCAGCGTCCGGGCCCCTGCTCCTTGGCGCGGTACATCGCCGCGTCGGCGTCGCGGACGAGCGCCTCGGGGGTCGCGCCGCCCCCGGTCCCGACCGCCAGCCCGATGCTCGCGCTGACCACGAGCTCCTGCCCGCCGAGGACGACCGGCTGCGCGAGCGCGCGCGAGATGCGCTCGGCGATCACGAGGGCCTCGCGCTCCTCGGTCAGGTCCTCGCAGAGGACGACGAACTCGTCCCCGCCGAAGCGCGCGACGGTCCCGCCGCCGATCCGTCCCACCGTGTCGCTGCGACGCAGCACGCGCTGCAGGCGCGCGGCGACCTCGAGCAGGAGCTGGTCGCCGACGTGGTGGCCGAGGCTGTCGTTGACCACCTTGAAGTTGTCGAGGTCCATGAACAGGACCGCCACCGGCGAGCCCTGGCGCTCCGAGCGCTCCAGCGCGTGGCCGAGCCGGTCCAGCAGCAGGCCGCGGTTCGGCAGTCCGGTGAGGTCGTCGTGGAGCGCCTGATGGGCGAGCCGCTCCTCGGCGCGGCGACGGCGGAAGAACTCGCCGATCTGGCTGCCGACATTCGCGAGCGTCTCGAGCAGCGGCTCGTCGAGGCGCTTGACGGCGCGGCTGTAGAACTCGAGGACGCCGAGGACCTCCGCCCCGCTGCGGATCGGCAGCCAGAGCCCGGCGCGCAGGCCGTCGCGAGCCGCGGCGCGGGCGCGTGGATAGTCGGGCTCGTCGGCGACGGCCTCGCTGCTGGCCGGCGCGCCGGTGCTCCACACGCGTCCGAGCGGCCCCTGCCCGCGGGCGATGGTGAGCACGGCGGTGAGCTCGCGGAACGCCGGCGCGCTGATCGACTCGTCCTGCCAGATCGTCTCGCAGCGCAGCACGCCGGCCTCCTCGTCGACCAGCCACAGAGCGCCGAGGTCCCAGTCCATGCTCTGGGCGAGCGCCGCCAGCAGCTCGGGGGTCGCCGCGGCGACGGTGGGCGACTCGGCCAGCACCCGAGCGACGCCGTGGCGGGCGGCGGCGTCGCGCTCGGCGCGCCGGCGCTCGGTCACGTCGCGGATGTAGCCGGTGAACATCGGCGGCTGCACGCCCGCGATCCGCGTGATCGTGAGCTCGACCGGGAACTCGCGCCCGTCGTTGCGCATCGCCGTCAGCTCCAGGCGCCGGTCGAGCACGCGGGGCTCGCCGCCGGCCATGTAGCGCGCCAGCCCGTGACGGTGGGCCTCGCGCAGCGCGGGCGGCACGATCAGATCGGCGAGCTCGGCGCCGACGGCCTCCGCGCGCCGGTAGCCGAAGGTGCGCTCGGCCGCCGGGTTGAACTCGACCAGCCGTCCCTGGTGGTCCATCGTCATCACGCAGTCCAGCGCCGAGTCGACGATGGCGGTGGTGAGCGCCGCGCCGGTCCGGGCCCCCTGCCGGGCCGCGCCGACGAGCCGCTGGACCGTCGCGCCGACCGTGCCGCCGAGCACGACCCACAGCACCAGGCGCTTCCACTCGGCCGCCGGGTACTCCGGCGCGCCGACGAGCACGAGCGGGAGCCCGAGCGTCAGCGCCATCCCCGCGATCGCCAGCGTGAGATCGCGACGGTTGCCGTAGATCGCCAGCCAGAACACCGGGACCAGCACGAGCGGCGCGAAGCCGGAGGTCGCTCCGCCCTCGGACGCCCTGAGCAGCGCCACCACGGGCAGGCACGCGAGCGCCGGCACGGTCTGCGCCGCGCGCGGGAGCCGCGACCACGGCGCGACGGCGACGGCGATCACGACGAGCGCCGCCAGCGCCGCGGCCGCCCGCAGCGCCGCCGGGTCCCTGCCGGGCTCGACCGTGGCGAGCACCAGGCCGAGCGCGAGCGCGAAGGCGAACGGCCACGTGCGTGGGAGCAGCCCGTCGCGCGCGAAGGGCTCGCGAACGATGGTCCACCGCGCCCCGCGCGGGCGCGGCGACATCAGGTCCGCCGCGCGGTCCCGGTCCCCGCCATCCGTCACGCGCGCCACGGGCGGATCCGCGCACCGGGCACGACCGCCCTTGTCTGCCGTGGGAATCGCAAGGTCCCGTATATATAGGGCCTTTGCTCAGGAGCGTCGTTCGATCCGTCCCCCTCGCCTAGGCGGCCGGGGGCCGTCGATCACGCCTCGTCGCCGCCCTCCTGCCCCTCGCTGAAGCGGCCGAGGTGCTGCTTCTCCGGATCGTCCTCGCCCAGGACCTCCTCGCCCTCGCTGTAGCGACCGACGTGCTGCTTCTCCGGATCGTCCTCCCCCAGGACCTCCTCGCCCTCGCTGTAGCGACCGACGTGGTGCTTCTCCGGATCGTCCTCGCCCAGGACCTCCTGGCCCTCGCTGAAGCGGCCGGCGTGCCGCTCGTCCTCGTCGGGATGCTGCGTCATCGGTCCGGTCCTCCCGGTGGTGGGGTGGTTGGCTCCGATCATCTCGCTCCGGCCGCCGATGCGCCACCCATCGCCGATCGCGGTGAGCGGCGGCTGACGTCAGGTCCGCTCCGCCCGCGGCCGCAACGGCTCGTCGAGCGTCTGGCGCAGCCGGGCGAACGCCACCAGGCCGAGCAGCGTCGGGATCCACAGCGCGATCGCGTGGTACAGCAGGACGGCGGCCGCCGCCGACGCGGGCGGGACCCCGTACAGCACGAGGGCCGCGGTCATCCCGCCGTCGAGGACGCCGATGCCGCCCGGGATCGGCACCACGTTGCTGAGGTAGCCGATCAGGTAGGCGAGCGTCAGGGCCGCGACCGGCGGCGGCGACCCGAAGGCACGGAAGCACAGCCACAGCACCGCGATGTCGCACCACAGGTAGGCGAGCGCCCCGAGCAGTCGCCAGCGCGGGTGCAGCAGGGTCTGGCGCACGGCCCGCACGACGTCCGCGGTGGCGTGCACCCAGCGCGCTCGGCGGCTCGGCGTCTCGCCGATCGCCAGCCGCCGGTCCAGCGGCGGGACGAGCGCGAACGCCCCGACCGCCACCACGCCGACGAGCCCGGGCACGAGGCCGAGCGCCAGCGGGTGCGGCGCGTGCAGGACGCCCAGCCCCACGAGCAGCCCGGCCGCCGCGAGGGTGGCGGCGTTGATCGCACTCGTGAGCAGGTAGAGCACCGCCGAGCGCTCCATGAACCGCCGCAGCGAGGCGCCCTTGGCCTTCGCCACCCACGCGCCCACCGCGATGCCGCCGGCGCCGCCGGCGGGGACGACCGCCCCGAACGCCATCTCGGCCAGCGCCACGCGCGCAGCCAGCAGCCGCGGGGCGCGGTCGAACACGAGCTGGAACGCGAGGACGTAGCCCAGGCACGACGCGATCTCCAGGACCACCGCCACCGCGATCCAGGCGGGCTCGGCCGAGGCGATCCGGTGGCCGACGTGCTGCAGGCCCGGCACCGCGAGCACGAGCGCGGCGACCAGGCCCGCGAGCAGGACCAGCGAGACGATCCCCCGGCGCAGCCGCCGCTGCTCGCCGCGGGAGACGTCCTCCAGACGCGCGTCGAAGGCGGGGTCGGCCTCGGGCCGAGGCGCCTGCAGATCCTCGACCTGGGTGCCCATGGCCCAAGACGTACCACCGCGCGCGGCGACTCATCCCGGATCCTCCTCGCCGGCCGCAGCCGGCTGGTCAGGACGTCGCGCCGGGCGCCCACCGCGCGAGCCGCAGGTTCGCCGTCGCCTCGTGCGCCGGCATCAGGTCGGCCCGCGAGATCTCGGCCACCACCGGGGCGATCGCCTCGATGCCGGCGTCGGAGTCGATGCGCTGATAGGTCAGGGTCTTCAGGAACTTCGCCACGGACAGGCCGCCGGTGTAGCGCGCCGCCTGCCCGGTGGGCAGCGTGTGGTTGGTCCCGATCGCCTTGTCGGAGAAGGCCACGGTGGCACGGGTCCCCAGGAACACCGAGCCGTAGTTGCGCAGGCGCTCGAAATACCAGTCGTCGCGCTCGGTGTGCACCTCGAGGTGCTCGGGCGCGAGCCCGTCGACGACGCGGATCGCGTCCTCGGGCGACCCGACCAGGACGGCGGCCCCGTGGTCGCTCCATGCCCGCCGCGGGATCTCGTCGGCTCCGAGCTCGGCGAGCTCGTCGAGCTGGCGGGCGATCTCGGCGACGACCGCGTGCGCGAGCTGCTCGCTCGTCGTCACCAGGATCGCCGGCGACGTCGGGCCGTGCTCGGCCTGGGCCAGCAGGTCGGCGGCGACGAGCACGGCATCGGCGCTGTCGTCGGCGAGGACCGTGATCTCCGACGGCCCGGCGAGCAGGTCGATGCCCACCCGCCCGAAGAGCTGGCGCTTGGCCTCGGACACGAACGCGTTGCCCGGCCCGACCAGCACGTCGACCGGGCCCATGTCCTCGATCCCGAACGCCATCGCGGCCAGGGCCTGCACGCCGCCGAGCGTGAAGATCGCGTCGGCGCCGGAGGTCGCGATCGCGTGCAGGACCGGCGGGTGGATGCCGTCGCCGCCGCGCGGGGGCGAGCACGCCACCACGCGCTCCACGCCGGCCGCCTTGGCCACGAGCACGGTCATGAACGCGCTGGCGAGCATCGGCACCCGTCCGGCCGGGATGTACGCGCCGGCGCGCGCGACCGGGACCTGGCGCTGGCCGAGCCGCACGCCGGGCAGCGTCTCGACCTCGAAGTCGACCAGGCCGCGGCGCTGGTGCTCGGCGAAGGCGCCGATCTGCTCCTGCGCGAAGGCGATCGCCGCCTTCAGCTCGTCCGACAGCGAGGCGGCGGCCGCGTCGATCTCGGCCTGGCTCACCGCGAAGTCCGCCGGCGCCCAGCCGTCGAGCTCGCGCGAGTAGGCGCGCACGGCGTCCATGCCCTCGCGCTCGATGCGCAGGAGCATCTCGCTGACCGTGGCGGCGACCTCCGGGTCGCGCGTCGCCGCCGGCTCGCGCAGCGGCGCCTTGAGGAGCCGCAGGTCGACATCGGTGGGCAGTCCGGCCGGTCGGGCGGAGGTTGAGCTGGTCGGCACGACCGGCGCGAGGGTACGTGCGTCGAAGCATCCGGCAAAGCCTTACTTACCTTCGGCATCGGTAGGCTGCGCCTTAGGATGAACCTCCAGCAGCTCCGGTACTTCCTCGCCGCGGTCGAGCACGGCTCGTTCAGCGCGGCGGCCACCGCCCTGCGCCTCGCGCCGCCGTCGGTGTCGGAGTCGGTGCGTCGCCTCGAGGCCGAGCTCGGCCTCGTCCTCTTCGCGCGCGAGGGGCGCCGGCTGCGGCTCACCGACGCCGCCGCCGCCTTCGTCCCCCGCGCCCGCCACGTGCTGCGCGCCGTCGAGGAGGCCGAGCAGGCGATGGGCGAGCTGCGGACGCTGCGCGGCGGCGTCGCCAGCTTCGGGCTGTTCCGCAACGCCGACTACTACGGGCTGGAGGGCATCGCCGAGGACTTCCTGGCCAGGCACCCGGGCATGCGCCTGCGCCTGTTCGGCCAGAACTCGGCCGAGGTCGCCGACGCCATCCGCGCCGGACGGGTCGAGGCCGGGCTCGTCGTCCTGCCGGTTCCCGACGACGAGCTCGCGATCGAGCCCCTGCTCCGCGACGAGGTGATGTTCGTCAGCGCCGACGAGCGCCAGACCCGGCGCCGCATGACCCTCCAGCGCCTCTGCGAGCGCCCGCTCGTCCTCTACGACGCCCACTACGGCGCGGACGACCCGACCCGCCGCCAGCTCCAGGACCGCCTCCAGCACGCCGCGCTCTCGCTCGATCCGGTCCTCGAGGTCGAGCGCGTCGAGGGCGCCCTGCGCTGCGTCGACGCCGGCACCGCCGACTCGATCGCCTCCGGCTCGGTCCTGCGCATCGCCGCCCCCGGCCTCCCCGCGGTCGGCCTCGACCCTCCCCTCTACGACACCGTCGCCGTCGTCACCCGCCGCGGGGCCCAGCTCTCGCCGGTGACCCGCGCCCTGGTCGCGGTGGCCAAGAGCCGCCTGGCGGCGCTGGCCGCGGCGTCGCCGTCGGCGCAGTCGGTGTGAGCCGGCGCCTTGCTCCGTCCCTGCGCCACCATGTCGGCACACCGTCGATCAAGGAGGCTGAGCATGACCAGCGCACAGAACGCACCCCTCGTCAGCGGCGTCGACTTCGTGGCCGTGCCCACGCACGACCTCGAGGCCGCCGTCGCGTTCTACGGCGAGACGCTGGGCCTGCCGCGCTCGGTGTACCGGCCCGACCGCCACTTCGCCGAGTTCGAGACGGGCAACCTGACGCTCAGCGTCATGGACGCCCAGGCCATGGGCCTCGTGCACCACGTCAGCCACGCGCCGATCGCGCTGCACGTCGACGACGTGCAGGCGACGCGGGCGACGCTCGAGGAGCGCGGGGTCGCGTTCGCCGGCGACACCTTCGACACCGGCGTCTGCCACATGGCGTTCTTCGCCGACCCGGACGGCAACGACCTCATGCTCCACAACCGCTACGCGCCGCGCACGACGGAGGGCTGAGCCGCAGTGGCCTGACGGCTGACGGAACCGGTTCGCGCCTCAAGCCGAGCGTCTCGGCGACCGAGAAGGAGAACGGGCACCGCTCGGCCCGCTCCCCCCAGACTCTCACGAAGGAGCCCCGATGACTGCCCTGAGACGCGCGGCCACGGTCGCCACGCTCGGATCCCTGGCGCTTGCCCTCAGCACCGCGTCCGCGTTCGCCAAGCAGGCCCCGATCACCGGCAAGCTGAGCAAGCCCGGGTACACGCTCGTCGCGCTCGCCGCCAGCGGCAAGGCCACGTCGGTCCGCGTCAACGGGACGTTCAAGCTGGTCCCGCCCGCCAACCGGGTCACCCTGCACCTGCGCTCGAAGTCGGGCGTGTACGCGGGACCGATCGTCGTCGGGCGCTCCGGCGCCAAGGCGATCCTCGGCGTGAAGGCCGGCGCGCGCCTCGGCGCCATCGCCGTGAAGAACGGCTACGCGGTGACGAAGAAGACGCCGCCCGCCCGCTTCGTGGCGCGGTCGACGACCTCCAAGGCCAAGGGCGGCCTCCCCGTCGGGGCGCGCGTCTTCGGTCGCGTCAGCTCGGCGGCGAAGGGCACGGCAGGCAACGGCCGCGACCAGGACCAGGACGGCATCCCCGGGGCCTTCGACGTCGACGACGACGGCGACCTGATCCTCGACAACGTCGACCGCGCGGGCGCGCGGGCGCGCGTCGCCCAGGTCGGTCCTCCCCCGGGCGAGCCCGGCAAGCCCGGTCCGGGTCAGCCCGGTCAGCCCGGACAGCCCGGTGCCCCCGGCCAGCCCGCCGGCGCCCCGACCGACTTCCGCGTCTTCTCCAACCTCAAGCTCGGCATCGAGAGCTCGATCAACGCGAACGCCGGCTCGGTCACCGACGCGATGATCGACGAGGCCGTCTCCAGGAACGCGACGCTGGCGATGCAGGTGCCCCAGGCCGACTCCGTCGAGCTCGACTGCGGCGGCCTCGTCTACTGCTCGAAGGGCGGCACCGGACGCGTGCTGCAGGCCGGCGCCTTCCCCGACGCCTACGACGACGACAACGACGGCTTCGGCACGCTCACCCGCGGGGCGACCGGCGACTTCCAGCTCGGCGTGGGCGCCACGGCCGCGCAGATCGGCTCGGGCGACGCCTTCATCGAGCACGTCACGACGGGCTCGACCGTCACCCAGCTCCCGGGCGTCCTGAACTACGTGTTCTCGACCACGCCGTCGCTGGTGCGGTGGGCCGACGGCTCCGGGGCGGCGGGCGAGATCCCGGCCGCGCGCTTCCCGCAGATGCCCGGAAGCTCGCAGGCGCCGCTCACCCTGACCCCCGCCGCCGACGGTCGCATCGTCGCGACGCTCACGTTCTGGCGTCCGCAGCGCAAGGCCATCGAGGGCTCGGGCGAGGGCACGGGCTGGATCGACATCGGCCTCCTCGGCTACAGCGCCGACATCCCCAACGGCCCCTCGGCCGGCGGGCCGGGCGCGCCGGGCGGCGCGGGCTCGGGACGCTGCGACGGCGGTGCCTACGGCGCCGGCGGCCCGGGCCTGTCCGTCGACGGCGACCAGGTGCGCGACGGCCAGGCGGACCGACCCGCCGACCCGGCGAACACCGTGACCTTCTCGGTCGACCTCACGCGCTGCCTGCAGAACGGCGGCGTGGCCTGGAACCCCGGCGAGGTCCTCGCCGTCGACATCCAGGCGCGCTCCAGCTACGGCGACAACGCGGCGCAGAAGATCTTCTTCAAGCGCGCGTAGCCCCCCGCGGGCGGGTCCGGCGAGCGCGTCGGACCCGTCCGCTCAGTCGGGCGCGAGCGCGGCGGCGAGGCCGAACGGCGTGCCCTCGGAGTCGCGGCACACCGACCAGGCGTCACCCGGATGCACGACGCTGCCGCCGAGGTCGCGCACGCGGTCCAGCGCGGCCGCCATGTCGGCCACGGCGAAGTACGGCAGCGATGCGGTGTCCCCGGGGCCGCGCCCGCGTGCGTGGACGCCGACCGCCGGCGCCGCGCCGCGGGTCTGGCGCCCGCTGCCCTCGTGCTCGGCGCGATCGTGCAGCGGCTCCTCGAGCAGGCCCTCCCAGAACCGCCGCGCCCGCTCGGGGTCGTCGGCCGGGAACTCGATGAGGGAGGGTCGCGCGCCGGAGATCCGTCCAACCTACCCTCCTCGACGCGCCGAGTCCGCGCACCGCCGCGGCGCGATACCGATCGGTATCCTCGCCGCGTGGCGATCGAGGCAGGGCTGATCCCCGACGACGAGGACGCGCGCCTCGAGGCGGTCCGCCGCTACGACGTGCTCGACACGCCGCCCGACGGGGCGTTCGACCGCGTCACGGCGCTCGCCGCCCGCCACTTCCGGGTCCCGATCTCGATCGTCAGCATCGTCGACCGCGACCGGATCTGGTTCAAGTCCGGTCACGGCGTGGACGTCGCGGAGATCGGACGCGACCCCGGCCTCTGCGCCTCGGCGATCCTGCAGCACGGGCCCTGGATCGTGGACGACGCCGCCGTCGATCCCCGGACGCTCGCCAACCCGCTCGTCGCCGGCGAGTTCGGGCTGCGCTTCTACGCGGGCGTCCCGCTGACGACGACCGACGGCTTCAACCTCGGAACGCTCTGCCTGCTCGACCGCGAGCCGCGCCGGCTCAGCGACGAGGAGACCGCCACGCTGACCGACATGGCGGCGATCGTGATGGACCAGCTCGAGCTGCGCCTGAGCGCGCGCATGGCGGTCGACCACGAGCACGCGCTGCGCGACCAGGCCGAGCGCACGGCGCGGTCGCTGCAGCGGAGCCTGCTCCCGCCGTCGCTGCCGTCGATCGCGGGCGTGCAGCTCGCCGCGCTCTACCGGCCGGTCGACGCCAGCCAGGTCGGCGGCGACTTCTACGACGTCTTCGAGCTGCACTCCGGTGGCTGGGCGCTCGCGGTGGGCGACGTCAGCGGCAAGGGCCCCGCCGCCGCCGCGGTCACGAGCCTGGCACGGCACGCCATCCGCACCGCGTCGCTGTCGACGGACGACCCCGCCCAGGTCCTGGCCCTGCTCAACCGGGCGCTGTTCCTCGGCCGCACGGAGGAGGAGCTCGAGCACTACTGCACGGCGCACCTGAGCTTCCTCGAGCCGGGCCCGGCCGGGGGGTTCACGCTGCGCACGGCGGCCGCCGGGCACCCGCCCGCGCTCGTGCTGCGCCCGGGAGGACGGCCCGAGCAGATCAGGGCGCCGGGGCCGCCGGCCGGCTGGCACGTCGACGCGCGGTACTCGTCGACGCGCACGGCGCTCGCCGGCGACGACGTCGTGCTGATCTACACCGACGGCCTCAGCGAGGCGCGGCGCGGCTCCGAGCTGCTCGGCGAGGACGAGCTGGCGCGCGTCCTGGAGGCGAGCCGGGGCGAGCACCCCGAAGCCGTGACCGCGCGCCTGCTCGACACGCTCGCCGCCGCGGACGTCCTGGCCCGCGACGACGCCGCCGCCCTCGTCGTCAAGATCGTCTAGCGATCCGTCGGCACGGCCTCGGGCCAGTCGTACGCCAGCGGCCGGCGGTTCGCCAGCGCCGGGAGCAAGGCCCGGACCTCCTCCACGCGAGCCGTCTCGATCACGCCCGTCACCACGCCGTCGCCGTCGGACGCCTGCGCGATCACCACGCCCCAGGGGTCGACGATCATCGAGCGGCCGTAGGTCCGCCGGCCGCCGGGATGCTCGCCCCAGTCGCCGGCCGCGATCACGTAGCACTGGTTCTCGACGGCGCGGGCGCGCAGCAGCAGCTCCCAGTGGTCGCGGCCGGTGGCCAGCGTGAAGGCGGCGGGCACCACGAGGACGTTAGCCCCGCGCAGCGTGAGGATCCGGTAGAGCTCGGGGAAGCGCAGGTCGTAGCAGACGCTCAGGCCGACGGTCCAGCCCTCGACGTCCGCCGTCGCGATCTCCTCGCCCGGGTCCTCGACGTCGGACTCGCGATAGACGTGGCCGCCGACCTCGACGTCGAACAGGTGGATCTTGCGGTACGTCGCGACGAGCTCGCCGCGAGGGTCGAACACGAGGCTCGTGTTGAACAGCCGTCCCGACTCCGACCGCTCGGTGATCGACCCGCCGACGAGATGGATCCCGTGCTCGCGCGCCCAGTCGCGCATCGCGGCGACGGACTCGCCGTCGTCGAGCCCCTCCGCGCACGCCCGCAGGATCTTCGAGGAGCCGAAGCCGTTCCACTTCTCGGGGAGGACCACGAGCCGCGCGCCGGCCGCCGCGGCCTGCGCCACGAGCTGCCCCGCGCGGTCGATGTTCGCCTGCTTCTCGGTCCCCGCGTTGAGCTGAACGGCGGCGACCGGGAGCTCCGACGCTGACTGGATCACTCCCATAGGATTGCGCGGTGGCAGTCGTGAGGCTACGTGGGCCTCTGAAGCAGCTCGCCGGCGGCACGGACCACTCGATCGAGGGCCGCACCGTGGGGGAGCTGCTGGCGGAGCTCGAGCGGGCCCGGCCCGGGGTGAGCGGCTGGATCCTGGACGAACGCGGGCTCGTCCGGCGGCACATCAACGTGTTCGTCAACGGCGAGTACGGGACGCAGGACACGCCGGTGCAGGCCGACGACCGCGTCGACGTCCTGCCGGCGATCTCGGGAGGATGACGGTCAGATGACGGAGCTTCTCGTCGGAACGCGCAAGGGCCTGTTCGTGCTGGAGGGCGAGCCGGGCGCGGCGTTCGAGGTCAAGGCGCGGGCGTTCGCCGGCGAGCCGGTCGAGTACGCGATGCGCGACCCGAGCAGCGGCCGCCTGCTGGCCTCGGTGACCTCCGCGTTCTACGGCCCGAAGATCTGGCACGCCGACGACGCGTCGAGCGAGTGGCAGCAGGCCGACGGCGTCGCGCTGCCCGAGGCCGGCGACGCGGCGCTCGAGCGCATCTGGGTGATCGTCGCCGGCGACGGCGACGCGACGCTCTACGCCGGCGGCGACCCCGGCGTGCTCTTCGAGAGCCGCGACGGCGGGGCGAGCTGGGAGCTCAACCGCACGCTCTGGGACCATCCGACGCGGCCTTCGTGGCAGCCCGGTGGCGGCGGGCTGTGCCTGCACTCGATCGTCCCGTGGCCCGGCGACCCGGACCGCCTCGCGCTCGGGATCTCCGCCGTCGGGGTCTGGCTGACCGAGGAC
>JAXDHQ010000079.1:0-6370 GCA_034664395.1 Solirubrobacteraceae bacterium | reverse complement strand
GTCACGCGGCGGCAGTCGACCCAGCGCGGGACGAGCACGACCTCCTCGTGCTCGACGTTGACGCACTCGACCGGGCCGATCCCGGCGGGGAAGTCGAAGAGCTCGGGCTCGGAGAACGGCGGCGTCGTGTACCAGCCGCGCTCGCGCTCCCAGATCAGCGGCGGGTTCAGGCACTCCTCGATCGTGGTCCAGATCGAGAACGACGGCGCGAAGTCGTAGCCGGCGACGACCAGGTCGGCGCCGTCGCGGACGCCGACCTCGTCGATCTCCGAGAAGAGCTCGTCGGCGGCGTGGCGGGCGAAGACGTCCGCGAGGCCGGGCTCGACGCCCATGCCGACGAGCGCGAGCAGGCCCGCGCGCTCCCAGTCCTCGTGGGCGGCGAACTGGTCGTCGCCGAGCTTGCGGCCGGGCAGCTCGTGCGGGCGCTCGGGGTGGGGCTCGGAGAGCGTCATCGCCATGTCCACGTAGTGGCAGCCCGCGGCGCGGGCGGCGGCGAAGATCGGCGGGTTGAAGCGCGGGTCGACGGCGTTGAGGACGAGGTCGGCGCGCGCCGATCGCAGCAGCTCGACGAGCGCCCCCTCGTCGGAGGCGTCGACCGCCGCCGCGGTCATCCGGGGGTCGCCGGCGCGCTCGACGGCGCGCCGCGCGCGGCCCTCGTCGACGTCGGCGACGAGCATGCGCTCGAAGAACGGCCGCCGAGCGGCGATCGAGGCGAGGGCGGCTCCGACGCCGCCCGCGCCGATGACGGCGATCCGCTGCATGGCGCGGGGCACCCTACCTCGCCCCGCGCCACGTCGACCGCAGATGACCGCCTACCCGCCCCCGGACACCGTCGCGCAGATGGCCTGCACGCTCACGGGCGCCGCGGCGGCCGTGAAGTTGAAGAAGGAGCCGATGACCGTGGCGCCCGACTTGCGGACAAAGATGATGGCGGTGTCCCCGGAATCGAAGCCGGTGCCGATGACCGTGGTCCCCGTGGGGCACGTCGCCACGACGTCGGCCTGGACGTTGCTGGGGATGGACCCCGGCGTCGTCACCGTGGTGAGGTTGCTGATGCCGGGCACGCCGGACGGTCCGGGGATGCCCTGGGCGCCCACGGGGCCGGTCGGGCCCTGGACCGAGCCTGCGAAGTCGGCCGGCGTCAGCGATCGGTCCTTGACCTCCGTCCCCGTCAGCGACTCCGCCTTGACGTTGCGCGCGGTGATCGAATGGGCCTTGATCTGATGGCCCGTGATGAGCGTGGCGCTCGTCGCCGTCCCGGCGACGAGGACGGCGACGAGGAGCGCGACGACCCCCGCCTTGAGCGTGACCTTCATCGACCCGCCTTCCCCTCAGAACACGGAAACCGGCGGACTCTAGGTGCCTGAGCAATGAGAAGTCAAAACGCGCCGGGAGGCGGTTGGGGGCGCCGCGACCGCAGGTCGGTCCGGGCGGCCGGTCCGATGCGCCCACGGAGGGGTCGGAAGCCCGCACCCTTGCTTGCGGCTTCCCGCGCTCTTGGGTGCCGGGGCTACCTGCCCGCGACGTGACCGCGCACCCTCCGAGCGCTCGACACCATCGGCCGCAGAGAGCAGAAAACCCCGGATTTCCGGGGCTTTCCTGAGGAGCGGCGGACGAGGCTCGAACTCGCGACCCTCAGCTTGGGAAGCTGATGCTCTACCAACTGAGCTACCGCCGCCTGTACCGCAGAGCATAGCCGCCGACTACTCTTGCTGAGGTGAAGCGCTCCGCCATCCCGATCGCCGTCACCGTCCTCGCAGCCGCGCTCGTCGCGCTGCTCGTGTACGGCGTCGCCCAGCGCGGCGACGACACGTCGCTGGACTCGGCGGTCAAGAAGGGCCAGCGCCCGCAGGCGCCGGGCACGTCGGTCCGCCTGCCCACCCTCGACGGCTCCGCCCAGCGCTCGCTCGCCCAGTTGCGCGGCAAGGTGGTCGTCCTGAACTTCTGGGCCTCGTGGTGCGGGCCGTGCGAGGCCGAGGCGCGATCCTGCAGGGCGCCCAGCAGCAGCTCGCGCGCACCGGCGGCACGGTGCTCGGCGTGACCTACAAGGACGACGCCGGCGCCTCGCGCGACTTCATGCGGCGCTTCAAGCTGACCTACCCGAGCCTGCGCGACGACAAGCTGGAGCTCGCGCCGAAGTTCGGGACCAACAGGCTGCCCGAGACGTTCGTGCTCGACGCGCGCGGGCGCGTGGTCGCGCTCTCGCGCGGCGAGGTCGACAAGGCCTTCCTGCAGGCCGCCATCCACCGCGCGGAGGCAAGCTGATGCGCATCCTCGTCCTGCTGCTCGCCCTCCTGACGCTGGCGCCCGGCGCCGCCCTCGCCGCCCAGCCCAGGACGACGCTCAACGACGTCGAGGACGAGGTGATGTGCGACACGTGCAACGTGCCGCTGAACATCGCCGAGTCCGCGCGCGCCGACCAGGAGCGCAACGAGATCCGCGGCCTCATCAGCCAGGGGCTCACCAAGCAGCAGATCAAGGACCGCCTCAAGGCCGAGTTCGGACCGAACATCCTCGCCACGCCGCCGCATTCCGGCTTCAGCCTCGCGGTCTGGTGGGTGCCGATCGTGGTGGTCGCGGCGCTGATCGGCCTGCTCGTCGCGCTCCTGCCGCGCTGGCGACGGCGCCAGCGCGCTGACGCGCTCGCCGGGGGTGCCCGCGCGCCCGCCCTGAGCGCCACCGACGCCCACCGCCTGGACGAGGACCTGGCGAGGTACGACCTCTGATGCTGGCGCTGGGCGCCGCGCAGGCCGACACCACGGTCATCGCCGCCTTCGCCGTCGGCTTCGTCTCCTTCGTCTCGCCGTGCGTGCTGCCGCTCGTGCCCGGCTACCTGTCGGCGGTCTCCGGCGTGAGCGTCGTCGAGATGCGCGACGACGGCCGCCGCAACCTGGGCCGGATCCTCGGCCCGTCGATCGTCTTCTGCCTGTCGTTCACGATCATGTTCGTCGCGCTGGGGATGACCGCGACGGGCATCGGCGCCAGCCTGCGCGACTCCAAGCAGACGCTCGACAAGGTCGCCGGCCTGCTGATCATCGCGATGGGCGTCTTCTTCCTGCTGACGCCGTTCGTGCCGCGGCTGAACCGCGAGTGGCGCCCCGACGCGCTCATCCGCCGCGCGGGCGCGGGCGGCCCCGTGGTCGCGGGGCTGGCCTTCGCGGTCGCGTGGACGCCGTGCGTGGGGCCGACGCTCGCCTCGATCCTGGCGGCGGCCTCGACCGCCGACAGCGTCGGGCACGGCGGGGTGCTGCTGGCCTTCTACTCGATGGGCCTGGCCGTGCCGTTCCTGATCACGGCGATCGCCTTCAACCGGGCGACGACCGCCTTCCGCTGGATCCGCGACCGCTACCTGCTCGTCACGGGGATCTCGGGCTGCGTGCTCATCCTCATGGGCGTGCTCATCCTCAGCGGCCAGCTCACGCAGCTCAACATCGAGGCCCAGCGCGCGCTGACCAACCTCGGGCTCGACTGGCTGTATCGGATCTAGGCGGCTCGACGCGGTCGTCCGTGGGACGCTCGCGGCGCTGCGCGGCGTCTGGCATCGAGGGGAAGCGGAGTCGGTGGCGCTGCGGGGCGCGTGCGGTCGTCCTCCCGGGAGCGTCTGGCGCCGGGTGTGGCGTGCAACGGCGAGCACCGTGACCGTCACGACTCCGCGCAGGCTCTGCGCGCCCTTCGCGCCGTGGGCGCGCGGCGGGCGCGGGCGCTGGAGGGGTGGGCTCTTTTTCTTTCGCTATGCGAAACAAGGAGAGCCCACCCCCCGGCGAGCCCGGCCATTCGCGACGGAAGACGCCCCAAGCGTCACGACACTTCGCGACTCTGCTTCCCTCGGTGCCCTGTGCCACGAAGCACCGCCCGCGATCGACGACGACCACCCGACCACCGACGCGCGCCATCCGGTCCGAATGCCGGACGTCCTCGGTTGACCACCTCCATACGGTTGGACGGTGCCGCGCCGCCGCGTCGTCCACCTGTGCCTCTGGGCGCTCGCCGGCCTCGTCGCGGTCGCCGGGGCGGCGACGCTGGCGCTCGGCGCGGGCGGAGCGTCGCGTCGGACCGTGGCCCAGGGGCCGTCCGCTGCGGCTCACGGCCCCGCCCTGCGCGCCACGTCGACCCAGGCGTTCGTCGACGCCGCCGGACGGCCCGTGTCGCTGATCGGGCTCAACGTGATCCCGGTGTGGAAGGGCCGGCCGGGCGCCACCTGGCCGCGCAGCCGCTACGACCAGATCCGGGCCAAGGGCTTCACCGCGGTGCGCTTCGTCCTGTACTGGGACGTCATGGAGCCCGCGCCCGGACGGTTCGACCGCACGTCGCTGGCCACGCTCGACACCGCCGTCGCGCGCGCCAAGGCCGCCGGGCTGCGCGTGATCCTCGACGAGGTGCACCTGTGGGGGAGCGGCGGCTTCCAGGACGTCCCGCGCTGGGCGCGGCGGGGCGACAGCGTCAGCACGGTGAAGGCCAACGCCGGGCCGTACCTCGCGCGACTCGCCAAGCGCTATCGCGACGAGCCGGCCGTCGTCGCCTACGACCTCGTCAACGAGCCCCATCGCTTCCCCATCGACCAGAACGCGGTCCTGCGCGCCTACGACGCCCTCATCGCCAGGGTGCGCGCGGTCGACCCGCGCAAGATCGTCCTGATCGAGCCGACGTACGGCGACACCTCGATCGCCGGGAAGCTCGCGAACTTCGCCAACCTCAGACACCGCGCGAACGTGGTCTGGAGCATCCACGACTACTTCGCGGGGGGGAGCGCCACCGGCTACGGGCCCGACGGCCGCCAGGTCGGCGACTACACGTTCGACGGCACCGCCGGCTACCCGACGCCGGACCCGGCGGCGCTGCAGGCGCACCTGCAGGTCAACCTCGCCAAGCTGAGGCAGGTGGGCCTGCCGCTGTGGATCGGGGAGTTCGGCATCGGCGACGGCGCGCCCAACCACGACCGCTGGATCGCCGACCAGACGGCGATCTTCGACCGCCTGGGCCTGGGGCGGGCGTGGTGGGAGTACCACACGTCCGGACCGCTGTCGGCGACCGCGCCGGACTTCGCGTGGAAGCCGTGGGTCGGCATGCTCGTGGGAGGCTGAGCGGATGCGGCGGCTGCTCGGCCTGGCGACGTGGCGCCACGGCGTGGCGCTGGCGACGCTGGCCGCGGCCGCCGCCGCGTCGGCCGCCCTCGGCGCCACCTTCTCGCAGACCGCGGCCCGGCATCCGATCGGCGTGCGCGCGCTCACCATGTCCGCCAGCGCGCCGCTCGCGACGCTCATGGGGCCGGGCCTGCTCGTCCGGGTCGAGGTCGCCTCGGGGAGCCCGCTGGTGCGGCTGCGGCTGCTGCGCCGCGCGTCCGGGCCGGCCGTCGCGAGCCGGCTCGTCCACACGCGCGGGCGCCATCGCCTCGTGCTGCGCCTGCGGCCCTCCAGTCGCGCGCGCAGGCACATCTCGGCCGGGAGCTACGTCGTCGAGGCGCGGGCCGAGCGCTCGCGCGGCCACGGCATCGGCGCGCCGCGCCGGGCGGCGGTCGCGCTCACCGCCGGGTCCACGACGTCGGCGCCGCCCTCGTCCGCGCCGTCCGGGGGCGGCGGCGTCGTCGTCGCGGCCGCCGGCGACGTCGCGTGCCCGGGCGTCTGCGGCCAGGCCGACACGGCGCGGATCGTGACCCAGACGATCAGGCCCCAGTACGTGCTCGGCCTCGGCGACTACCAGTACGACACCGGCACGCTGCCCAACTTCGCGGCCAACTACGACCCCTACTGGGGCCAGTTCAAGAACATCACGTATCCGATCAACGGCGGGCTGCACGACTTCTTCGGCACCGGCGACTACCTCACGTACTTCAACGCCGGCGGCCCCGTGGCGCTCCAGCCCGAGGCCAGCTACTCCTTCGACATCGGGAGCTGGCACGTCGTCGCGCTGAACTCCTACTGCTTCGAGCGCTCGAGCTGCGACGCCGCCCAGTGGACCGCGTGGCTCAAGCAGGACCTCGCCGCGCATCCGGCCCGCTGCACGCTGGCGTACTACCACGAGCCCTACTGGACCTCGCCCTCCCACCACGGACCCGACGCCCAGCTGCGGCCGTGGATCCAGGCGCTCTACGACGCCGGCGTCGACGTCGTCCTGCAGGGCCACAACCACCTCTACGAGCGCTTCGCGCCGCAGGACCCCGACTCCCGGCGCGACGACGCCCGCGGGATCGTCGCGTTCACCGTCGGCACCGGCGGGGCCTCGCACTACCCGATCGACGGCCCGCCCGCCGCCAACAGCGTCGCCCGCGACGCCACCACCTGGGGCGTGCTGCGCCTCGTGCTCGGCGCCGGCGGCTACGACTTCCAGTTCGTGCCCGTCCCGGGGCAGGCGTTCACCGACGCCGGCTCGGGCA
>JAXDHQ010000078.1:0-11430 GCA_034664395.1 Solirubrobacteraceae bacterium | reverse complement strand
CGGCGGCGGCCGACGTACTCCAGACCGGCGAGATACTCGGCCGCGCGTGGTGTCAGATCGACCTCGTAGGGCTATCCAGGGGGTTACTCATCGAGGGCGGCGTGAACCGCGAGCCGCGCTACTGGGTGGCGACCGGTGGCGATCTCACGCTGCCGGTCGACGACGAGCAGGTCGAAGCACTTGCGCTGCGAGCCGCATACGCCTTCGCGCGCGGCGCCGGCATCCCCGCCTGGGACCCGCCGAGCCCCGCATAAGGCGCCCTCGGACGTCCCTGCCGCCGGGCGCACTCGGCGCGAGCGCGGGCCGCCAGAGAAACCTGCTGAAGAAATCTCTATGTGCGTCGAAATGCCCGATGCCAGCTAAAGGCTGCGATTACCAGGGATTTCTCAGATGCCGGAGGAGGGACTCGAACCCCCGACACGCGGATTATGATTCCGCTGCTCTAACCGACTGAGCTACTCCGGCGGGGAGGCGGAGTGTAGCGGCGGTCAGAGCGAGATTCGGGCGCGGGTGGGGGGTGCCGGCGTTCGTCGCGAGGGGCCTCGCGGGTAGGGTCCGCGCCGTGGCTGAAGCAGGGCATCGGTTCCAGCTCCCCGCGCGCGCCGGCGAGCCGGGGCCGCGGCGGATCGGGCTCGGGCTGGCCGCTTTGGGGCGGCCGGGGTACATGAACCTGGGCCACGGTGAGGACCTCGGTGGCCATCGTACGGTCGACAAGCTGCGGGCTCGGGCGCACGAGGTCCTCGACGCGGCGTACGAGGCGGGGGTGCGGTACTTCGATGCGGCGCGGTCGTACGGGCGCAGCGAGGAGTTCCTCGGGCAGTGGCTCCGCGACCGCGATCCGGACGACGTGGTGGTCGGCTCGAAGTGGGGCTACGTCTACACCGCCGGCTGGGAGGTCGCGGCCGATCCGCCCGAGGTCAAGCGCCACGACGTCGACACGTTCCGCCGCCAGATCGCCGAGACGCGCCGCCATCTGGGCGACCGGCTCGCGCTCTACCAGATCCACTCGGCCACGCCGGAGAGCTCCGTGCTCGCCGACGAGCGCGTGATGGCCGAGCTGGCCCACCTGCGCGAGGACGGGATCGCCGTCGGGATCACGGTCAGCGGCGAGAGCCAGCCCGAGATGATCGAGCGCGCGGTGCGCCTGGACGCGTTCGACGCCGTGCAGGCGACGTGGAACCTCCACGAGCGCACGGCCGAGGAGGCGCTCGCGCACGCCCACGACAGCGGCCTGCAGGTCATCGTCAAGGAGGCGCTGGCCAACGGCCGCCTGACCGCGCGCGGCGCCGACCCGCGCCTGAGCGAGGCGGCCGAGGAGGCGGGCACCACGCCGGACGCGCTCGCGCTGGCCGCCGTCCTCGCGCGCCCGTGGGCCGACGTCGTGCTCAGCGGCGCGGCGACCGTCGAGACGCTGCGCAGCAACCTCGCCGCGCCCGGCCTGGAGTGGACCGACGAGCTCGAGCGGCGCCTGGAGGCGCTCAGCGAGGAGAGCGGCGACTACTGGGCCGAGCGCCGCGACCTCGACTGGAACTAGCGAGCCTCAGGCAGCGACGCGCGCGGCGTCGTCGTCGCCGCCGCCGTCCGCGCGGCGGGCGTTCTCGACCACCGCGCCGAGGATCTGCGGCCATGCGCCGCGCGGCAGGTCGTGGCCCATCCCCTCGATCTTCACCAGCCGCGCGCCCGGGATCGCACGGGCGGTCGCGCGCCCGCCCGACGGGTTGACCAGCCTGTCCGCCGTGCCGTGGATGACGACGGTCGGCGCGGAGATCGTGCGCAGCAGCCGCCTGCGGTCGCCCGAGGCGAGGATCGCCGCGAGCTGGCGCCCGGAGCCGTTGGGGTCGCCGCCGCGCTCGTAGCTGCGGGCGAGGATCTCGCGCAGGTCGTCCTCGTCGCGCGAGAAGCCCGGCGAGCCGATGTAGTGGAACAGCCGCACGCCGGACTCGATGTACGCGTCGCGCTCGCGGGGCGGCCGGCGCAGCAGCATCGCCGTCGCGCGCATGTTCGGCTGGCCGCTGAGCAGCGATCCGGTGCTCGACATGATCGACGCGAGCGAGCGCACGCGCCCCGGATGGCGCGCGGCCATGACCTGTCCGATCATCCCGCCCATCGAGACGCCGACGACGTGCGAGCGCTCGATCCCGAGATGGTCGAGCAGCCCCACGCCGTCGGCCGCCATGTCCTCGAGCGAGTAGACGGCCGCCCGGCGCGAGCGGCGCGCGAGCTGCCACGTCGTCGGCGGCGCGCCGCGCACCGACGACGAGCGGCCGATGTCGCGGTTGTCGTAGCGGACGACGAAGAACCCGCGCGACGCGAGCTCGGCGCAGAGGTCCTCGTGCCAGCCGAGCATCTGCGTGCCCAGGCCCATGACGAGCAGCATCGCCGGGTCGCCCGGATCCCCGAAGGTCTCGTAGCAGAGCTCGATCTCGCCGACGCGGCAGAAGCTCTCGGCCATACGACCCGAATCTAGCCGGTGGCCGCGGGCGGCGACCCCAGCGCGATCGAGGCCAGCAGCTCGCCGTCGCGCCCGGTGATCCACCGCATGTCGCCGTGGCGCACGATCGTCGCGTCGCCGGCGTCGGCGGGCGCGCGGTGCTCGATCTCGGCGTCGAGCGGCTCGGACGGCTCGGCGCCGGTGGCGAGGTCCTCCTCGACGACCTCCCAGTAGGCGGCGTTGTTGACGTGGGCCGCGAGGTCGAGGTCGGCGGCGCGAAAGCGCCACGCGACCGCGGCGGCGCCGTCGGGTGGGGCCGGCGGATGGCGCAGGCGGGCGCGCACGCGCCGGCCGTCGGCCGCCGGGCCGTAGATCGCCTCGAAGCCCTCCGGCATCGGGCGCGGGCGCAGCCCCTCGGGGTCGAGGTGGACCCACAGCGCGACCGCCTCGACGCGGCCGCCGGCCTCGCTGCGCACCGTCGTGCGCCGCTCGGCCCACAGCGAGCCGGTGCCGCTGCACCACGTCGCGACCTCGACCGCCTCGCCGAAGCGCGGGAAGCGCTCGACGCGCAGCCGCAGCCGGCGGACCACCCACACGGCGTCGTCGGGCAGCCCGGTGTCCATGATGTCGGCGTACGCCGCGTCCTGCAGCCACCGCGCGATCGCGTCGAGCCGCACGCGTCCCGACGGCGCCACGTCGCCCAGCCCGGTCCGCGTGCGCTCGGTGAAGACGCGCCCGGCCGACGGGGCGGGGACGAGGTCGGTTGGCTCCACGGCCGGGACCCTAGCTGCCGGCCCCGGCGCCGCCGCCCGTCCGTCAAGCTGTGTGGATGCCAGCCGGGGACCTCGCCGGCGTGGAGGAGGTGGTGGTGATCGCCGGGCGAGACCTCGTCGTCACGCGGCCCGCCGACCCCGACGCGCTGCTCGACGAGGACGCGTTCGAGCACGAGGAGTTCCTGCCCTACTGGGCCGACCTGTGGCCGAGCGCCCGCGCCCTCGCCCGCCGTGTCGGGGTGCTCGCCCTCCACGGCGCGCGCGTGCTCGAGCTCGGCTGCGGGCTGGGCCTGCCGAGCATCGCCGCCGCGCTCGCCGGCGGCCGGGTGCTCGCCACCGACTGGTCGCCCGACGCCGTCGCGTACGCCCGCCACAACGCGACCGCCAACGACGCCCGCATCCAGACCGCGGTGGCGTCGTGGTCGGCGCCCGGTGAGCTCGCCACCCGCGGCCCGTGGGACCTGGTCATGGGATCGGACCTGCTCTACGAGCGCCGCAACGTCGGCCCGCTGCTCGACGCGCTCGAGCGCCTGGTGCCCGTCGGCGCGAGCGCGATCCTCGCCGATCCGGGCCGCCCGGCCGCCGCGGCGTTCATCGCGCGCGCGGCCGCGCGCTGGGACGTGACGACGACGACCGATCCCGAGCCGCCGCCGGTGGCGCTGCACCGGCTCCGCCGCCGCCCCGGAGACTGAGCCGGCCTCAGCGGTCGTCGAGCTCGCGCAGGAACGCGCCGGCGCCGAGCACGCGCGCTCCGGCGGCGCGCACGCGGTCGGCCAGCGCCGCGTCGGAGGTGACGACGGTCAGGCTCGACGGCTCGGGGTGACCAGCCACCAGTGCGGCCAGGTCGTCGTCGGCGGCGTCGCGCCCGGACCGGCTGGCGAAGCCGACCGCCACGCGCCCGCCCCCGCCCGCGTCGTGGGGGCGCCCGTCGAAGATGACGGTCACCGGGACGTCGCGGGCGTCGGCGAACTCCTCCAGGCGGTCGACCAGCCGTCGCTGCGCACCGCGACGATCGCGCCACCAGCCGTCGGCGCGCGCGCCCATGACGTTGTTGCCGTCGACGATCCACTCGGCCACGCACACAACGTAATAGGCCGCCCGCTTAGTAGCGTGGCCCCATGACCGCGCTCGATCGTGCCGTGCGCACCGTCGTGCGCCGCTGCCTCGCCATCCGCGAGGGCGAGGACGTGGTCGTCGTCAGCGACGAGCCGCTGCAGGAGCTGGGGGAGAGCCTGCGGCGCGAGGCCCAGGCCGCCGGCGCCGACGCCGTGCTGGCCGTGATGTCCCCACGCGAGGGCCACGGGGTCGAGCCGCCGGCGCCGATCGCCGCGGCGCTGAGCGCCTGCGACGCCTTCATCGCCCCGGCGACGCGCTCGCTGTCGCACACGCAGGCGCGCAAGCGCGCGAGCGACAGCGGCGCGCGCGGCGCGACCATGCCGACGGTCACGCCCGACATCCTCGCCCGCCTCATGGACGTCGACTTCGACCGCCTCGGCGCCCGCTGCCGGGCGGTCGCCGACCTGCTCGACCGCGGCGAGGAGGCGCACGTCACGTGCCCGCGCGGCACCGACCTGCGCCTCGACCTGCGCGGGCGCCGCGGCCTGGCCGACGACGGCGACCTCACCGCGCCGGGCGCGTTCGGCAACCTGCCCTGCGGCGAGGGCTTCATCGCTCCGGCAGACGGCGAGGGCACCGTCGCCGCGCGCTCGCTCGCCGCGATCGGCCTGGTCGGCGGCCATCCGGCCAAGCTGACGATCGAGGGCGGGCGGCTCACGCGCGCCGCCGGGCCCGAGGGCGAGCGGCTGTGGGAGCTGCTGACCGCGCACGGCGAGCTCGGGACCAACCTGGCCGAGCTCGGCGTCGGGACCAACGATCGCGCGCGGCTCACTGGCAACGTGCTCGAGGACGAGAAGATCCTCGGCACCGTTCACGTCGCCTTCGGCGCCAGCGCGGCCATCGGCGGCACGGTCGCGGTGCCGGTCCACCTCGACGTCGTCGTCACCGACGCCGGCCTCACCGTCGACGGGACGACCGTGCTCGACGCCGGACGCTACGTGCTCGACTGATGCTCGTCGCGGTGCCCAACGTCTCGGAGGGGCGCGACCCCGCGGTGCTCGACGCCATCGGCGCCGCCTTCGCCGCCGGCGGCGCGCGCGTGCTCGACCGCCACGCCGACCCCGACCACGACCGCGCCGTCTTCACCCTGGCCGCGGCCCCCGGCGAGCTCGCCGCCGCGCTGGTGAGCGGCGCGCGCGAGGCGATCGCGCGGATCGACCTCACCGTCCACGCCGGGCTGCACCCGCACGTCGGGGCGGTCGACGTCGCCCCGGTCGTCTTTCGCGAGCCCGGCCAGCGCGGCGCGGCGGTGGCCGAGGCGCTGGTGCTCGCCGACCGCCTCGGCGACGAGCTCGGCGTACCCGTCTTCCTCTACGGCGCACTGGGCGGCGGGCGCACGCGGGCCGAGGTGCGGGCCGGCGGCCCGGCGGGCCTGGCGGCGCGCATGGCCGACGGCCTGCGCCCGGACTTCGGGCCGCGCGCGCCCCACCCGACGGCCGGCGCCACGCTCGTCGCCGCCCGCGCGCCGCTGGTGGCGTTCAACCTCGAGCTCGCCCCGCCGGCCACCGTCGAGGACGCCCGGCGCGTGGCGGCGGCCCTCCGCGAGAGCGGCCCCGACGGCCTGCCCGGCCTGCGCGCGATCGGCCTCGAGCTCGCCGCCCGCGACGGGGTCGCGCAGGTCTCGTGCAACGTCGAGGACCCCTCCGCGCTGCCGCTCGCGGCGCTGCTCGCTGCGGTCGAGCGCCACGCGCCGGTGGCCGAGGCCGAGCTCGTCGGCCTGGCGCCGCGCGCGGCCTTCGACGGGTGGCCCGCGCGGGTGACGATCCGCAATCGAGCGACCCTCGAGGACCGACTAACCTCCTGACCACGATGGCCTCCACGAAGCGCAAGCGACGGACCAAGCACCGCGGCAACGCGGCCGGCTTCGTCGAGTCCCGTGGCCGCACCGGCCGCAAGCCCACGCCGGCTGAGGCCAAGTCCCAGGCCAAGCGCGATCGCGCCAGCCGCTTCAGCCGTCAGCCGAGCTGGCGCAGCGCGCTGAACCGCTCCGCCATCGCCGCCTCGATCTTCGTCCTGGTCTCGATCTTCCTGCTCCACACGCGGCCGGTGGTCGGCATCGTGTTCGGCCTGTTCCTGACGATCTTCTACACGCCGGTCGGCTACTACACCGACACCTTCGTCTACCGGCGGCGGCAGGCGCGCCTGGCCAAGCAGGGGCAGGGACAGGGGAAGCGCTAGTGGACGTGCGGATGTTCACCGTCGGGCCGTTGCAGGAGAACTGCTTCCTGGTCCGGCGCGAGGGCTCGGATCGGTGCCTGCTGATCGACCCCGGCGAGGAGGCCGACCGCCTCCTCGAGGTCATGCGCGAGCTGGGCGTCGAGCCCGAGGCGATCCTGCTCACCCACACGCACTTCGACCACATCGGCGCCGTGGCGGCGATCGCCCGCGCCACCGGCGCGCCGGTGTACTGCCCGCGCGGCGAGCTCGGCGTGCTCGAGGATCCCAACGCCTTCATCCCGCCGATGTTCGGGCCGATCGAGGGCTGGAAGGCCGAGCACGCGGTCGACGGCGACGAGCGCCTGGAGCTCGCGGGCTTCGACGTCGACGTGATCGCCACCCCCGGCCACAGCCCGGCGCACGTCACGTACGTCCTGGACGGCGCGCTGTTCTCCGGCGACGTCCTGTTCCAGGGCTCGGTCGGGCGCACCGACCTGCCCGGCGCCAGCCACGAGACGCTGATGGAGTCGATCGCCGCGCTGCTGCAGCGCTTCGACGACGAGACGGTCGTGCACCCCGGTCACATGGGGCTGACGACGCTCGGCCGCGAGCGCGCGACGAACCCGTTCCTGCAGGCCCTCGCGCAGCGGTGACCGAGCGACCGCAGGCCCCGCGCGGCACGTTCGACGTGCTGCCCGAGCAGGCTGGCCCGCGCGCCGCGGTCGCGTCGACGGCCGCGAGCATCCTCGAGTCGGCCGGCTACCGGCGCATCGAGACGCCGACCTTCGAGGCCACCGAGCTCTTCGCGCGCGGCGTGGGCGAGTCGACCGACATCGTCCAGAAGGAGATGTACACGTTCGAGGACGCCGGGGGCCGGTCGCTCACCCTGCGTCCCGAGGGCACCGCGCCGGTGTGCCGCGCCTACCTCGAGCACGGCATGCACACGCTCGCCCAGCCGGTGAAGCTCTGGTACCTGTCGAGCTTCTTCCGCCAGGAGAAGCCGCAGGCCGGCCGCTACCGCCAGTTCTGGCAGGTCGGGGCCGAGGCGATCGGCTCCGACGACCCCGCCGTCGACGCCGAGTCGATCGTGCTGCTGCACGCGCTGCTCGGCGAGCTCGAGGTGCGCGAGGTGCGCCTGCGCCTGGGCTCGCTCGGCGGGCTCGAGGCGCGCGCCGAGTACCGCGAGCGCCTGGCGGGCTACCTGCGGGCGAACGCCGATCGCCTGTCGGCCGACGTGCGCGAGCGCATCGACCTCAACCCGCTGCGCGCGTTCGACGCCAAGGACCCCGGCACGCAGGAGGTCATGCGCGGCGCCCCGCGGCTCATGGACGCGCTCAGCGCCGAGGACCGCGAGCACTTCGACGAGGTCTGCGCGCTGCTGCAGGCCGCCGGCGTGACGTGGGAGCTCGACGACGCGCTCGTCCGCGGCCTGGACTACTACACGCGCACGATCTTCGAGTTCAGCTCAGACGCGCTCGGCGCCCAGTCGGGCGTCGGCGGCGGCGGGCGCTACGACGGGCTGGTCGAGATGCTCGGCGGCCCGCGCACGCCGGGCATGGGGTGGGCGGCCGGGATCGAGCGGATCCTGCTCGCCGCCGGCGAGCGCCCCACGCCGGCGCCGGTGACCGATCTGTTCGTCGCCTACGAGGCCCGCTCGGTCGAGGCGTTCGCCCTGACCGCCGAGGCGCGCGCCGCCGGGCTCGCCGTCCAGCAGGAGCTCGCCGGGCGCTCGCTCAAGGGCCAGCTCAGGCAGGCGGACCGCGCCGGCGCCCGCTACGTTGCCATCGTGGGCGCCGACGGCATGCAGCTTCGCGACATGGAGACCGGCGAGCAGGAGTCGGTCGAGTCCGCCGCCGCGGTCGTCGCGCGCGTGATCCGGGGACGCCACCTGGCATGAGGCGCGCCCCGCGCCCCAACGGCTTCCGCGACGCCTGGGCCGGCGACCTGAACGCCGAGCGCGTCGGCGGCGAGGTCCGCGTGGCCGGCTGGGTGCACCGCCGCCGCGACCACGGCGGGCTGATCTTCATCGACCTGCGCGATCGCTCGGGCATCGTCCAGCTCGTCGTCCATCCCGAGACGTCCGGCGAGGCGTTCGCGCTGGCCGAGGACCTGCGCTCCGAGCACGTGGTCTCCGCGCAGGGCGAGGTCGTCGTCCGCGCGCCGGAGAACGTCAACCCGAACCTGGCGACGGGCGAGATCGAGATCCACGTGCGGTCGCTGCAGCGGCTGGCGACGAGCGAGACGCCGCCGTTCCCGGTCGACGAGGACACGCCGGTGGACGAGATGATCCGCCTGCAGCACCGCATGATCGACCTGCGCCGCCAGCGCATGCGCGAGGCCATGGAGCTGCGCCACACGGTCGTGGCGACCATGCGCGACGTCCTCGCCGAGCGCGACTTCCTCGAGATCGAGACGCCGATCCTCACGCGCTCGACGCCGGAGGGCGCCCGCGACTTCCTGGTGCCCTCGCGCCTGCAGCCGGGGTCGTGGTACGCGCTGCCCCAGTCGCCGCAGCTCTTCAAGCAGCTCCTGATGATGAGCGGCTACGAGCGCTACTACCAGATCGCCCGCTGCTTCCGCGACGAGGACCTGCGCGCCGACCGCCAGCCCGAGTTCACCCAGCTCGACCTCGAGATGGCCTTCGTCGAGGAGGACGACGTCATCGAGACGATGGAGGCGGTCATGAGCGCCGTCTTCCGCGCCGGCGGCGTGGACGTCCCGCCGCCGCCGTGGACGCGGATGAGCTTCGACGAGGCGATGATGCGCTTCGGCTCCGACCGGCCCGACCGGCGCTTCGAGCTCGAGATCGTCGACGTCTCCGAGGCGCTGCGCGGCAGCGAGTTCAAGGTCTTCGAGTCGGTCCTCGGCGGCGGGGGCGCGGTGCGGGCGATCAACGCCGGCGTGCGCGAGCTCTCGCGCTCGGAGCTCGACGGCCTCAACGAGGTCGTCGAGCGCCACGGCGGCAAGGCGGTGGCGTGGGCGTTCGTCGAGAACGGCTCGTGGCGCTCGCCGATCGCCAAGTTCCTCGGCGAGGACCGCGTGGCGGCGGCGACCAGCCGGCTGCAGGCCTCCGAGGGCGACCTGCTGCTGTTCGTCGCCGACCGGCCCAGGGTCGCGGCCGAGGTCCTCGGCGCGCTGCGCCTCGAGCTCGGGCGGCGCTTCGGGCTCATCCCGGAGGGCGGCCACGACGTGCTCTGGGTGGTCGACTTCCCGATGTTCGAGGAGACCGACGAGGGCTGGGGCGCGGTCCACCACCCGTTCACGGCGCCGAGCGGCGACTTCGCCGACCCGGGCGCGATGCGCTCGCGCGCGTACGACCTCATCGTCGACGGCTGGGAGCTCGGGGGCGGCTCGATCCGCATCAACACCCCCGAGGTCCAGGAGCAGGTGTTCAAGGTCATCGGCCTCTCCGAGGAGGAGGGCCGGCGGCGCTTCGGCTTCCTGCTCGACGCGATGCGGTACGGCGCGCCGCCCCACGGCGGCATCGCGATGGGCCTCGACCGCATCGTCGCGCTGCTCTGCGGCCGCGACTCGATCCGCGACGTCATCGCGTTCCCCAAGACCGCCTCCGGCGGCGACCCGCTGACCGGCGCGCCGGCGCCGGTCGACGCCGCGCAGCTTCGCGAGCTGGGCGTCCGCTCGCTCGTCGAGCAGGGCTAGCCACCGTACGTCCGGCTGCAAGGCAGCCCTGGGCTCTCAAGACTGGGCCGCGGCTGCCGACTTGATGAGCGATGCAGCAGCTCACCCTTCCCTACCGGATCGCCCTGGTCGCCCTCGTGGCGGTCGCCGGCCTGTGGTTCACCGTCCTCAAGCCGTCCAGCGGCGGCACCGCGGCCCCCGCGGCGACCGCGCCGGGCGTGACCGGACTCACCAACGACGTCGCCAAGGCCAAGCGCGCGGTCGACGCGTCCAACGCGGCGGCGGCGCGCAGCGAGTCCGCGGCCAACGGCGTCGGCGCGACCGGTGGCACCGCTGTGGCCGGCTCGACCGCCACGGCGAAGGCGAAGGCGAAGGCGAAGGCGAAGGCGAAGGCCAAGTCCGGCCTGGCCGCCGACGCGGTCGCCGGCGACCCCTCGCGGCCGCTGCTCTCCGCCGTCGACGCCGGCAAGGTCGTCGTCCTCCTCTTCTGGAACCACCAGGGCTCCGACGACCGCGCCACCCACGCCGCCCTGCGCGCCATCGACATGCACAACGGCAAGGTCGTGACCCGCACGGTCCCGATCCAGGACGTCGGCAAGTACGAGGCGATCACCCTCGGCGCCAAGATCCTCGCATCGCCCACCGTCCTCGTCATCGGGGCCAAGGGCAAGGCGACCGCCATCAGCGGCTTCACGCAGGTGCGCGAGATCGACCAGACCGTCGCCGACGTCGGCGGCAAGGGCTTCTAGCCCGAGGCCGGTCCCATCGCCGCACGGAGCTGCGCGACGGTGACCATCAACGTCAGACCGCCGTCGGCGACGGGCTCGAGCCCGAAGCGGACGTAGAACGCGGCAGCGCGCTCGTGCAGCGCGTGCACGACGACCGCGCGCATGCCGACCTCCTCGGCGGCGCGAACGGCGCGCGCAAGCGCGTCGGCCAGCAGCGCCGCGCCGAGGCCCGCGCCCTGGTGGCGGCGATCGACCGCGAGCCGGGTCAGGACGCACACCGGGATGGGGAAGTGCTTCGAGAGCCCGCGACGGACGTCTCCGGCGGCCTCGTCGTAGGCGACCTCGCCCGCCACGAGCGTGTAGTAGGCGATGACGTGGTCGCCGTCGACGGTGACCACGAAGGTGCGCGAGGCGTCTCGGCGCTGTCCCTGCCCGGCGTACGCCCGCAGCCACCCGTCGCGGGGTGCCTCGCCCGAGTCGAAGCGGTCAGTCCGGTGCCGGTTTGGGTCGTAGGGGAGCGGCTGGCTCCAGCCGGTCACCGGGCGAACGGATCGGGCCGGCCGAACAGCTCGCTCAGTGCGGGCGG
>JAXDHQ010000077.1:0-2679 GCA_034664395.1 Solirubrobacteraceae bacterium | reverse complement strand
CCAGCCCTTGACGAAGCCGGCCGCGGCGCGCAGCCCCTCGGGCTCGGACGTGTCGTAGGTGATCAGGCGCTCGGCGAGGACGCGTTCGTCCATGGCGTCTGAGGATAGGGCGCGTCCGGCGTTCAGGCGCAGCGCTCGCGCAGGCGCTCGGCCAGCGGTCCACCGGGGCCGACCTCGAGGTCGCCGGCGCGGGCGCGCGCCGCGATGGTGTCCAGCAGCCGAAGCTGCTCGTCGAGGACGTCCTGACGCACGGCGAGGAACGGGTGCAGGATCAGCGTGCGGTGGCCGCCCTCGCGCGCGAGCGCGTCCAGCGCGGCATCCATCTGGCGTCCCATCTGCCACGGGTCGGCCGGCGCGCGCGGCTCGCCCAAGCGCTTGCGCAGGTCGACGAAGGCGGCCATGAGGTGGAAGGCGTCGACCAGCGGCCACTGGAACGGGAGGTAGGCCAGGCCGTCCTCGACGCGCGCGCCGTCGCCCGCGGGCGAGCACCAGCGCAGGCCGGATTCGCGCAGGAGCCCGGGCGTGCGCGGGGTGAGCTCGCCGCCGGGCGGGCGGAAGCCGGTGACCTCGAGGCCGAGGGCGGCGAAGGCGTCCAGGCCCCGGTGCAGGAGCTCAGCCTCGCGGTCGCCGTCCAGCTCGGCCCAGGTCTCGTGCGCCCACGAGTGGTGGCCGAGCTCGTGGCCGCGCGCCACGATCTCGCGCAGCGCGTCGGGATAGCGCTCGCAGTTGACCGCCTCGACGAAGAACGTGGCCCGCAGGCCGTGCTCGTCGAGGGCGTCGAGCAGGCGCGGCAGCACGGACGTCACGGAGGGGTGGCGGCCGAGCGACGTGGGGTCGGGGACCTCGCCGGGCGCGAGCGACGACGCCTCGCCGAGGTTGTCGAAGGTCAGGGTGAGCGCGCCACGGCCCCCGGGGCTGGTCACGCCGAGATCCTAACCGTGTGCGGAGAGCGAACATTCATCAGTTGCGAGCTCCGGCCGGCGCTAAGCTCGGATCTGCCGCGGCCTGACGGTCGTCGGTGCATGCGCGAGCCGGCCCGAACCCCCCCACGGGCCGGCTCGCCCTTTGCGAGGACGGCGCTAGGGTGCGCGCGATGGCAGGGCGGATCGTCCTCTTCGGGGCCACCGGCTACACCGGCGAGCTCGCCGCCCGCGCGCTCGTGGCGCGCGGAGCCCGCCCCGTGCTGGCGGCGCGCAACGAGGCGCGGGTCCGCGCGCTCGCCGACGAGCTCGGCGCCCTGGAGTGGGCCGTCGCCGATGTGGAGCGACCCGACTCGGTGCGCGAGCTCGTGACGCGCGGGGACGTCCTCGTCTCGACCGTCGGCCCGTTCTCGCGCTGGGGCCAGCCCGCGGTGCAGGCTGCCGTGGCCGCCGGCGCCCACTATCTCGACTCGACCGGCGAGGCCGTGTTCGTCCGCGACGTCTTCGAGCGCCACGGGCTCGGGGCGCAGGCCGCCGGCTGCGGACTGCTCACCGCGTTCGGCTACGACTGGGTGCCGGGCAACCTTGCGGGGGCGCTCGCACTGCGCGACGCGGGCGAGGCGGCCACGCGCGTCGAGGTCGGCTACTTCGCGCTGGGCGCCGGCGCCGGCTCGATGAGCGGCGGGACCCGGGCGAGCGCGGCGGCGGTGATGCTCGAGCCCGGCTTCGCCTGGCGCGGAGGGCGGCTCGTCACCGAGCGCGCGGCCCGGCGCAGCCGCGACTTCGTCCTGCGCCCGGGGCGAACGGGGCGCGCGGTCAGCATCGCCGGCTCCGAGCACTTCGCGCTGCCGCGCATCCACCCCACGGTGCACGACGTCGACGTCTACCTGGGCTGGTTCGGCCCGGCATCGGAGCCGATGCGGGCGGTCTCGGCGGGCATGTCGGTCGTCAACCGCGTGCCCGGCGCGCGGGAGGGTTTGCAGAGCCTGTTCGGGCGCGTGGTCAAGGGCTCCAGCGGCGGCCCCGACGCCGCCGCCCGCGCCCGCACGCCGTCGCTCATCGTGGCCGAGGCCTTCGACGCGAGCGGCGCGCGCCTGGCCGAGGTCCGCCTGGAGGGCGCCAACGCCTACGACTTCACCGGCGCGATCCTCGCCTGGGGCGCCGCCACGGCCGCGGCCGGCGGGCTGCAGGGCACCGGCGCGCTCGGGCCGGCGGACGGCTTCGGCCTCGACGCGCTGGAGCGCGGCTGCGCCGAGGCCGGCATCGCCCGGGTCTGAGCCTCGGGCCTCAGCCGCCCTCGGCCTGGGCCTTGAGGCTGTCCGCCGCGCCGAGCAGGTGATCGCGCACCGAGGCCTCGGCCGGCCCCCGCAGGAGCAGGCCGAGCATCCGGCCCGGGTCGACCTCGAGCGCGTACGTCGCCCGGGTGCGGCCGCCGCCGAGGTCCTCCAGGCGCCAGCCGCCGTGCAGTGCCTTGACGTCGCCGCGCTCCTGCTCCCAGCGGATGGAGGTCGGCTCGTCGTAGGCGAAGCGCAGGCGCACCCTGAGCGTGCGGACCGTCGCGTCGTACTCGGCGTCGGCGAGCGTCGCGCGTCCGGCGGGGTCGCGCTCGACCACCTGCAGCGAGCGCATCGCGGGCTGCCACTCGGGCGCGCGCTGGACGTCGGCGGCGATCGCGTAGCAGCGCTCGACCGGGGCGTCGATCTCGATCGTGCGCTCGCCGTGCAGGGACGCCATGGCGCCGGAGGCTAGCGTCGGACGC
>JAXDHQ010000076.1:0-9638 GCA_034664395.1 Solirubrobacteraceae bacterium | reverse complement strand
CACGACCGCTGCGGCTCGCACCTCATCACGCCGCTGCTGGCGGCCAACCTGGCCGGCGCGGCGCTGCTGCGACGCGCGGTGCAGCGCCCCTCGCCGCTGCACGGGGCCGCGGTCCAGCTCGCGTCGCTCGGGGCCGCGGTCGAGGTCTTCGCCTGGTCGGAGCGCCACAGCTCGACCGCCGCGGCGCGCGCGCTGCGCCGCCCCGGCCACGAGCTCCAGCGCGTCCTCGGCACGCGCGAGCCGACCGAGGAGCAGCTCGAGGTCGGTCGCGCGGCGCTGGCCGAGATCCTGCGCGCCGAGGGCGCGTCTGAGTGCCGTCCAACCGGCTGAAGGAAAGCAGCCGCCTGCCGATACACCTGACTGTGGGGATACTGAGCGCAGCTGCACAATCCGGCGTCGTCGCCGAGGCCCGTCACCGCGTCCTCGGCGCGTTCGCCGACGCGGTGAGCCACATGGCCAGCGTGGTCGCGCCCGTCGCGACGCCGTCGCCGATAGACCGCATCCGCGAGTTCGCCAACGGCTGGCAGAGCATGTTCGCGATCTTCTTCATGCTCGCGCTCGTCGTCGTGCTCTGGCGCACGATGCGGCTCATGCCGCAGACCAAGCCGGTCCAGATCGAGCCCGAGGCCAACCTCGAGGTGGGCTGGGACGACATCGCCGGCGTCGACGAGGCCAAGGGCGAGCTCCGCGAGGTCGTCGAGTTCCTGCGCGATCCCAAGCCCTACCACCGCCTCGGGGCGAAGGTCCCCAAGGGCGTCCTGCTCCACGGGCCGCCCGGCACGGGCAAGACGCTGCTGGCCAAGGCCGTCGCCCACGAGTCCGGCGCGCAGTTCTTCTCGCAGTCGGCCGCCTCGTTCGTGGAGATGTTCGCCGGCCTGGGCGCCGCGCGCATCCGCCGCCTGTTCCGCGAGGCGCGCAAGGCCGAGCCGGCCATCATCTTCATCGACGAACTCGACGCCGTCGGCGCCCGCCGCGGCTCGGACAACAACTCCGAGCGCGAGCAGACCCTCAACCAGCTCCTGGTCGAGATGGACGGCTTCGCGTCGTCGGGGCGCGTGGTGGTCATGGCCGCCTCCAACCTGCTCGACAAGCTCGACCCGGCGCTGCTGCGCCCGGGGCGCTTCGACCGCCAGGTCTTCGTCTCGCCGCCCGACGTCAAGGGCCGCGAGCGCATCCTCGCCGTGCACACGGCCAACAAGCCGCTGCTCGCGGACGTCGACCTGTACGTGGTCGCCCAGCAGACCAGCGGGCTGACCGGAGCCGACCTGGCCAACATCTGCAACGAGGCCGCGATCTTCTGCGCGCGCCGCGAGGGCCACGCGCTCTCGCGCCACGACTTCGACAACGCGCTCGAGCGCGTCATCGCCGGCGTGCAGTCCTCGACCACGCTCAACGAGCACGAGCGCCGCGTCGTCGCCTTCCACGAGGCCGGCCACGCCCTCTGCCGCGAGCTGATGGACACCCTCGACCGCGTGCACAAGATCTCGATCGTCCCGCGCGGCAACGCGCTCGGCTACGTGGTCAACCTGCCCGACGAGGACTCCTACCTCAAGACGCGCGACGAGCTCGTCGACCAGATGGCCGTGCTGCTGGGCGGCCGCGTGGCCGAGCAGATCGTCTTCGGAGCGGTCACCACCGGCGCCGCCAACGACCTGCAGCGCGTGGAGGAGATCACCCACGCGATGATCCACCAGTACGCGATGGGCTCGGGCAACGCCCCGCAGGCGGCGATCAAGGACCAGGCCACGATCTCGGACCTGAGCCGGCGCATCCGCGACGAGGAGCAGCGCGAGCTGGCCTTCGAGGCATACCGCTCGGCGTGGAGGCTGATCACCGCCCATCGCGGGCTGCTGGACCGCATCGCCGGCGAGCTGCTCGAGCGCGAGACGCTCGAGCGCCCGGAGATCGACCGCATCATGGACGGCGTGCCGCGCATCGAGCGCCGCCGGCCCGTCGGAGACCTTCGGATCGCCGCCGCCGAGGCGCACCAGCCCGACCCCGCCGAGTAGCGAAGGTAACCTCCGGCCCGCATGTTCGAGCGGGTGGACCACATCGGCATCGCCGTCGACGACCTCGACGCGGCGATCGCCGTGCACGAGCGCGACTACGAGATGGAGCTCGTGCATCGCGAGATCATCGAGGAGCAGGGGGTCGAGGCCGTGCTGCTCGACGTCGGCGAGGGCCACGTGGAGCTGCTGCGGCCGCTGTCGGCCCAGACGCCGGTCGGCCGCTTCCTCGCCAAGCAAGGCCCCGGGCTGCACCACGTCGCCTACCAGGTGGTCGACGTCGCGGCGGCGCTCGCCGCCCTGCGCGAGCGCGGCATGGAGCTGATCGACCAGACCCCGCGCGTCGGCATCCGCGGCTCGCTCGTCGCCTTCGTGCATCCGTCGTCGTCCGCCGGGGTCCTCACCGAGATCGTCCAGGTCAGCAAAGGACACTGAACACATGGCTCAGCGCATCAGCATCGGCTTCCAGGCAAGCCCGCCCCTCGGTCTGCGCGTCAGCGACGAGGAGCTGCGCAAGCTCGAGGACGCGCTCGGGGGCGAGGGCTGGCACCAGCTCGTCGCCGAGGACGGGTCGGTGCGCCTCAACCTCGCCCACGTGCTCTGGCTGCGCACGGAGAACGAGGAGCACCGCGTGGGCTTCGGCATCGCCTCGTCCGGCTAGGCCACCACCACCTCCACACGCTCGCCCCGCGACTGCAAGCGCGCTGGGCGGAGCTCGCACACCTCCCCGTCGACGTTGAAGCGCGTACCGGCGGGAAGCTCGAGCTCGGCGACGCGGCCGCGCGCGTGGTGGACGCCGGCCTGGTCGGCGAGGCCGCCGGCGCGCATGCCGTAGGCGCGCCGGACGAGCGCGGCGCGCGGGCCGGCCTCGAGCACCGCGACGTCGAGCAGGCCGTCGTGCGGGTCCGCCGCGTCGAGCCGGGCGCCGCCGCCGAACGCGCCGGTGCCGGCGACGATCGCCTGCCAGCACGCGCCCGCGAACAGCTCGCGTCCGTCGACGACCACGCGGCACGGCAGCGGGCGGCCGGCGACGCCGGCGCGCAGCGCGCCCGCGGCGTAGGCCAGCGGGCCGAGCCGGTGCTTGAGCGCGCGCGCCCGCCGAGCGGCCAGCACCGAGAGGCCGGCCGAGGCCGCGTTGAGGAACGGCCGGTCGCCGGCGCGCAGCAGCTCGACCCCGCGCGTGGGCGCGTCGCGGCGGGCCGCCGCGCGGGCGGCCTCGCCCGCGTCGAGCGGCAGCCCGAGCGCGCGGGCGAAGTCGTTGGCGGTGCCCGTGGGCACGACCGCGAGCGCCAGGCCGGCGCCCGCCGCGACGGCCGCGACCGGTCCGATCGTCCCGTCGCCCCCGGCCACCACGAGCCGCTCGGGCGCGCCGGCGAGCAGCGCCGCGCCGCCACCGTCGAGCGCGCCGAGGTCGTGCACGGTGACGTCGGCCCCCGCGGCGGCCAGGAGCGCGGCGACCGCGCCGGCGTCGGTGCCCCCGCCCGAGGCATCGTTGGTCACGAGGGCGAGCCGCATGCTCACGGCGGCTTGCCCATATCGTGCGGGTCGTGAACGGCTCGACCTCGCCGCCGCTGGACTCGGGCGCCCGCGCCTCGTTGCGCGCGCGGCTTCGCGCCGGGCCGCTGGGCCGGGCGGTCGCCCGCACCGACCTGCGGCTCTACCGGATCGTGCGCTCGGCGGCGCGTCCGCCGGCCACCACCCACGTCGGGAACTTCTCGCGCCTGGGCGAGCACGCCGCCCTCTGGCTCGGGCTGGGGGCGGCCGGGGCGCTGCTCGACCCCGTCCACCGCTCGCGCTGGCGCCGGGGCATGGTGGTCGTCGGCGGCACCTACGTGCTCAACACCGCGATCAAGGGCGTCGTCCGCCGCCGCCGACCGGCGCTCGAGGACCTGCCCGCGCTCATCGCCACGCCGACCGCCCTGAGCTTCCCCTCGGCGCACGCGTCGTCGTCCTTCGCCGCCGCTCGCGCCTACGCCGGCCTGCTGCCCGCCGGCCCCCTGTACGCGACGGCCACCGCGATGGCGCTGTCGCGCGTCTACCTCGGCGTCCACTACCCGTCCGACATCGCCGCCGGCGCGTTGCTCGGCTCGCTCCTGGGAAGCGCGGCGCGATGAAGGTCGGGATCGTCGGGCTGCCCAACGCGGGCAAGTCGTCGCTGTTCAACGCGCTCACGCGCGCCGGCGCCGAGGCGGCCAACTACCCGTTCACGACGATCCAGCCCAACGTGGCGGTCGTCCCCGTGGTCGACGAGCGCCTCGAGCGCGTCGCCGCCACGATCGGCGCCTCGAACGTCGTGCACGACACGGTCGACTTCCACGACATCGCCGGCCTCGTGCGCGGCGCCCACGAGGGAGAGGGGCTGGGCAACCAGTTCCTGGCCAACATCCGCGAGGTCGACGCGATCGTCCATGTCGTGCGCGCGCACCACGACGCCGGCGTCGTGCACCCCGAGGGCGACGTCGACCCGGCCCGCGACATCGAGACGATCGAGACCGAGCTGATCTACGCCGACCTCGAGCAGGCCGAGCGGCGCGTCGACCGCGTGACGCGGCAGGCTCGGGGCGGCGACCGCGCCCTGCAGGCCGAGGAGCGCTGGCTGCGCGACGTCGTCGCCGCGCTGCAGGCCGGGCGTCCGGCGCGGGACGTGCCCGTTCCCGAGGACGCGCCCGACGCGCTGCGCAACCTGCACCCGCTCACGGCCAAGCCCGTCCTGCTGGTGGCCAACGTCGACGAGGGCGACGACGAGGTGCCGGCGGCGGTGGCCGAGCACGCGCAGGCGATCGGCGCCGTGGCCGTCGCCGTCTCCTCGCGCCTGGAGGCCGAGCTCTCCGAGCTCGACGACGACGACGCCGCGGCCATGCGCGACGACCTGGGCATCGCCGACTCCGGACTGCGCCGCGTCGTGGAGGGCGCGTTCGCCCTGCTGCGCCTGATCGCGTTCTTCACCGCCGGCGAGGACAAGCCGGCGCAGTCGTGGCACCTGCGCGAGGGCCTCAGCGCCTGGCACGCCGCCGGCGCCATCCACAGCGACATCCAGCGCGGCTTCGTGCGCGCGGAGGTCATCGGCTGGCAGGAGCTCGTGGACGCCGGCGGCTACGCCGGCGCCCGCGAGCGGGGAGTCCTGCGGCTCGAGGGCCGCGACTACGAGATGCGCGACGGCGACGTCATCACCGTCAAGTTCACGCCCTAGACCGTCTCGACGTACTCCCGGGCCGCGACGCGGTCGACGCGGCGGTGGAAGCGATCGCCGGCCATGCCGCCGAGCACCGCGAAGAGCAGCGTCACGACGAGCGCGCAGGCCAGGGCGATGAGGCCGCCCGTGGTCAGCGACGTGCCGCCGACGGCGATGTTCGGCAGGTTGAGGTGCTGGAACACGTTGTACTCGCTGCCTCCGATCGCGGCGAGGACGGCCGCGGCCCCGGCGATGAGGATCGTCCAGACCCACACGCCGAGTCCTTGGCGGGGGCCGTCGAAGCGAGCCATCCGCCCGGCGACGTAGCCCCCGCAGTACCAGGCGACCGCGAGCACGGCGAGCAGCGCGATGCCGCCGCCGAGGCCGATCGTGTCGCTCGTGCCGTTCGCTGCGTTCTTGACCTCGGACACGCCGATGGCGACGCCCGCCGCCACGACGATCGAGAGCAGGATCGACGCCAGCCCGACGGCGCTCAGCAGGCCGAAGAACGCGCTGCCCCAGCGGATGCCGCCGAAGCGGTCGCGCTGGCGCTCGTGCATGGCGACCAGCGCGTCCTCGCCGACGACCGCCGGATGGGTCCGGCGGCGCGAGCGGGCGACCTCGCGCTCGGCGGCGACCTCCTCGGCGGCGCGCTCGCGGGCGGTCGGGCGATCGGAGACCGGCTCTGCGGCCGGCGCGGCCGGCGCCGCGACCTCGGGGTCGCGCATGGTCCGGGGCTCGTCGACCATCGCCTCACGGTCGGCGACGGCGACTGCTGCGGGATCGTCGGTGGGGGCGCTGGTCTTGCGGAACCGGTCGAACATCGCTCTTCCTCCCTGGTCGGGTCCGCTCCGGAGGGTTCCCGGTCAGCGCCGGCGCCACGCGCGCAGTCGCTCCGCCAACCGGTTCATCCCGCGCGCGGCGGCGGCGTCGGCCGCGGCGTCGAAGTCCGTCGGGGCGTCGGGCGGGCGCTCCAGGTGCACCGGCTGCAGCGTGGCGATGGTGCGGAAGGCGCGCAGCTCGTCGCCCTGCTGCTCGAGCGCCTGGCGCACGCGCGGGCGCAGGCCGATCGGCAGCTCGAGCAGCGCGTCGAGCGAGCCGTGCTCGCCCAGCAGGTCGCGCGCGGTCTTCTCGCCGATGCCGCGGGCGCCGGGCAGCCCGTCGGAGGGGTCGCCGCGCAGGGCGATGAAGTCCGGCACCTGGGCCGGCTCGACGCCGTAGCGCCGGCGCACCTCCGTGGGACCGATCTCCTCGGTCTCGCCCTTGCCGGCCGGGTACAGGACCACCACCGACTCCGAGACGCACTGGAACATGTCCCGGTCGCCGGTGAAGAGCAGCGCGCGCCCCCCGGCCTCGGCCTCCGCCTGCGCGAGCGCGCCCAGGAGGTCGTCGGCCTCGAGCGCGTCGTGGCGCAGGACGAGCCAGCCGAACGCGCCGAAGAACGCGGTGGCGTCGTCCCACTGCGGGACGAGCTCCTCGGGCATGTCCGGGCGGGCGGCGTGGTAGCCGGGGTAGAGCTCGACGCGGTAGTCCGCCGCCTCGGCGCCGAAGCAGAGGACCACGGCGCGCGGGTCGTGGCGCTCGACCGCCTGCAGGACGAGGTTGGCCGTGCCCAGCAGCGCGTTGACGGGAGCGCCGTCGGGGCCGACGATCGTCCGCGGCAGCGCGTGGAAGGCGCGGTAGAGCAGCGAGGGAGCGTCGACGACGAGCAGTGGGCCGGGCATCCGGGGCTGCATCGTATGGGCCGCCGCGACGGCCGGGCGCGTAGATTGCCGGCCCATGCGCACGATCACCGGCATGGAGGAGCTGCGGAGCGCCGTCGGCGAGGAGCTCGGCGTCAGCGCGTGGCACGAGGTCACCCAGGCCGAGATCGACGCCTTCGCCGCGGCCACCGGCGACGACCAGTGGATCCACGTCGATGTCGAGCGCGCGGCGCAGACGCCGTTCGGCTCGACCATCGCCCACGGCCTCTACACGCTCTCCCTCGGCCCGCGCTTCTCCTACGACACGTACACGATCGAGGGCTTCGCGTACGCCCTGAACTACGGCTACGGCCGCGTGCGCTTCCCCGCGCCGCTGCCGGTCGGATCGCGCGTGCGCATGCGCGCGACCCTCGCGAGCGCCGAGGACGTCCCCGGCGGCGTGCAGGTCGCGATCGCGCAGACGTTCGAGCGGGAGGGGACCGAGAAGCCCGTGTGCGTGGCGGAGCAGCTCGTGCGGTTGTACGTGGGGTAGGCGGCGGCGCCCCGGCTTGCCGTCCCCGTAGCGCTTCGCGTGGGTGCGGCGCCGCGGCTTGTCGTCCCCGTAGCGCTTCGCGTGGGTGCGCGGCCCGGGCATCGAGGGGAGAGAGCCTGCACAGTCTCGTGACGTTCTTGGTGTGGTCCGTCGCGGGTGGCTCGCGCCGGTGGCGCACGGCGGCAGCGCCGGCGCAGAGGCGCGACGAACCGCGCGAGCGCCGGCACATCCCGACGCGCACGCCGGGGGGTGGGCTGGGAAACCCACCCCATAGGGGGCATAAGTCGGCCCACCCCCCGCAGCGCGGGCCCCACTGCGACGGCGGACGGACGCCGCCGCGCAGCACCGCGAACGCGGGCTGCCCTACCTCCCGAACGCCAGCCGCCGCACGACCGCCAGCGACCGCTCGGGGCCCCGCCAGTGCTCGCGCAGCAGGTCCTCGCGGCCCGAGCGCAGCACCGCCCGCAGCACGACGGCGACGAGGATGGCGTCGTCGAGCTGTCCGGCCACCGGGATGACGTCCGGGATCAGGTCGAACGGCAGCGCGAGGTACGCCACGAGCGCCGCCAAGAGCGCCTTGCGCGAGCGTGGGACGCGCGGGTCGCGCAGGAGGCGTCCGACGAGCACGACGCAGTCCGGGACGAAGGCGGCCCAGGCGCGCGCGTCGGTACGGCGTCCGGCGGCCAGGAGGGCGAGAAGGCCGCCGGCATAGAACCCGGCCGCGACCCCGAGACCGACGACGATCCACCCAGCGGCGGTCAAGCGCGCCGCCGACTACCCCACGCGCACGGCCGCGCCGGTCGCCTCGCCGTAGACCACGCGGTAGACCCCGGGCCCGGGGACGGCGACCGAGTAGCGCCCGCCGCGGCCGACGACGGCGTCGGCGGCGAGGACCCAGGCGGTGCCCTGCAGGCGCTGGACGCGCACCCACTTGCCGGGCGTCGACGGGGCGATCGTCCCGCGCAGGCGCGGAGCCCGCAGCGCCGCCGCGCGCACCGCGGGCGTCGTCCCGCCCGTGGGGTCGCCGGCCGGCGCGGGCGCGGGTGCAGGAGTCGTGGCCGTCGCCGGCGGCGAGGCGGGCGCGGGGCGGCTCGTCCCGGTCGTGATCGTCGTGAAGTACGCCCACGTGTCGAAGAGCCCGAACGCCTTGCGGAGCTGCGGTCCGGTGACGTCGGTCACGCCGCGCGTCCCGATCACCTGCGCGCGGACGACACGCGGCGACACGCCGCGCTGCACGACCCTGATGCGCTTGAAGCGCCCGAGCACCAGGCCGCGCAGCTTGGACTGCACCTGCGACTGCGTGAAGCGGAACGGGCCCCAGCGGTGCTTGGGCGAGACGTCGTCGAACGGGTCGTCGACCGCCTTGAGCCACGGCTTCGGCGTCGAGCCGACGAACGAGTTCTCGACGTCCTCGGTCTCGCCGCCCGACGTCGAGAAGAAGTAGGTGGTGACGGGCTGGCCGTCGAACGTGACGACCTGGCCGGCCGTCGCGGCGACCGCCGCGTCGGTTGTGGGCGTCTCGGCGGCCACGCCGCGGTAGACCTGCGACCGCGTGTCGGCGAACTGGTCGAAGAGGGCGCCGCCGGCGTGAGTCGTCAGCGCGTACGTGCGCGCGGCCACGGCCTGCGACTTGAGCGCCTCGGCCGGCCACCCCGACGGGCTCTCGGCGCTCACGACGCCGCGGACGTAGTCCTCGAGGTCGAGCGCGTTGACCGCCATGAGCTTCGAGCCCGACGGGCTGATGAGCAGCGACCCGCGATAGAGCCCGTCGCGCACGCCGGGGACCGAGACGCCCATGAGCTTCAGCGGCTGGCCCACCGCGGCGTCGACCCGCAGCGGACCGGGCGTCGTGCCGATGCTCTGCCCCGAGCCGTCGCGGATGACCATGCCGGCTGCGCTGCGGCGCACGGTGTACGTCTGGGCCGGGTCGAGGCTCTGGTCGCCGGCGCTCAGCGCGCCCGTGAACGCGATCGAGCGCTTGCTGCCCTGCAGCAGGACCTTGACCTCCGGGTTGGCGCTGAGCTGCCCCAGCGTCGTTCCCGTGTAGTAGTGGGCCAGGATCTCGGGATAGGCCTTGAGATGCAGCGAGAAGCCGTAGGCGCCGTACTGGCTCATCCCGATCCCGTGGCCGAAGCCGGCGCCGGTGATCGTGAGCCTGGTCTTGGCGGCCTGAGCGCCCGGCGCGAGCGCGAGCAGCGCGACGGCGGCGGTGAGGAGGATCGTGC
>JAXDHQ010000075.1:0-2766 GCA_034664395.1 Solirubrobacteraceae bacterium | reverse complement strand
CCACAGCCTACGGGCGGCCCGCGCGGTTCCGTCGGGTCCGGTCCCTACCGTCCCGTCTCGACACCATGGAAGCTGCCACTCCTCTCCCCTTCGCCCAGGTCCGCACCCAGGCCGGCCGGCTGCGCATCGACGGCCTCTCCGTCGACGACCCGTGCGCCGTCCGCCTCGCCCGCGAGCGCGAGGAGGCGGGCGAGGACGTCGCTCGGCTCGTCCTCGACGCCATCGCCATCGGGGCCCGCGTGCTCGACCGCGAGCAGACCGGCGCCAACACCGAGTTCGTCAAGGCCGAGTTCGAGAAGGCGGCGCGCCAGCTCGACGCCGACTTCGTCGAGCGCGCGCGGCTCGTGGCCGAGCGCCTGGACAAGCGCATCGACGACGTCTTCGGGCCCGAGAACGGACACCTGACCAAGGCGCTGGCGCGCCACTTCGGCGACGAGTCGTCGGTGGCGGTGCAGAACCGGGTCAAGGGGCTGCTGGCCGACGTCGGCGTGCAGATGCGCGAGGACCTGCGCAAGCAGTTCTCCTCGGACTCCGAGAACAACCCGCTGGCGACGTTCCAGCGGATGGCCATCGGCGCCATGCGCGACAACGCCAAGGCCCAGACCGAGCAGCTCCGCGGGATGGACGAGAAGCTCGCCGTCCTGCGCGAGGACGTCCTGCGCCTGCGGGCAGAGAAGGAGAAGCTCGAGGAGGTGGCGGCGGAGGCCGACCGCGGGACCGCCAAGGGGCGCAGCTACGAGGAGGAGGTCGCCGCGGCGATCGACGTCATCGCGGTCGCCCAGGGCGACGACAGCGAGGCCGTCGGCGACCGCAGGGAGGGCTCGGGCAAGAAGGGCGACGTCGTCGTCGCGGTGGGCGCCTGCTCGGGCCCGACGCTGGGGCGCATCGTCTTCGAGGCCAAGAACTCGCGCCTGAGCCGCCCCGAGGCCCTGCGCGAGCTCGACGGCGCGCGGGCCGAGCGCAACGCCGACTTCGCGGTCCTCGTCGTGCCCTCGGACGAGAAGGTGCCCGCGCGGATGATGCCGCTGCGCGAGTACAACGGCGACAAGCTCATCGTCACCTTCGACCCCGACGACGGGCCGCTGGCCCTGCAGGTCGGCTACGCGCTGGCGCGCGCCCGCGTGCTGATGGCGCGCGGCGACTCCGAGGGCATCGACGGCGCCGCGGTGGCCGACACCGTCGACCGCACGCTCATGGCGCTGGAGGAGGTCCGCCGCGTGCGCCAGCAGCTCACCTCGGCGAAGACGTCGATCGACAACGCATCTGACATCGTGGGCAAGATGAGCGACACGGTGCGCGCGCACCTCACCGAGATCGCAAGTCTCGTGCGGGCAGCCGACCTGCCGGCGTGAGCTCCGTCGCCCGGCGCGTGGTCGTCCACGGACGCGTGCAGGGCGTCTTCTTCCGCGAGACGACGCGCCGTCGCGCGCGGGCCGGCGGCGTCTCGGGCTGGGTGCGCAACAACGACGACGGCAGCGTCGAGGCGTGGTTCGAGGGCGACCCCGACGACGTCGAGGTCATGGTCGACTTCGCCCGCCGCGGGCCCGAGGGGGCGCAGGTCGAGCGCGTCGAGGTCGAGGACGTCCCGGCGACGGGACTCGCGGGTTTCGAGGTCCGGTAGCTGGCGTCTGCCGCGTGGTGCGGGCGTCGGTGGTCGGGTGGGGCCGGGTCACCCGACCGCCTCACGGCTTCGCCCCAGTGTTCGCCAGACGGGCGCCCGGCCCCACCCAGTCCGCGGCCGCGGCGCTGCCCGCGTCTCGGCTCCCGTGCCGCGCTGCCGCTTTGGCGGCGTCGTGGCGTTGGTGGTCGCGCGTCGCGTCGCGGGCTCTTGTTGGGCGCGATGCCCCGGCCTCGCTGGCGATGGCCGCAGATGCTCGGCCATCGACGCCCGTCGCGGCTGGTGGCTGGGGGCGTTGGCCGGCCGGCTCCACCGGTCATCGCCCGTTGCGGGCCAGCCGCCGCCTACGGGCGGCGACAGGTGCCCGGAGTGGGCTCGCCGGCTCGCGCTCGACGAATTCTGCCCGCATACGGTGCATTTCTCGTCGCTCACCTCGATCGCGCGCGGGTGCTGCGCGACGCAGGGCACCGAGGGAAAGCAGCGTCGCGGAGTGTCGTGACGCGCCGGGTGGCTTCCGTCGCAGGCCGCCGGGCTCGCCGGGGGGTGGACAGCGAACGTCACGCTATGCGTGACAAACGCTGTCCACCCCCTCCAGCGCGAGCGGCCCGGCCGCCCATGGTGGGAAGGGAGCGCAGACGCTGCGCAGATTCGTGACGATCACCGTGATCGCCGTCGCGAACCACCCCCGGCGCCAGGCGAACGGCGAAAATGTCACCTGGGAGGTGAGTTTTTCGCCGAGCACGCTCGCGCGAGGACGACCGCGCGCGCCCCGCGGCCCCGCCGACTCCGCTCCCCTCGATGCCGAGCGCCGCGCAGCGCCGCAGACGCCACGCGGACGACCGCGCCCGGCCTAGCCCACCTCCGCCAGCGCGCGCTCGAACGCCTCGCGCGCCTCGGCGCCGCGCACGGCGAAGACGATGCGCTCCAGGCCGGTGCCGCGGGCGACGTGGCGGCGGACCTCGGCGACCTCGATCGCGGCCGCCTCGTCGAGCGGGAAGGCGCCGACGCCGGTGCCGAACGCCACCAGCGCCAGCGACTGCGCGCCCAGGTCGTCGGCGAGGGCCAGCGTGGCCGCGGTGGCGCGGCGGATGATGACCGCCGACGTGGGGCCGCCCAGGCGCATCGTCGCGGCGTGGATGACCCACCGC
>JAXDHQ010000074.1:0-13716 GCA_034664395.1 Solirubrobacteraceae bacterium | reverse complement strand
GGCGGATCTCGATCGAGGGGCGCGACTACGAGGTCGACATCCCGCCGGGCGTGCGCGACGGCCAGCGCATCCGCCTGGCCGGTCAGGGCGGCGAGGGCATCGGCGGTGGCCCCACCGGCGACCTCTTCCTGCGCGTGCGCATCCGGCCGCACCCGCGGTTTCGCCTCGAGGGCAACGACCTGTACGTCGACCTGCCGCTGGCGCCGTGGGAGGCCGCCCTGGGCACGTCCGTCGACATCGACACGCTCGACGGACGCGGCAAGGTGCGCGTCCCGCAGGGCTCGTCGTCCGGGCGCCGGCTGCGGCTGCGCGGCCAGGGCTACCCGGGCCCGGGCGGCCGGCGCGGCGACCTGTACGCGGTGGTGAAGATCATGGTTCCCAAGCGCCTGACCGCCGAGGAGCGCGAGCTCTTCGAGCGGCTCGCCGCCGTCTCGAAGTTCGACCCGCGCCGGGAGCGCTGATGGCCACCGCGACTCGCCCTCCGCGGCCGGGATCGAGGCTCGTGCGATCGCGGACGGCCCGCGGCGTCCCCATCGAGCTCGAGGCGCTGGCGCGGGAGGCGGGCATGCACCCCGACCTCGTGCGCAGCTTCCTGGCGCTCGGGCTGGTCCAGCGTCCGTTCGCGCGCGATTCGGCGGCGCGCCTGGCCCGGGCCGCGCGGCTGCGGCGGGATCTCGGACTGAACTACGCCGGAGCGGTGCTCGCGAGCGAGCTGCTGGTGCGCATCGAGGAGTTGGAGGAGCGGCTGCGTCGCTACGAGCCGCGCGGAGATCGATCGAGGTGAGGACATGGACCCGAACCGCCTGACGGAGAAGTCGCAACAGGCCCTGCACGACGCCCAGACCAAGGCGCTGCGCTACGGCCACACCGAGGTGGACGTCGAGCACCTGCTGCTCGCGCTCCTCGAGCAGCCCGAGGGCCTGGTCCCCCGGCTGCTGATGCGGGCCGAGGTCGACTCCGACGCGCTGCACGCCGCGCTGGAGAGCTACCTCGAAGGGCGCCCGCGCGTCAGCGGCTCGGGCGCCGCGCCGGGACAGGTCTACGTCTCGCGCGCGCTCTCGCAGATCCTCGACGCGGCCGAGCAGGAGGCCCAGCGCCTGAAGGACGAGTACGTCTCGGTCGAGCACGTCCTGCTGGCGATGATCGCCTCGGCCCCGCAGACCGCGGCCGGGCGCATCCTGCGCGAGCACGGCGTCACCCGCGAGCGCTTCCTGGAGGTGCTCACCGAGGTGCGCGGCAGCCAGCGCGTCACCAGCGCCACGCCGGAGTCGGCCTACGAGGCCCTGGAGAAGTACGGCCGCGACCTCGTCGCCGAGGCACGCCTCGGTCGCCTGGACCCGGTCATCGGCCGCGACGGCGAGATCCGCCGCGTCATCCAGATCCTGTCGCGCAAGACGAAGAACAACCCGGTCCTGGTCGGCGACCCAGGGGTCGGCAAGACCGCCATCGTCGAGGGCCTGGCCCAGCGCATCGTCCGCCGCGACGTGCCCGAGGGCCTGCGCGACAAGACCGTCTTCGCCCTGGACATGGGCTCGCTCGTCGCCGGTGCGAAGTACCGCGGCGAGTTCGAGGAGCGCCTGAAGGCGGTGCTTCAGGAGGTCAAGTCCGCCGAGGGGCGGATCCTGCTCTTCATCGACGAGCTGCACACCGTCGTGGGCGCGGGCGCCGCCGAGGGCGCGATGGACGCCGGCAACATGCTCAAGCCGATGCTCGCCCGCGGCGAGCTGCACTGCATCGGCGCCACGACGCTCGACGAGTACCGCCGCCACATCGAGAAGGACGCCGCGCTGGAGCGCCGCTTCCAGCCGATCACGGTCGACGAGCCCACCGTCGAGGACACGATCTCGATCCTGCGCGGCCTGCGCGAGCGCTTCGAGGTCCACCACGGCGTGCGCATCCAGGACGCCGCGATCGTCGCCGCCGCGACGCTCTCGCACCGCTACATCACCGATCGCTTCCTGCCCGACAAGGCGATCGACCTCGTCGACGAGGCCTGCGCGGTCATCCGCACCGAGATCGACTCGATGCCCCAGGAGCTCGACGCCATCACGCGCCGCGTGATGCAGCTCGAGATCGAGGAGGCCGCGCTGGAGAAGGAGAGCGACGCGGCCAGCCGCGAGCGCCTGGAGGCGCTGCGCAAGGAGCTGGCCGACCTGCGCGCCCAGGCCGACGCCATGACCGCCCAGTGGGAGGCCGAGCGCCAGGCGATCAAGAAGCTGCAGGCGCTGCGGGCGGAGATCGAGGAGGTCCGGCGCGAGATCGAGGAGGCCGAGCGCAACTACGACCTCAACCGCGCCGCCGAGCTGCGCCACGGGCGCCTGCCCGAGCTCGAGACACGGCTGCACGGCGAGGAGGAGCGCCTGGAGAGCAAGCAGGGCGGGACGCGCCTGCTGCGCGAGGAGGTCACCGAGGAGGAGATCGCCCAGGTCGTCGCGCGCTGGACCGGCATCCCGGTCACGCGCCTGGTCGAGGGCGAGCGCGAGAAGCTGCTGCGCCTGGACGAGCTGCTGCACGAGCGCGTCATCGGCCAGGACGAGGCGGTGCAGCTCGTGGCGGACGCCGTCATCAGGGCGCGCGCCGGCGTCAAGGACCCCAAGCGGCCGATCGGCTCGTTCATCTTCCTCGGGCCGACCGGCGTCGGGAAGACCGAGCTCTCGCGCGCGCTGGCCGAGGCGCTGTTCGACTCCGAGGACAACATGGTGCGCCTGGACATGTCCGAGTACCAGGAGCGCCACACGGTCAGCCGGCTCATGGGCGCTCCCCCGGGCTACGTCGGCTACGACGAGGGCGGCCAGCTCACCGAGGCCGTGCGGCGCAAGCCGTACTCGGTCGTCCTCTTCGACGAGATCGAGAAGGCGCACCCCGACGTGTTCAACACGCTGCTGCAGATCCTCGACGACGGGCGGCTCACGGACGCCCAGGGGCGGACGGTCAACTTCCGCAACACCGTGATCATCATGACCTCGAACATCGGGTCGCTGTACCTGCTGGAGGGGCTGACGCCCGACGGCCAGATCCGGCCCGACGTCCGCGACCGCGTGATGGCCGACCTGCGCGAGCACTTCCGGCCCGAGTTCCTCAACCGCGTCGACGAGACCATCCTGTTCAAGCCGCTGACGCTGGCGGAGATCGAGCAGATCGTCGACCTGCAGGTCGCGAGCCTGCGCGCGCGGCTCAGCGACCGGCGCATCACCCTCGAGCTCACCGAGCCCGCCCGCGCCCACATCGCCCGCGAGGGCTACGACCCCGTGTACGGCGCGCGTCCGCTGCGCCGGTTCATCCAGCGCGAGGTCGAGACCCGCATCGCGCGGGCCTTCATCTCCGGCGAGATCCACGACGGCGCGGCGATCATCCTCGACGTCGAGGGCGACCAGCTCGTGGTGAACTGGCGCAACCCGGCCGACGAGGCCCCGGAGCCGGCCGGCGAGCCGGTGGGAGCGGCGGCCTGACGGACGCCGTCGAGCGACTCCAGGAGGAGCTCAGGGCGCTGGCGCTCCTCCTGGCAGTACGCCGACCGCGGTCAGGCGACGTGGCTGGCGCCGGGCGAGTCGACCCGCGTCGGCGGCGCCGGCGCGGTGGGGCTCGGCGGGGGCGGCGACGCCGGCGCCGCGCTGATGACGGCCGCGGCGTCGAAGGCGCGCAGGAGCTCGGCGGCCTGGTCGGCGACGTCCTCGTCGACCACGAGCTCGTAACGCTCCGCCTGGATCGAGGGGACCGAGTTGAAGTCGCGGCGCCCGCCGGTCAGGGCGTGCGCGACCAGCCCGAACCCGGCGCCCAGGACGGCGCCGCCGGCGAGCCCGTAGAGCATCAGCAGCGGGACGGCCGGGTTCGGGCTGATCGTGAAGACGATCCCGAACAGCAGGCCGAAGAGGACCCCGAGGGCAGCGCCCTGGGCGGCGCCGATCAGGGCGGCGCGGCCCATGGTCATGCGCCCGACGATCTGCTCGATGTAACGCAGTCCGTGCCCCACGATCGTCACGCGCTCGACGGGGAAGCCCTGGTCGGAGAGGTGGTCGACGGCGAGCTGGGCGTCCGCGTAGCTGTCGAAGACGGCGACGATCCGCCGCGCGTTGCCGATGGTGCTCATGGCTCGGTCCTCCTGATCGGATCCGGTGCTCGTCCTGGCACTAGGCCGCGGGCGCGCGGCGTCGAGTGCGGCGGTCGCGGGCGAATGGCAGTGCGTGCGTCGGTGGTCGGGTGGGACCGGGCTCAGCCCACGCCCTCGATCGCGGGCGGCGCCACGCGGCCACGGCGCGAATGCAAAGCAGAGGCTGCGCAGCGTCGTGACGCTTGCGGCGATCGCCGTTGCGAAGCGCATCCGGCGCCAGACGAACGGCGAATTTGTCACCTGGGAGGTGACATTTTCGACATACGCCCGCGCGCGAGGACGACCGCTCGCGCCCCGCGGCGCCGACGACTCCTCTCCCCTCGATGCCGAACGCCCAGCAGCGCCGCCGAAGCGACGCGGAGACCGGGCTCAGCGACCGTCCCTCGCGCGCACCGCCTCGCGCTCGCGGCGGTGGTCGACCGGCGCCGGCGACGGCGCCGGATGGCCCATGATCACGCGGGCGCCGCCGGCGCGCGTGAGGAAGCTGAACGTCCAGCGGACGAAGACGACGAGCCGGTTCTGCAGGCCGATCAGGTAGAGCAGGTGCACGAACAGCCACGCCAGCCAGGCGAGCAGGCCGCTGAGCTGGACGTGGTGCAGGTCGGCGACGGCCTTGGCCCGGCCGATCGTGGCGAGGTTCCCCTTGTCGCGGTAGCGGAACGGCGCGGGCCGGCGGCCGCTCATGCGCTCGCCGATCGCCCGCGCGGCATAGCGCCCCTGCTGCATCGCCACCGGCGCGACGCGCGGGAGCAGCGTCGGGCTGCCGTGCTCGTCGTGGACGGCCACCATGTCGCCGATCGCGGTGACCTCGGGGTGGCCGGCGATCGTCAGGTCGGGGCGCACCGCCACGCGGCCGCCGCGGTCGAGGTGGACGCCGCTCTCGGCGGCGAGCGCCGTGGCGAGGCCCGAGGCGACGATCCCCGCCGCCCACACGACCGTCCGCGTCGGCACGTGGGTCGTCTCGGCGCCGCCGACGGTCTCCAGCGTCACCGCCTGCTCGTCGATGGCGACGACCCTGTGGCCCACCATCGCGGTCACGCCCAGGCCACGCAGCGCGCGCACCGCCCGCGCCGAGCTGCGCGGGGGGAACGCCGGCAGCACCCGGTCGGCCATCTCCACGAGCAGGATGCGCGCCGATGTCGTGTCGATGTGGCGGTAGTCGCGGCGCAGCGCGTGGTGCGCGAGCTCGGCGATCTGCCCGGCGAGCTCGACGCCGGTCGGCCCGGCGCCGACCACGACGAAGGTCAGCAGCGCGGCGCGGCGGTCGGGATCGGTCTCGAGCTCGGCCGCCTCGAACGCCGCCAGGAGCCGCCGCCGGACCTCCAGCGCGCTCTCCAGCGACTTGACGTCCGGCGCGAGCTCGCGCCACTCGTCGTGGCCGAAGTACGAGTAGCTCGAGCCGGCGGCCACGATCAGGTCGTCGTAGGGGATCGCGCGCGGCGGCAGGCCGTCCGGCAGCCCGTCGAGGAGGACCCGCCGCCCGGGCAGGTCGAACCCGGTGACCTCCCCCAGGATCGTCTCGACGTTGCGGTCGCGCTTGAACAGCGACCGCAGCGGCGAGGCGATCTCGGCCCCCGAGAGCATCCCGGTCGCCACCTGGTACACGAGCGGCTGGAAGAGGTGGAAGTTGCGCCGGTCGATCAGCGTCACGTCGACCGGCATGCCGCGCAGCTCGCGCACCGCCTGCACCCCGCCGAAGCCGCCGCCGACGACCACCACGTGCCGCCGCGCGCCCGCCTCGGGAATGCTCGTCGGTTCGCTCACGGCCACGGCCTACCCGCCCGGGTGCAGGATCACCTCGGCATGGCCGGTCCGGCGACCGCTCAGGCGGTCGCCTGCGCCCGCGCGCGCTTGCGCTCGTCGACGACCGCGCGCAGCTCGTCCCAGTCGACGTCACGGAAGTTGTGCATCGGGCAGTACTTCGGGCCGCACATCGAGCAGAACTCGGCGGTCTTGAAGTAGTCGTCGGCCAGCGTCTCGTCGTGCATCTCGCGCGCGACGTCGGGGTCGACGGCGAGCTCGAACTGCCGGCGCCAGTCGAAGTCGAAGCGCGCCTGCGAGAGCTCGCGGTCCCAGCGCGCGGCGCGGCGGTCGCCGCGCGCGAGGTCGGCGGCGTGGGCGGCGATCCGGTAGGCGATCAGCCCCTGCTTGACGTCCTCGGCGTCGGGCAGCCCGAGGTGCTCCTTGGGCGTGACGTAGCAGAGCATCGACGTGCCGTGCCAGCCCACGATCGCGGCGCCGATGGCCGACGTGATGTGGTCGTAGCCGGGCGCGATGTCCGTGACCAGCGGCCCGAGCGTGTAGAAGGGCGCCTCGCGGCAGACCTCCTGCTGGCGGCGGACGTTCATCTCGAGCTGGTCCAGCGGCACGTGCCCGGGGCCCTCGACCATCACCTGGACGTCGCGCGCCCACGCGCGCTCGGTGAGCTCGCCGAGGGTGTCGAGCTCGGCGAACTGCGCGGCGTCGGACGCGTCGGCGATCGACCCGGGCCGCAGCCCGTCGCCCAGCGAGAGCGAGACGTCGTGCTCGCGGCAGATCTCGACGATCTCGTCGAAGGCGTCGTAGAGCGGGTTCTCGCGCTTGTGGTGGACCATCCAGCGCGCGAGCAGGCCGCCGCCGCGCGACACGATCCCGGTGACGCGGTGCTGGCACAGCGGAAGGTGCTCGAGGCGCACGCCGGCGTGGATCGTCATGTAGTCGACGCCCTGGCGCGCCTGGTGCTCGATGACCTCGAGCAGCAGCTCGGCGGTCAGGTCCTCGGGGTGCTTCACGCGCTCGATCGCCTGGTAGATCGGCACCGTGCCGATCGGCACCGTGGCGACCGCGAGGATCGCCTCGCGGGTCTCGTCGATGCGCTTGCCCGTCGACAGGTCCATGACCGTGTCGGCCCCCCAGCGCTGGGACAGGTCGAGCTTGTCGACCTCCTCCGCCAGCGACGAGGTCGTGGGCGAGCTGCCGATGTTCGCGTTGATCTTCACCCGCGCCTTGAGGCCGATCGCCATCGGGTCCAGCGCGGCGTGGTGGACGTTGGCCGGGATGATCATGCGGCCGCGCGCGACCTCGTCGCGGACCAGCTCCGGCTTCAGGTGCTCGCGCTCGGCGACGCGCGCCATCTCGGGCGTGACGACGCCCTGACGGGCGAGGTGCATCTGCGTCCGGCAGGACGCGTCGGCGGCGAACTCGGTGCGATGTGGCATGTGGCTCCCTTCGCTGGCATGACCCAGATCAGGTTCGGCGGGTCGGCGCTAGGAAGCGCCCTCTCAGCCCCTCGGTAAGGGACACCCCGGGTTACACGCTGTCGGCCGGGACCATACCGAGAGCGGCGGAGCGCGTGGGTGCGCGGCGCCTGACGCGCTGAGGCCGCGGGTCAGCGTCCACGCAGCCGGCGCGCGGCGGCGCGCGCCGCGGCCACGCCGTCGGTGAGGGCCGCACTTGCGGACCAGGCGATCCGCGTCTCGGGCATCCACTGCGCGGGCTCGAGCGCGCGGCGGATCAGGACCGCGCCGAGCTCGCCCACGACCCGTGCGCCCGAGAGGGAGCCGAGCGCGATCCCGCGGCCCTCCGCCACCGCCAGCAGGACGTCGCGCAGGTCGGAGCCGTTCGTCTCGTGCACGGCGCCGAAGCGGTAGCCGGCGCTGTCGAGGGTGGCCGCGATCCGGTCGTGCAGCACCGGGTCGGCGGCGCGGGGCGACGTGAGGAGGACCTCGTCGCGGAGGTCGTCGGGGCCGAGGGTCAGCCGGCCGGCGAGGCGGTGTCCGGTCGGCAGGAACGCGGCCATCGACTCGCCCGCGAACAGCGGCTGCGTCTCGATCGCCTCGCCGTCGCGTGCGTCGTGGACGACCGCGAGGTCGAGCGCGCCGGCGCGCAGGCGCTCGAGCTGCTCCACGCTGGAGAGGTGCGTCACTTCGCTGCACAGTTGCGGGGCATGAGCGTGCAGCGCCCCGAGGAACGACTGCAGCCGCTGGAGCGGGAGGTCCGGCACGCAGCCGACGTGCAGGTGGGCGGCGCCGGGGGCCGTCGGCCCGCGGCCGCACGAGGTCCGGTCGGTCACGACGGGCGCCCGATCGACGAGCTCGAAGGCCACTCGCTCATCAGTAGCGTCGCCGGAGGTGATCGCCAATCCGCCGATTTCCGGATCCTGCGCCGCGTCGGATCTCATGTGATGAGGCGCTGGCGCAGCGCGGCGGCGACCGCGCCCGTCCTGTCGGTGGCGCCGAGCTTCGGGTAGATGTTCTCGAAGTGCGTCTTGACCGTGGCGGGGCTGATGACGAGGCGCGCGGCGATCTGACGTGCGGAGCAGCCGTCGGCGGCGAGCTCGAGGACCTCCAGCTCGCGGGGCGTCAGCGCGCAGGCGTCGCGGGGCGGCGCCGTGGCCGCCAGCGAGCTCTGACGGTGCAGCTCGCGAGCGGTCTGCCGGACGGCGGCGATCGCGCGATCCAGCCCCGGCGGACGCGACTCGCGCCACCCGACGACGGTGCCCGGCACCCGCAGCGGCGGGTCCAGGAGCCGTACGAGGACGAGCGTGCCCACGCCGGCGGCGCTGGCGAACTCGACGTTGGCCATGCCCAGCCCGCGCCCCTGGACGACCGCGACCATCAGATCCTGCGGGTGGGCGCCCCCGCCGCTCGTCACGTGGCGAAAGCGGTACCCCGCCGCCTCGAGCGTCGTGAGCCACCAGTCGTACATGGCGGGGCCGGCTGCGCGGGGGAACATCACGAGGTCCTGGTCGCGGACGTCGGCGGGACGTACCACCCGCTTGGCGGCGAGCGGGTGACCGGCCGGCACGAAGGCCGCCATCGGCTCGCCGGGGAACAGCGGCTCGAGCTCGAGCTCCGCCTCGTCGCCCGGCGAGCGGAAGATCCCGATGTCGAGCTCGCCGGCGCGCACCCGGCGCACCTGCTCGCCGCTGAGGCCGTGGCTGATCTCCAGCTCCAGGTCGGGTTCGCGTTCGTGGAGCGCCGCGAGGAACAACCGCAGCGACTCGATGCCCAGATAGGGCAGGAAGCCGGCGCGCAGCGTCGTCGGGCGCCCCCTTCGCCGTCGCCCGCCGCGCGCCGCGGCGCTCGCGACGTCCGCCCGGCTGCGAGCACGCCGCGTGCGTGGACCCGATTCCGGCGCCATGTGAGTCGCCTCCGTCACATCCCCGAGATCGTGAACGAGTCCGGGTCGCCGCGTCCCCCTCGAGCCGGATGCGGCGACCTCGGCCACCCACTCGCGCGATAGGCCGGCCACGCGCATCGCCAAGCGCTCGGCAGGGGCCCCTTGTGGGGCCGGCGCATCGGCCTAGGGCCAGAGCGGGACGATGACGCCCACCGACTTCGCGTTCGCGGTTCGCCCGCGCGAGCACGCCGCATGAGCGGCTCGCCGGCCCACCACAACCTCTTCTCCTACGACCAGGACGACGCGCTCGTCGACCACGTGGCGCCGTTCCTGAAGGCGGGCCTGGGCGAGCGCGAGGCGGTGGTCCTGGTCGTCGATGCCCGCAAGCGCGCGCTGCTGACCGCCGCGCTCGCGGACCTGGCGGGCGGCGTCGCGTACATCGACCGCGACAGCTACTACACCCGCCCCGAGGACGCGCTCGCCGGCTACGACGCCCAGGTGCGCCGCTACCTGCAGGACGGCGCCCCGCGAGTCCGCGTCTTCGGCGAGCTGCCCCTCTGCCGCACGCAGGAGGAGAGCGACACCTGGATCCTGTACGAGGCGCTGCTCAACCCGGCCTTCGCCCATCACCCGGTGACGATCGTGTGCGGACTGGATGCCCGCGAGCAGCCCGACTCCGTCCTGGAAGGGTCGTGGCAGACGCATCCACGGACCATGAACGCGGGGTGGTCCGACAACGACCACTACCACCGCCCCGAGGACATCGTGCGGGCCCGGACGCCGGCGCCGGACGACGTGTCCGGGCTGACCGCCGTGCCGGCCGACGCCGACGCCCGGGCGCTGCGCATGCGTCTGCTGTCCGAGATGGCGACTGCGGAGATCCCCGCGGCCGACGCCGACAACATGCTCATCGCGGTCGGAGAGGTGATGGCCAACGCGCACCGTCACGGCGGGGGCGCGCGGGGGCTGCGCGTCGGCCGCGTCGGCGCGCGGTTCGTCTGCGAGATCTCCGACCACGGCTCCGGGCTCGACGATCCGCTGGCCGGCTATCTCCCTCCCCGCCCCGGGCACGCGGGAGGGGCGGGGCTGTGGGTGGCCCGGCAGATGACCCGCCGCCTCGAGATGCTGTCCTCCGAGCGCGGCCTCACGACGCGCCTCTGGGTCTGAGCGCGGGTCGCCGCCCGGCGGTGACGGGGGCTCAGCGGGGCAGCTCGGCCCGCAGCTCGTCCGCGGTCTCGGCGAGGGCGGCGAGCATCGGCTGCGCGAGCGGATGGCGGCCGCCGGGCGGGAGCAGCGCGTAGACGTCGCGCTCGGGAGCGTCGCCGGCGATCGGTCGCAACGCGGTGCCGGTGAACGCGTCGGCGAGCAGTCGGGGAGCGAGCGTGACGGCCAGGCCCTGGGTGATCAGACCGCGGATGGCGAGCTGGTCGCGCGTGAGCGAGACGAGCCGTGGCTCGAAGCCGGCGGCGCGACAGGCGCGGACGATGAGCCCGTCGGTGTAGGCCGCCGTCCAGTCCTCGTCGGCGAGGTCGCCGATGCGCACGGCGTCCCGGCGCGCGAGCGGATGGTCGGGGGGCAGCGCCAGCAGGAACGGCTCGCGGAGCAGGTCGCGTCGCTCGAGGCCCTCGTGCTCTCGTCGCGCGAGCGCGGCGTCCTGGAAGGCGACGGCGAGGTGGAGCTCTCCGGATCGGACGCGGCCGGGCAGCTCGTCGGCCGTGCCCTCGTCGACGGTGACCCGGGCGCGGGGATGCTGCGCCCGCAGTCGCGCGACGGCCGCCGGGACGAGGCCGGCGAGCGCCGTCGGGAACGCGCCGATCCGCAGGCGGGTGCGCTCGTCGTCCGCGATCTCGGCGAGCTGGAGCGTGGCGAGGTCGAACCGCTCGGCGATCGCGTCGGCGTGCTCGAGCAGCAGCTCGCCGGCGGGAGTGAGCTGCAACCCGCCCGGGCGGCGCTCGAGCAGCCGGGCGCCGATCTCGCGCTCGAGCGCCGCGATCTGATGCGAGACCGAGGGCTGCGAGAGCGCGAGCTCCTGCGCCGCGCGCGTGAACGACCGATGGTGCGCCACCGCGCGGAAGGTGAGCACTCGCTTCGGATCCATAGTCAGGAACTATAGCTCTGCCTAAATGATGATTTGCGCGAATGACGGCTGGCTCCCAGACTGGTTGCATGTTCTCGATAGCCCCCGTACTGACCCAGGTCGCCATGCGACGTTCCCTGATCGGAGCGCGCGGGCAGGACCAGGTCGTTCCCGACCGCTCGCGCCGCCGTCCGTCGCCGCCCGAGCGCCCCGAGCCGCGCGACAACGTCCAGGAGCTCCGCTCCGCCCCCGGCTCCGCCGACCATCGCCGTGCCGCCTGACGAAGGAGTCCAGAACCCATGAACGCCATTCCCACGATCCAGCTCAACGACGGCCACACGATCCCGCAGCTCGGCTTCGGCGTCTTCCAGATCGCTCCGGAGGACACCGCCCGCGCCGTGACTCGCGCCCTTGACGTCGGCTACCGCCACATCGACACGGCGGAGATGTACGGCAACGAGAGCGAGGTCGGCGAGGCCGTCCGCGCCTCCGGACTCGACCGAGCCGAGGTCTTCGTCACCAGCAAGCTCGACAACGAGGCCCATCGGCCCGACGACGCCCGCAGAGCGTTCGACACGACCCTCTCCGAGCTGGGATTCGACTACGTCGACCTGTTCCTCATCCACTGGCCGCTGCCGACGCGCTACGACGGCGACTTCGAGTCGACGTGGAAGACGCTCGAGGAGTTCCACCGCGACGGTCGCGCACGCTCGATCGGCGTCTCGAACTTCGAGGTCGACCACCTCGAGCGGCTCGCCGCCGCCGCGGACATGGTCCCGGCGGTCAACCAGATCGAGCTCCACCCGTACCTGCTCAACGAGGAGGTCCGCGCCTACGGCGAGGCGCACGGCATCGCCACGCAGGCGTGGTCGCCGATCGCCCAGGGCGAGGTCCTCGACGACCCGGCGATCGCCGCCATCGCCGAGCGGCTCGGCCGGTCGCCGGCGCAGGTGGTCCTGCGCTGGCACATCCAGCGCGGCAGCATCGTCTTCCCCAAGTCGTCCACGCCCGCGCGGATCCAGGAGAACTTCGCGCTCTTCGACTTCGAGCTCGAGGCCGACGACGTCGAGGAGATCGACGCGCTCGACCGGGGCGAGGCCGGCCGGACCGGCCCGCACCCCGAGACGTTCGCCCCGGTCGCGCGCTGACGCCGGCTCGCCGTCAGGCGGTCCACCCCGAGGGCTGCGCGTAGCGCAGCGACCCGGGAGTCGTGAGCGACTCCCCGGTCTCCAGCAGCGTCTTCAAGCCCGACAGGATCATCGGCCAGCCGCCGTAGAGCTCGCCGTTGGCGCCTTCGCGGAGCTGGTCGTGGGTGACGGTGAGCCGGCATGAATCGCCGACCGGCTCGATCTCCCACGTGACCCGCGAGGTGCCCTCGGCCTTGACGTCGTCGCTCCAGAGGGCCGTGAAGCTCTGGACGAGCCGGCGCGGCGGATCGACCTCGAGGTTCTCGCCCTCGGAGATCGGGGTCGGCGCCATCGGATGGGCGGCCTGGTAGCTGGAGCCGGGCGTCCAGTCCGAGGTCACGCCGACCCCGAACGAGTACCGCCGCCGCATCTCGCTGTCGGTGATCGCCTCCCACAGCCGCTCCGGCGTCGTCTTGATGTAGATCTCGAAGACCTTCTCCATGACGTCCTCCTCGATGCTCCTCTTGAGCCCCGTGAGCGTCGCGGCCCAGGGCTCGGCGTATTTGCTCACCCACCGGTCGTGGACGAGCCGGATCGGGACGGGGTTCAGGAAGTGCAGCTTCTCCCGCCCGCGCCTGCGGGTGGTCACGAGCCCGGCCTCCTCGAGCACCCGCAGGTGCTTCATCACGCCGAAGCGCGTCATCGGGAGGCGCTCCTCGAGCGCGCTGAGCGTCTGCCCGTCCTGCTTGAACAGCTCGTCGAGCAGGCTCCGGCGCGTCGGGTCTGCGAGCGCCCTGAACACCGCGTCCATGCCGGCGACAATACGTGACCGTTTGGTCACGTGTCAAGTGGGCGCCGAACCGGCGAGCGCAGCGCGGAGCGACTCCGCCTATCGGCCTCGCCCGCCAAGAAAACGCACGGCTCACGATCCCGATCGACGCAGCACCGATCCGTGAGTGCTCCTTTCAGGCGAAAGGGGAAGCGCGACCGCGATCCCTACGGCCTCGCCAGTTACATGGAAAGCAACAGTCCGGCGCGCTCACGCGACGACTGCTGCGGGCAGGCGATTGCGAAGGCGGATGCCGTGACGGGGAACGCGGCGCGGCTGGTCGGGGCGCCCACGCTGTGCCTATGCAAGGCGCAGGAGCGACGGCCGACACGGATCCTCCTTGTCCCAAGGCGCGCGCCAGACTTGACCGCCGTCGCGCTCGCGTTTCAACGCCGGAGCGGCGGGTGTCCCGGTTGACGCCCCGTCACTGCGACACCTCACCGGGCGGGTCTTACGGGACACCCGGTGCCGACAC
>JAXDHQ010000073.1:0-7339 GCA_034664395.1 Solirubrobacteraceae bacterium | reverse complement strand
ATCCTATTGGCGGGGCGGGGTGGTACGAATCCGCCGTGCTCCTCGTCGTCGACGTCGGCAACACCCAGACCCATTTCGGGACCTATCGCGACGGCGAGCTCGTCGAGCACTGGCGCTTCGCCACCGTCCGCCAGTCCACCGCCGACCAGCTCGGCGCGGCCCTGGCCAGCCTGCTCGAGCTGCGCGGGATCGGCCTGGCCGACCTCCACGCGTCGATCGTCTCCTCGACCGTCCCCCAGCTGCGCCCCGAGTGGGAGGCGATGGCCGCGCGCTACCTCGACCACGAGATGCTCGTCGTCGGCCCGGGCGTGCGGACCGGGATGGCGCTGCGCTACGACAACCCGCGCGAGATCGGCCCCGACCGCCTGGTCAACGCCGTCGCGGCCTACGACCGGGTCGGCGGCGCGTGCGTCGTCGTCGACTTCGGCACCGCGCTGACCTTCGATCCCGTCTCGGCCGACGGCGAGTACCTGGGCGGCATCATCGCCCCGGGGGTGGAGATCTCGCTCGAGGCGCTCACCAGCCGGGCCGCGGCACTGCCGCGGGTCGACCTCGGACCGCCGCGCGCGCTGATCGGCAAGACGACGATCGACGCCATCCGCAGCGGCGTCATCTACGGCTATGCCGGTCAGGTCGACGCCATCCTGCGCCGCCTGCGCGCCGAGCTGGGCGACGAGCTGGAGGCGATCGCCACCGGCGGCCTCGCCGGCTACATCGTGCCCTACTGCGAGGAGATCGACGACACGGACGACCTCCTGACGCTGACCGGCCTACGCTTGCTGCATGAGCGCAACTCCTGACCTGCGCGCGCCGTGGCGCATCGGGGACGTCGAGGTTCCCAACCGCGTCGTGCTCGCGCCGCTGGCGGGCATCGGCACGTGGTTCGTGCGCCTGCAGGCCAAGCGCTACGGGGCGGGCCTGGCCGTGTCGGAGATGGTCTCGAGCTTCGGCATCCACCACCGCAACGAGAAGACGCTGCGCGAGCTGCTGCGGATCCACCCCGACGAGCGCGCCGGCGGGCCGGTCTCGATCCAGCTCTTCGGGCAGGACGCCGACGTCATGCGCTCGGCGGCGGCGACGGTGGCCGAGCGCGGCGCCGACGTCATCGACCTCAACATGGGCTGCCCGGTCCCCAAGGTGTGCAAGACCGGCGCCGGCGCGGCGCTCATCCGCGACCCGCAGCGGGCGGTGGCGGTCGCCCGCGCCGCGCGCGAGGGCTCGGGACTGCCGGTCACGGTCAAGCTGCGCTCGGGCCAGCGCCCGGGGGAGACCGACGGCTACGAGCTCGCCCATCGCCTCGTCCAGGACGCCGGCGTGAGCGCGATCGGCTTCCACCCGCGCAGCGCCGCGGTGCACCACAAGGGCACGCCCGACTACGAGCTGGCCGCGCGCCTGGTGGCGACGCTCGGCGCTCCCGTCATCCTCACCGGCGGCCTGCGCACGGCCGAGGCGATCCACGCAGCCCACGAGCGCACGGGCGCGACCGCGGTCATGCTCGCGCGCGGTGCCCTGGGCAACCCGTGGCTGTTCGAGCAGGTCCTCGGCGAGCGCGACGGCGAGCCCACGCGCGACGAGGTCCTCGCCGAGCTGCACTGGGTGATGGACCGCGCCGTCGAGCACCTGGGGCCCGAGCGCGCCGGGCGCTACCTGCGCAAGTTCTACCCCTGGTACCTCGACCGGCTGGGCGCCGCCAAGACGGTCCAGGAGGCGATGCAGCGCACGCCGACGCTGGCTGACGCCCGGGCCGTGCTCGAGGGCCTGAGGGCCCTGCCCGTGGCCGCCTAGGACGGCGCTATACTGCCCGGCTCGTCCGGCCACTCGACGGTCAACTTTTCCCCGCTTCCGAGCGGGGTTTCCTATCTCCGGCGCACCTACGACACCACCTACGCCCATGCCCAAGGACGTCATCCTCACCCGGGAAGGCCTCGAAAAGCTCCAGCGCGAGCTCGACGACCTTCAGACCAACAAGCGCCGCGAGGTGGCCGAGCGCATCAAGGAAGCGCGCGAGTTCGGCGACATCTCGGAGAACTCCGAGTACGACGACGCCAAGAACGAGCAGATGATGCTCGAGCAGAAGATCGCGCAGATCGAGGAGCGCCTGCGCTCCGCGCAGGTCGTCAACACGGCCGAGCTGTCGACCGACGTCGTGAAGGTCGGCGTGACGGTCAACGTCAAGGACGAGAAGACCGGCGACAGCGACAAGTACACGATCGTCGGGTCGGCCGAGGCCAACCCGTCCGAGCGCAGGCTGTCGAACGAGTCGCCGGTCGGCAAGGCGCTGCTGGGGCACAAGCGCGGCGACACGGTGGACGTGTCCCTGCCCAGCGGCAAGAAGCGCAAGCTCAAGATCACCAAGATCGACGTCGCGTAGGCGGCCGCGGTGGCCGAGCAGGAAGGCTCCGAGCTCCTCGCGGCGCGTCGGGCCAAGCTCGACCGCCTCCGCGCCGAAGGGGTCGAGCCCTTCCCGCACGCCTACCCCGGCGTCCAGCCGATCGCCGCCATCCACGCGGCGCACGCCGACCTGCCCGCCGGCGAGGACTCCGACGCGCGCTACCGCGTGGCCGGACGCCTGCACGCGCGCCGCGGCCAGGGCCGCATGGCGTTCCTGGACCTCGACGACCGCTCGGGGCGCATCCAGCTCCAGGCCAAGCTCGACGTGCTCGGCGAGGAGCCCATGGCGCGCCTGCTCGAGCTCGACCTCGGCGACATCGTCGGCGTCGACGGCCTCGCCTTCCGCTCCAAGCGCGGCGAGCTGTCGCTGCGCGTCGAGGGCTTCGAGGTGCTGGCCAAGAGCCTGCGCCCGCCGCCGGACAAGTTCCACGGCCTGCAGGACGTCGAGACCCGCTTCCGCCACCGCGAGCTCGACCTCATCGCCAACGAGGAGGCGCGCGAGCTCTTCGTCACGCGCGCCAAGGTCATCAGCGCCATACGCCGCCATCTCGACGACGACGGCTTCGTCGAGGTCGAGACGCCGATCCTGCAGCCGCTCTACGGCGGGGCGCTGGCGCGGCCGTTCGTCACCCACCACAACGAGCTCGACCGCGACCTCTACCTGCGCATCGCCACCGAGCTCTACCTCAAGCGGCTGATCGTCGGCGGCCTCGAGCGCGTCTACGAGCTGGGCAAGGACTTCCGCAACGAGGGCGTCTCGTTCAAGCACAACCCCGAGTTCACGATGCTCGAGTGGTACGAGGCGTACGCCGACTACGAGTCGACCGCGCAGCGCCTGGAGACGCTCGTGGGCCAGGTCGCCCAGGCCGCCGGCTACGCCGGCGAGATCGACTTCGCGCCGCCGTGGCGGCGGGTCACGTTCGTCGGCGCCATCCAGGAGGCGACCGGCATCGACATCGAGGCCGCGCGCGACCGCGACGCGCTCGAGGCGGCCATCCGCGAGCGCGGGCTGCAGATGCCCACCGAGGGCCTGACCTGGCCCCAGCTCGTCGACGACCTGCTCTCCAAGCACGTCGAGCCCGAGTTGCAGCAGCCGACGTTCGTCATGGACTACCCGGTCGAGCTGTCGCCCTTCGCCAAGGCCCACCGCTCCAAGCCGGGCCTGGTCGAGCGCTTCGAGGCCTACGCGGGCGGCATGGAGATCGCCAACGCGTTCACCGAGCTCAACGACCCCGACGTCCAGCGCGAGCGCTTCGAGGCCCAGGCGCGCTTCGCGGCCGCCGGCGACGACGAGGCGCACCCCCACGACGAGGCGTTCCTCCAGGCGCTCGAGCAGGGGATGCCGCCCACCGGCGGGCTCGGCCTCGGCATCGACCGCCTGGTCATGCTCCTCACCGGCCGGCGGTCGATCCGCGAGGTCGTGCTGTTCCCCGCGATGCGCGACTGACTGACACCCGGCGCGGGCGAGCGCAACCTCACCGGGATCCGGAACGTTGGATCGGCCGGGCGGTCGCCCGGCGACGCGGGGCAGCGCGAAGGCGGGGCCGAAGCCATGGAGCGGCGACGGCCGCGAGGAGCAGGGCGAGCGCAGTGCGGGTCATGCGGGCTCCGCGCCCGCTGCGGCCGCCGCCGACGATGGTCGCGCGCAGAGCCCGCCGGGCGGCCCGATCATCGCCTCGGAGTCGGCGCCGAACGGCCCGCTGGCCGCGCGCCAGGTCCTGGCGCTCGGCGGGACCGCCGCGCTGGCAGCGGCCGGCGACGGCCGCGCGCTGGCGGTGTGGTCGACCGGCAGCGCGATCGCGGCGGCGCAGCGCCCGGCGACGCCCTGATGGGGCGCCGCGCGTCGCCGCGGCGACAGCTCGGCCCCCGACCGCGACGGCTGACAGCGTGTCCGGCGTAGTTCCCGCTCGGTGCGGGAAGCCTCCGGCCATGCCCAAGGGACCGCGGGGCACGTTGGTAGACTGGGCCATGCCCGCCAAGCGAGAACCGATCTGCTCATCCTCGGCGCCGTAGCCGCCGATCATGTGAGCAGTCGGGCGATTTCCCATCCCCACGACGCCACCGTCCCAGGACCACGCAACGACCGAGGCTAAGGCTTCACCCGCCAGCAGGAAGGACCAGCAGCAACCATGTTCGAGCGATTCACGGAACGAGCCCGCCAAGTGGTCGTTCTCGCGCAGGAGGAAGCGCGCACGCTCAAGCACAACTACATCGGCACCGAGCACATCCTGCTCGGCCTGCTGCGCGAGGAAGAGGGCCTTGCGGCTCGCGTGCTCGAGTCGTTGGACATCACCGTGGAGCGCGTCCGCGCCCAGGTGGTGAGGATCGTCGGCTCCGGAGAGGAGGTCACCTCCGGGCAGATCCCCTTCACCCCGCGTGCCAAGAAGGTGCTCGAGCTCGCCCTGCGCGAGGCGCTCAGCCTCGGCCACAACTACATCGGAACCGAGCACATCCTGCTCGGCCTCGTTCGCGAGAACGAGGGCGTCGCCGCGCGCATCCTGCTCGACTTCGACGCGGACTCCGAGAAGATCCGCAACGAGGTCATCCGGATGCTGTCCGGCCCCGGCGGTCGTCGCCAGGGGGCCGGCTCGGGCGCCGGCGCGCCCGCCGCGGGAGGCCCCGCCGGCGAGGGCAAGAAGTCGTCCAAGCTGCTCGACCAGTTCGGGCGCAACCTCACCAAGCTCGCCTCCGAGGGCAAGCTCGACCCCGTCGTGGGCCGCGAGACCGAGATCGAGCGGATCATGCAGATCCTCTCGCGCCGCACGAAGAACAACCCGGTGCTCATCGGCGAGCCGGGCGTGGGCAAGACCGCCGTGGTCGAAGGCCTCGCCCAGCGCATCACCAACGCCGACGTGCCCGAGCTGCTCAAGGGCAAGCAGATCTACACGCTGGACCTCGCCGCCCTCGTCGCCGGCTCGAAGTACCGCGGCGAGTTCGAGGAGCGCCTCAAGAAGGTGATGAAGGAGATCACCCAGCGCGGCGACATCATCCTGTTCATCGACGAGCTCCACAACCTCGTCGGGGCCGGGGCCGCCGAGGGCGCCATCGACGCCGCGTCGATCCTCAAGCCGGCGCTGGCGCGCGGCGAGCTGCAGACCATCGGCGCGACGACGCTCGACGAGTACCGCAAGTACCTCGAGCGCGACAGCGCCCTGGAGCGCCGCTTCCAGCAGATCCGCGTCGACCAGCCCTCGACGGACGAGACCGTCCAGATCCTCAAGGGCCTGCGCGACCGCTACGAGAGCCACCACAAGGTGGAGATCACCGACGAGGCCCTCGAGGCGGCGGCCGAGCTGGCCGACCGCTACATCTCCGACCGCCAGCTCCCCGACAAGGCCATCGACCTCATCGACGAGGCCGCGTCGCGCATGCGCATCAAGTCGATGACGTCGCCACCCGTGTACCGCGAGCTCGAGGAGGAGATCGAGGACACGCGCCGCGCCAAGGAGGCGGCGATCGAGGCCCAGGAGTTCGAGAAGGCCGCCAACCTGCGCGACCAGGAGCGCAAGCTCACGAACAAGAAGCGCGAGCTCGAGGAGCAGTGGGAGCGCGGCGAGGGCGAGCACGAGCGGCCCGCCATCGGCGAGGAGGAGATCGCCGACATCGTCTCGATGTGGACCGGCATCCCGGTGTTCAAGCTCACCGAGGCCGAGACGCAGAAGCTCATGCGCATGGAGGACGAGCTGCACAAGCGCGTCATCGGGCAGGGGCAGGCGGTCGAGGTCATCTCCAAGGCCATCCGGCGCTCGCGCGCCGGCCTGAAGGACCCCAAGCGCCCGACCGGCTCGTTCGTCTTCCTCGGCCCGTCCGGGGTCGGCAAGACCGAGCTCGCCCGCACGCTCGCCGAGTTCCTGTTCGGCGACGAGGACGCGATGGTGCGCATCGACATGTCGGAGTACATGGAGAAGCACGCCGTGTCGCGGCTGGTCGGCTCGCCTCCGGGCTACATCGGCTACGACGAGGGCGGCCAGCTCACCGAGGCCGTGCGCCGCAAGCCGTACTGCGTGCTCCTGCTCGACGAGATCGAGAAGGCGCACCCGGACGTGTTCAACATCCTCCTGCAGATCCTGGAGGACGGGCGGCTCACGGACTCGCAGGGGCGGACGGTCGACTTCCGTCACGCGATCGTGATCATGACCTCGAACATCGGTGCCCAGGAGATCGCGCGCAACACGCCGCTCGGCTTCGCGGTCTCCGACGACGAGACCGGCATCACGTACGAGGACATGAAGAACCGGATCATGGGCGAGCTCAAGAAGGTGTTCCGCCCGGAGTTCCTCAACCGCATCGACGAGGTCGTCGTCTTCCACAAGCTCTCCAAGGAGGAGATCAAGACGATCGTCGAGCTCCTCCTGCGCCGGATCCGCCAGTCCCTGGCCGAGCGCGAGCTGCAGCTCGAGCTGACCGAGGACGCCAAGGACCTGCTGGTCGACAAGGGCTGGGACCCGTCGATGGGCGCGCGCCCGTTGCGCCGGGCCATCCAGCGCTTCATCGAGGACCCGCTCGCGGACTTCGTCCTGCGCGCCGAGCTGCCCGCGGGCGGCACGGTGATGGTCGACCGCGCCCCCGAGGGCGAGGACCCGGAGGTCAGCCTCTCGGTCCTGTCGCCCAAGAAGGTGCCGGCGGCCGTCGGCGCCGGAGCGCCGTCCTCGCCGGAGGAGGCGCCGGACGGCGAGCAGCCCGACGAGCCGACCCCGACCCCGCCAGCGGCGGAGGCCGAGGAGTCCTGAGACATCGAGGGCCGCCGAGAGGCGGCCCTCACTCGTTGTGGGGCGCGTCGGCCTCGGGCTGTGCGTCGTGGCGGCACCGCGCGACGGGCACCGAGGGAATGCGGCCCGCTGGGCCGGGAGGGCGCGCGGGCTCGTCGCTGAGTGGCGGCAGACCGCGCCCCTTTCGTGACGTCTCGAAGAGCCGCCCGGGGGGTGGGCTCTCCATGTTCCGCATACCG
>JAXDHQ010000072.1:0-4128 GCA_034664395.1 Solirubrobacteraceae bacterium | reverse complement strand
CCGCGGCGCTGGGGGTGGGCTCTCTGCCACTCGACAATCGAGTTCAAACGAGCCCACCCCCCAACGCGAGCTTGCAGATGTGCCGGCGCACGCCCGGTTCGTCACGCCATCGCGCCGCCGCTGTGGCGCTCGACGCGCGCGCGGCTCGACCCGCGGCCGCTTGTGCACCTCAGCGACATCCAGCGTCGCCAAAGTGCAGAAGCGTCGCGACGCGACCGCCACCCGCGACGGCGCACACCCCGAACGTCACGAGACTGCGCAGGCGCTCTCCCCTCGGTGCCCTGGCCGCGCAGCGCCGCCGGACGCCCGCGCGGACCAACCGCTCAGCGCCGCCGGCGCCTACCAGGGAGCCCCCGCCGCCTCCCGCAGCTCCTGCGCCAGCCGATCGCGCAGCAGCCCGAACCCCATCGCCGCGGAGACCGCGGCCAGCAGCCGGCGGTTGTCGTCGTCGTGGGGCTCGACCTCGTTGAAGACGAAGAGCAGGAGGCCCAGGGGCTCGCCGGCGACGATGATCGGCGTCGCCGACGCGTGCAGGTCGGGCGGGACGCCGAGCGCGGAGGAGGCCGCCGGGTCGAGCCATGTGGGGGCGGCGTCGCGCAGGCAGCGCGCGATCCCGGGATGGGCGGCGACGGTGATCGGCGCCGCCTTCAGGATCCCGCGGCGCGAGCCGGGCAGCACGAGGCGCCCGGAGACGTAGAGGGCGACGGCGCCGTCGACCGCGTTGGTCTGGCGCACGAGGACGTCGAGGCTGTTGTCGATGGCGGCGCTGGTGGGCTCGAGGCGGAACTCCTGGGCCAGGCCGGCGATGGCGTCCAGCCAGCGCGTGTGGCGCTCCTCGTGGGCGCGCATCGCGGCCAGCTCACGCTCGCGTTCGGCCAGCGTCGTCCGCGCGACGCGCTCGCCCTCGCCCTCGAGCCCGACCATGGCGACCAGCGGCCGCACGCCGGGTGGGGAGGGGAGGCGGAACACGGCCGAGCGCGCGGTGTGGCGCGGATGGCCGTCCCAGCCCGGGTGCTCGGCCTCGGTGGGGCCGGCGTCGGTGGCGAAGAGGCGCTGCAGCGTGCGCAGGCACGGCGACCCCTGGAACGCCGGCAGGGCGGCGATGAGCTCCTCGCCCGGGCGCGGCGCCCCCGGCAGCGCCCGGACGACCGCGTTGGCGAACTCCAGTCGCAGCGGGATCGGTCCCGACAGCGCGACGACGGGCAGCGGCGCCCGCTCGACGAGCGCCGCGAACGTGTCCGCCAGGACCGGGTCGGGCCGGTCCCCGGGCTGGGCGCTGGCGATGGCCTGGGCCAGCGGTACGCCCGACGCGCCCGCGCGGCGGACCGCGACGACGAGCTGGACGTCATCGAGCAGGTAGCGGCGAGGACCGCGCGCGACCCGCACGGGCGCCGGGAAGCCGAAGCGCCGCTCCCACGTCCGCAGGCGCTCCCGCGAGACCCCGGTGAGCTCCGCGAATCGGGTCGCACTCACGGTGTGACCACCTATGACCATCCTCTCCATGGCACCGGAATCGTCTCATGTCTGGCTGTGACCGTGTTTGTCCACCTTGCATCCCCAGTTCTGGGGAGAACGATGGCGCGGGGCAGGTCAAACCGACGTGCAGGGGAGGGATAGGGACCATGGATGTGGCGGGAGAGACCCGTGAGCTGCTGCGTCGCTGGCACGAGGAGGGAGACCGTGTGGCGCGTGCAGAGCTCGTGGAGCAGATGTTGCCGCTCGCGCGCTCCCTCGCGCGGCGCTACGCGAACAAGGGCGAGCCGCTCGACGACCTCGAGCAGGTGGCGTCGGTCGGGCTGCTGAAGGCCATCGACCGCTTCGACCTGAGCCGCGACGTCAAGTTCGCGACCTTCGCGGTGCCGACGATCGCCGGCGAGATCAAGCGCCACTTCCGCGACCGCGGGTGGATGCTGCGCGTGCCGCGCGAGGTCCAGGAGCTCAACGCGCGGCTGAGCCGCACGCGCGAGGCGTTCACGCGCGTCCACGGGCGCTCGCCGACGGTCAGCGAGCTGGCCGCCCTGGCGAACGCCACCGTCGACCAGGTGGTCGAGGCGATCAGCGCCGGGGACGCCTACCGGATGATGTCCCTCGACGAGCCGCTGGGCGACGGCGCCGGCGTGCTGGAGGCGATCGGCGAGCCCGACGGCGGCTTCGAGCGCACCGAGCAGCGCCTCATGCTGCGCCGCGGCTTCGACGAGCTGGCGCCGCGCGAGCGCGAGATCCTGCGCCTGCGCTTCTACGAGGGCCTGACGCAGCGCGAGATCGCCGACGAGGTCGGGATCTCGCAGATGCACGTGTCGCGGCTGATCCGCCGCTCGGTGGACTCGCTGCGCAACACGATCGCGCCACCGGCCCCCGTCCCGCTGCCCGTTGCCGCCTTGGTGTGAGTGAAGGACGGCGTCGGGGTATCTCCGCTGCGTGACAGCCGTCGAGCACGAGGACGCCGAAGCACCCGACGACCGCGGCGAGGACGAGCAGGAGCGGCTCAACCGCCAGATGATCGAGCTGCTCAACGAGGTCCGCGTGGCCACGGCCGGCGTGCAGGTCCTCTTCGGGTTCCTCCTCGCCGTCCCGTTCCAGCAGCGCTTCGCACAGGTCGACGACTTCCAGCGCAAGATCTACTTCGTCACGCTGCTGGCCGCCGCGGCGGCCACCGCGTTCCTGATCGCCCCGTCGGCCTACCACCGCGTCGCGTTCCAGACGCACGACAAGGCGCACATCATCTCGCTCGGCACCCGGCAGTTCATCTGCGGGCTGGTCGCGCTCACCATCGCCATGACCGGCGCGGTGACGCTTGTCACCGACTTCCTGTTCCAGGCCTCGACGACGATCGTCACCGCGATCGCGGTGCTCGTGGGCTTCGGCTGGCTGTGGTTCGGGATCGGCCTCTGGCGCCGGACGCGGACCCGCCCGTGAGCGAGCCCGCCGCCATCCTCGACATCGACGGCACGCTCGTCGACTCCAACTACCAGCACGCGCTCGCGTGGTACCGGGCGCTGCGCCAGCACGGCCACGTCCTGCCGATCTGGCGCATCCACCGGCACATCGGCATGGGGGGCGACCAGCTCGTCGCGGCGCTGTGCGGCGACGAGGTCGAGCGCGAGCAGGGCGACGACATCCGCACTGCGGAGAAGGCGCTGTACTTCGCGCTCATCGACGAGGTCGAGCCGCTGCACGGCGCCCGCGAGCTCATGGAGGACCTCAAGCGCCGCGGCCGCCGCGTCGTCCTGGCCAGCTCGGCCAAGCCCGAGGAGATCGAGCACTACCTCGACCTGCTCGACGCGCGCGGGCTGGCCGACGCGTGGACGAGCTCGGGCGACGTCGAGCGCACCAAGCCGGCGCCCGACCTCGTGGAGGCGGCGATCGAGCGGATCGGCGGCGGCCCGGCCGTGATGGTCGGCGACTCCACGTGGGACTGCAAGGCGGCGCAGGCAGCCGGCGTGCCCGCGATCGGCGTGCTCACCGGCGGCTTCTCCGTGGACGAGCTCGAGGCGGCCGGCGCGAAGGCCGTGTTCGAGTCGATCGACGAGCTGCGCCGGCGCTTGTCCGACACTCCGCTGGGGTAGGGCCGAGCGATGCGCAGCACCATGGAGGTCCCCCAGCCGGAGCCGGCCCCGACGCCGGTCGTCCCCGAGCCGTCCGTCGTGCCTGACCCCGAGCCGGCGCCGCCGCCCGGCCCTCCGGGGGGCCCCGACCCCGGGCCGGCGTTCCCCGATCCGGCCCCGCCCGACGCGCCCGACCCGGTCGAGCCGCCGCCGCCGCAGCCCGACGCCCCGCGCGAGGATCCGATCGATCCGCCCGGGGCGCCGGAGACGCTCTAGCTCTTCTTCGCCTCCACGGCCCGCTGGAGCTACGCGAGTCCCTCCGCCTCGTACTCGCGCAGGTAGCCCTCGAACAGGCGGCGGTGGCCCTCCTCGTCGCGGAGGATGGCGATCACCATGTCCTGCGTGACGGGGTCGATCTCCTCGGTCTCGCGGATCAGCGTGTTGTAGTGCTCGATCGCGCCCGTCTCGGCCTCGATCACGCCCTTGATGACGTGGACGATGTCCGTCTGGTGGTCGGGCGGCTGCAGGTAGGACTGCTCGGCGACGAACTCCTGCGAGCCGGGGACGACGCCGTAGAGCTCCT
>JAXDHQ010000071.1:0-5418 GCA_034664395.1 Solirubrobacteraceae bacterium | reverse complement strand
GCGCTGTTCGACCATCCCGCGGCCATCCGCGCGATCCTCGACGACACCGGCCGCGAGCGCCTGAAGGTCCTCGCCCACTGCCAGGGCTCGACGAGCTTCGTCATCACCGCGCTGGCCGGGCTGGCGCCGGAGGTCGAGACGGTCGTCTCCAGCGCCGTGTCGCTGCACCCGGTGGTGCCGCGCTGGTCGCGCCTGAAGCTCACGGCCCTGGTGCCGCTGCTCAGCCTGACCACGCCCTACATCGATGCGCAATGGGGCGCGCGGCCGCCGACGCCGCTGGCGTGGGCCACGGCGCGCGTCGCGCGCCTGGCGCGCCGCGAGTGCGGGGACCCGGTGTGCGCCCTGGGCAACTTCATGTACGGCGCCGGCCCCGACGTCCTCTGGCGCCACGCCAACCTCGACGACGCCACCCACCACTGGACCAGCCGCGAGTTCGGCTTCGCCCCGAACCGGTTCATGCGCCAGATCCGCCGCAGCGTGCTCGCCGGCCACCTGGTGCCGTACGAGGACCTGAGCGGACTGCCGGCGAGCTACGTGGCGGAGCCGCCGCGCATCGATGCGCCGTGGACGTTCGTGGCCGGGACGCGCAACCGCCTGTTCACGTGCGAGAGCCAGGAGCGCACGCACGCGTGGTTCGACGGCTTCGAGCCCGGTCGCCACCACCTCGACGTCGTCGACGGCTACGGCCACCTCGACGTCTTCTTCGGGCGCGACGCGCCGCAGGCGACGTTCCCCCGGTTCCTTGCCGGACTGGAGCGGACCTAGCTCCCGGCGGGTCGCCGCCGCCGCGGTCAGCGGAACCTCGCGTCGCCGCGGTCCGTTAGAGTCGCGACGAGGAGGAAGGGTTGTGGAAGCCTCAGCGGTGCATGCCCCAGTAGGCCTGGCCCGAGTCCGGGTCCACGGCCCCCTGCTGCGCCTGCGGACCGACGACCAGCTCGTCGCCCTGTTCCGTATGGGCTACGACGAGGCGTTCGACGCGATCCACCAGCGCTATCGCCAGCGCCTGCTCGCCTACACGCGCCAGATGCTCGGCGCCGCGCGGACCGAGGCCGAGGACGTCCTGCAGGACGTGTTCCTGCGCGCCTACGGCGCCCTGCGCCAGGACGACCGGCCGGTGACGCTGCGCGCGTGGCTGTACCGCGTGGCCCACAACCGCTGCATCGACCACCTGCGCCGCCCGGTCCCGCCGGCGGCCGAGGTGTTCCAGCTCTCGCGCACGCCGGCGCACGATCCCTCCGACGAGACGCAGCGGCGCGAGGACCTGCGCCGTCTGGTGGCCGACATGCAGCGCCTGCCCGAGCAGCAGCGGTCGGCGCTGCTCATGCGCGAGCTCGACGGCCTCACCTACGCCGAGCTGGCCGACGTGCTGTGCACGACGATCCCGGCGGTCAAGTCGCTGCTCGTACGCGCGCGGATCGGGCTCGTCGAGGCGGGCGCGGCGCGCGACACCGCCTGCTCGGACATCCGCACCGACCTGTCCGTGGCCCACGGCCGCGGCGTGCGCGCGAGCAGTCGCGCCCGCCGCCACCTGCGCGACTGCGCCGGCTGCCGCGACTACCGGCGCGACCTGCGCGGCCTCCAGCAGGCCCGCGGTCCCATGGGGCACGGCGGTCCGCTGGCGGCGATCGCCAAGCTGCTCGGCATCGGCGGCGCCTCGTCGGGCGCGGCGGCCGGCGCCACGGCGGGCGCCGGCGGCTCGGTCGCGGTCGTCGGCGGGGCGGCCACGGCCACGGCCACCAAGGTCGTCGCGATCGTCTGCTGCGCGGCCGTCGTCGGCGGCGGGGCGGTCGAGGTCGGCCAGCAGGCCGTCTCCGCAGCGCATCCGAGCCACGCCGCCCGGCCGCACGCCGCGCATGCCGCGTCGGCGATCCCCGCCGCGGTGGCGAGCGCGCCCGCCGCGCGCGCGATCGACGTCCTCCCGGGGCCGCGCCCGGTGCACGCCCCGCGCCACCACGTCGCCCCGGCGGCGCCCGCGCCCGCGAGCGCGGCGACCGACACGACGACCGCGACGCGCGCGCCCGAGGAGGTCGCGACCGGCGGCGTGCTGGCGCCCGACGAGGGCGCCCTGCCCGACGGCCCGGTCGCGGGAGGCCAGGTCGCGCCCAACGACGTCGTGCCTCCCGCGCCGAACGCGCTCCCCCAGCCCGCGCCGGCCACGCCCGCGCCCGACGGCGGTCCGCCCGCCGGCGCCCCGGCGGACGGCACCACGGCCACGCCCCCCGGCGCGCAGTCGCCGCCCGCAGGCTGAGCGGCCCCAGCCGTCGCCGCGCCGCCCCGGCGGCCGCTATCGTCGCCCACCGCGATGGAGCGCTTCCCCGTCAACCTGGAGCACGAGGAGCTGCTCGTCCGGCGCGGCACCCGGTCGGGCGCGTACTGCATCGTCGCCGTGCACTCCACCGTCCGCGGCCCGTCGCTCGGCGGCTGTCGCATGTGGAGCTACGACGACGGCCGCGCCGCGGTGGACGACGCGCTGCGGCTCTCGCGCGCGATGACCTACAAGTCGGCGGTCGCCGGCCTGCCGCTGGGCGGCGGCAAGGGCGTCGTCATGCTGCGCGACGGGCCGCCGCAGGGGCGCCGGCGCCGCGACGTGCTGCTCGACTTCGCCGACACGGTCGACGCCGTCGGCGGGCGCTACATCACCGCCGAGGACGTCGGCACGTCGGCCCGCGACATGACGGTCATCGCGGAGGGCACCCGCCACGTCTCGGGACTCGCCCGCTCCCGCGGCGGCTCCGGCGACCCCAGCCCGTGGACCGCGCTCGGCGTCGAGGCCGCCGTGCTCGCCTCGTGCGAGCGCGCGTTCGGCGACACCTCGATGAAGGGCCGCTCGGCGGCGGTGCTCGGGCTGGGCAACGTCGGCCTGCGGCTCGCGCAGCTCCTGGCCCGGCGCGGCGCGAAGCTCGTCGTGTCCGACATCGACGAGCGCAAGCGCGAGCACGCGGCGCGCCTGGGCGCGCGCTGGACGACGCCCTCCAAGGCGCTCCTGGCCCCGGTCGACGTGCTGGCGCCGTGCGCGCTCGGCGGCCTGCTCGACGAGCGGGCCGTCGCCGACCTGCAGGCGCCGGTCGTGGCCGGCGCCGCCAACAACCAGCTCGCCGACGAGTCGGTGGCCGAGCTGCTCTCGCGCCGCAGCATCCTCTGGGCACCCGACTTCGTGGCGAACGCCGGCGGCGTCATCAACATCGCCGTCGAGTTCGAGCCCGGCGGCTACGACCCCCGGCTCGCCCGCCGGCGGGTGCGCGGCGTCGGCGACACCCTGCGAGCGATCTACGACGCGGCGACCGGCGGCAGGACGCCGCTGGCGGCCGCCACCGAGCTCGCGCGCAGGAACCTCTCCGCGGCCGACGCGTAGCGCGCGGCGAGCCACACGGCGTCGTCGCCGACCGGCATGCGGACGGCCTCGCCCCGCGCGGCCGCGCCGATGAGCGCCTCCTCCGCCGCCTCGCGGTCGGCGGGGAAGTTCCCGTCGCGCATGATCTCGGCGACCTCGGCCGTCACCAGGCCGTTGGGCTCCTCGTCCAGCGCCTCCATCGGGTCGGTCGGCGCCGGCCGGCGGGTCAGCGTCGCGTCGATGTTGGCGATGACGACGTCGTAGACCTCGATCGGCTGGAAGCCGCCGGCCTCCAGACGGGTCCCATCGCGCTCGAAGATCAGCGACGGCGCCGTGTAGCGCACGGGCCCGTCGCTCCGCGCGGCCTTGCCCTGGAAGGCGGTCGGCGAGCCCTCGGCGGTGCGCGCCAGCGCCCGGTCGGCCTCGTAGGCGCGGACGACCTCGCGGTCGTCGATGCGGGCCACGATCGCCTGCGCGTCGAGGCCGTCGACCCGGCGCAGCGCGGCGGCGAGGTCGCCGTCGTCGTCGAGCAGCAGCGTGGTGGTGAACTGCGAGATCTGCAGCGCGCGGAAGGCCGCGTCGCCCAGAACGGGGTCCTCCAGGCGGGCGGCGACGATCGCGCGGCACGCGCGCGACGTGGCCGAGACGCGGCGCTTGGGCGCGGTGGCGAACGGCATGCCCCAGGCGCGGGCGAACGCGCGATAGCCCTGGGCCTGGCGCCCGGGCGTGTAGCCGCGGTCGACGTACTGCTGAGCCTCCTCGGTCAGTCCGATGAGGACCAGGCGCCAGTCGAGCTGGGCGCCGTAGCGCCAGCGCAGCGTCGCGAAGGCGGGCGACGCCGAGTACGCCCAGGGGCAGCCCGGATCGGAGAAGTGCAGGACGGTGATCGGTTGCACGATCAACATTCTGCCACCACAGCGTCGGCGGCAAACCGGGGCGCGCTCGTCAGCGGCGCGGGCGCCGGAGCCCGTGGCGACTCCGGCGCCCTGTGCGCCTGCAGCGGCGCTGCTCGCCGCGGATCCGGCCGGTGAGGCGCCGGACCCGCACACCGCCGCACCCGCGCTCGGACCGGGCCGCGCGATGGGCGGCGGCAATGAGGTCGGGGACGGCGCGGGCCATGCGTCGATCTTCGCCCGCGCACCTAAGAGCCGGCGAAGAAACTGCGCGCGGCGTCCTAGGACTCATGTCGCATTGCGCCGGAGACCGGGCCGTCGGCAAAGTGTCCTGCCCCGGACCGGCGCGGCAGCGATCACGCCATCGACGGAGACGCGACGACGCACCTTGGAACGGCATCCGCACTGGTCCCCGAGCCCACGACCGCTCCCCACGAGGGCGCGCTGAGCCGATCGATCGCCCGCGGCCGCGGCCTCGTCGCCGCCGTCGCCGCCGCCGGGGCGGCCGGCATCGTGGTCGCCGTGCTGCGGCTCGCCCACGCGCCGCTGTCCGCGCTGGCGGCCGTCGCGGCCGTCGGGCTCGCGGTGACGTTCGCCGACCGGTTCACGCTCACGCTCGGCGGCGACAGCGAGCACTTCGCCCTCACCGGCGCGGTCTGGGTGACCGCCATCGTCCTCGCCCACCCCGGCGTGGCGACCGCCGGCGCGTCGCTCGGCGCGCTCGCCTGGCGGCTCCACCGGCGCCTGCCGGCGACGACGATCGCCTTCGACGTCGGGCAGGTCGCGCTGTCGCTGAGCCTCGCCGAGCTGGTCTGGAGCCTGGCGGAGCCGGCGCCGGACCCCGCCCGCCTGGCCGCCTGGGCCCTGGTCGTCGCCGCCGCCGCGGCGGCGTTCGCGGTCACAGCGACCACCGCCGCGCTCGTGCGCCGCGAGCCGCGCGCGGGCGCGCTCGGCAGCCTGCGGGCCGGCGTCCCGCAGTGGGCGGGCAACGTCGCCATCGGCGTGCTGGCCTGCGTCGCCTGGAACGCGCATCCAGTCGGCATCCTGCTCGTCGCCGTGCCGCTCGGGCTGCTCTACCTGGCCGACCGCGAGTGGGTCGCGGGACTGGTCGAGCGCGAGCAGATGGAGGACCTGGCGCGGACGGCCGAGCGGATCGCGCGCCACGGCGACACGAGCCGCCAGCTCCCGCACGTG
>JAXDHQ010000070.1:0-4785 GCA_034664395.1 Solirubrobacteraceae bacterium | reverse complement strand
GGCGCGGGTCGGTGCCCCCGAGGATCAGCCGGCCAGGCGTGCGGCCTTCGAGGGGCTGGTCGAACCGTCCCGGCGACGGGTCAGCGCCACGGTGCCGCCCAGGCACAGCAGGACGGCGCCCATCGCGCCGCCGGCCCCGATGGCCGCGTCGCCCCAGTCGAAGCCGGTGGCGCTGCTGTGCCTGATCCCGGGGAGCCCGACCGGCGTCGAGGCGACGATCTGCCGGCCCTGGGCGGCGTCCCGGGTGTCCGGGCTGCGCAGGTCGACGGTGCCGGTCGTGTGCTGGGACACGCCCCCGGTGTTGGGGATGATCATGTCGGCCGGTCGCGCGAGGGCGGAGGGCGCCGCGAGCGCTCCGACGGCGAGGACGGCGGAGAGGCTGCTGGCGGCCTTGTGACTGCGGAACATGATGGCTCCTTCGGTGAGCTGACGGCTCACGCTGCGATGGACTGGACGGTGGCGAGTGTCCATCCGAGGCGTGGCCGTGCCCAGGGACCCAAGGGCTGGAGCGGACCACCCCTCGCGTGGGTGGCGAGATTCACCCCTTTGGTGCCTGGCGGCCACGTGGGGTTGGGGCGACAGTGGTCCCCGACATGCTGACTCCCCGCGTCATCGAGCTCACCCGCGCAGGCCGCCCCTTCGTGACCCTGCGTCCGCCGCCGCCGCGCCCCGGCACGACGGCCGCGCGTTGACGCCGCGCGTCCCCTCGACCCGCAGCTCGCCGGCTGAGCGGCGCTCGCGGCGGCATCGATCGCCGCTGGACGCTCCGCATACGATGTGGCGTGATGGCGTTCACGCGCGGCTTCCGCGGCCGCCGGCAGACGGACGTCGACCCCGCTCGCCTGCCTCCCGGCCAGTACGTGACGAAGGACTTCCCGGTGCTCTCCGCCGGGCCCACTCCCCACACGCCCCTCGAGGAGTGGAGCTTCGCGATCGGCGGAGCGGTCGGCGAGGCGCGCTCGTGGACCTGGGAGCAGTTCACCGCGCTGCCGAGCGAGACCGTGACGGCGGACATCCACTGCGTGACCAAGTGGTCGAAGTTCGACACGAGCTGGACGGGCGTGCCGGTGGACGCGCTGCTCGAGGGCACCGAGCCCGCTGGCGCGTTCGTGGTGGCGCGGTGCGACGGCGGCTACACCACCAACCTCCCGCTCGCCGACGTCACCGGCGGCAAGGCCTGGGTTGCGTACCGGTACGCCGGCGAGCCGCTGCACCCCGAGCACGGCGGCCCGGCGCGCCTGTTCGTGCCGCACCTGTACTTCTGGAAGAGCGCGAAGTGGGTGCGCGGGCTCGACGTCGCCGAGCAGGACCAGCCGGGGTTCTGGGAGGCCTACGGCTACCACAACTACGGCGATCCCTGGAAGGAGCAGCGGTACTGGAGCGACTAGCGGCGAGCCCGCCGCGCCTCACCTGGCGCACCGTGACGATCGGCGACCTGCGGGTCGAGACGGCGCACGCCAAGACGCTCGTGCTCGACGTGCCCGGCTGGCCGGGCCATCTGGCCGGTCAGCACGTGGACGTCCGCCTCACGGCCGAGGACGGCTACCAGGCGCAGCGCTCCTACTCGATCGCCTCGCCGCCGGAGAGCGAGCAGCTCGAGCTGACGGTCGAGCGGATCGACGACGGCGAGGTGTCGAGCTACCTCGTCGACGACGCGCAGCCGGGCGACCAGTTCGAGCTGCGCGGCCCGATCGGCGGCTACTTCGCCTGGCACCCCACGCTGGACGGCGCGCTGGTGCTGATCGGCGGCGGCTCGGGCCTCGTGCCGCTGATGGCGATGCTCCGCCAGCGCCGGGCGGTCGGTGCGCGGACCGACGCGCGGCTGCTGCTCTCGGCACGGACGTTCGACGACGTGCTCTACCGGGACGAGCTCCCCGAGCTGCGCGACTGCGACGTGGCGGTCCGCCTGACGCTCACGCGTGCACCGGCGCCGCCCGCCGACTGGGCCGACGCCTGGACGCGGCGCATCGACCGCGAGATGCTCGAGGAGCTGGGCCCCGAGCCGGGCGCCGGGGCACGCTTCTACGTCTGCGGACCCACGCCGTTCGTGGAGGAGGCGGCGCGGCTGCTCGTCGAGCTCGGCCACGACGCGCGCAGCGTCCGCACCGAGCGGTTCGGACCCACCGGAGGCTGACCATGCACACCGACGGGAACGCGATCGCCGGACTCCTCGAGGAGATCTTCGCCCGCGAGATGACCGGCGCCGAACGCGTGTGCCAGTCGTGCAGGGCGCGAAGCCACATCGGCGCCCACCGACTGCACCGCGGCGCGGGCCTCGTGCTCCGCTGTCCTGCCTGCGACGACGTGGCGGCCTGCATCACGACGCTCCCGGACGGCTACGCCGTCTGCATCAGCGGCGTTTGGCGGCTCGGCACAGAGGCGTGACGGCCGCCGCGCGTCACGCGCGTCCCTGCGCCGCCCACGCTCGCGCGGTGAGGGTGAACGGCGCATCTCCCAGCAGCAGCCGACAGCGCTCCCGCAGCTCGGCGACGGCAACGGCGTCGAGCCCTGCCACGTAGCCTCCCGCGGGTCCCACGCCGAGGGTGAACGGCTGCCACCACTCGTCGAAGCTCGCGTGTCGAAGGCTCACGGAGAGCGCATCCTCCTCGACGTCGTCCAACCCCGCCGCCGCGAACAGCCCCGCGAGCTGCCCCTCCCCCGCGCCCGGCTGCCCGGACTCGTCCCGGGCGCTGGGGTCGAGCTCCCGTACGGCCTGCCAGAACGCCGACAGCGGTGCCTGGCCGCCGGCGTGATCCCACACGCACGCCGCGACGATGCCGCCGCTCCGCGTCACCCGCCTCATCTCGGCCAGCCCGGCGACCGGCTCGCTCATGAAGGGCACGACGAGTTGCGCGAGCGCGACGTCGAAGTCGCCGTCGCGGAAGGGCAGGTCCTCGGCCGGCGCCACCGCCACGTCGACACCGTCGTGGCGCCGGCGCGCAGCCTGCACGAACGGCTCCGACGGGTCCACGGCTGCCACGGCGCCGGCGCCGAGCCGCCCGACGAGCTCCGACGTCAGCGCGCCGGGCCCGCAGCCCACGTCGAGCGCCCGCTGTCCCGGCCGCACGCCGGCCAGGTCGGCCAGTTGCGGCGCGAGCGGCTGCGAGTAGCGGCCCATGAAGCGGTCATACGCGTCCGCTTCGACGTCGAAGGTCATCGCGCGACTCTATGCGTCGAGCGATCGACCGACCACCGATGAGCATGACGGCGGCGCGAAGTCATACACCACGGAAGAATGGCCGCGACCGAGGAGGACCGTGATGCGGAAGGTGATCTACTCGATGGGAGTCTCGCTGGACGGCTTCATCGCCGGGCGAAACGGCGAGATCGACTGGTCGGCGCCGGACGAGGAGCTGCATCGGTTCCACAACCAGCAGACGCGGGAGCTGGGCGCGCACCTCTGCGGACGCCGGCTGTACGAGGAGATGGTGTACTGGGAGACCGCTGACCAGAACCCGTCGGCCACGGAGACCGCGCTCGAGTTCGCGCGCATCTGGCAGGAGCTGCCGAAGATCGTGTTCTCGCGGACCCTCGAGAAGGTCGAGGGCAATGCCACGCTGGTCAGGGACGGCGTTGCCGAGGAGGTGGCCAAGCTGAAGGAGCAACCAGGCAAGGACCTGGCCGTCGGCGGCGCCGGCCTGGCGTCCGCCCTCATCGAACTGGACCTCGTCGACGACTACCGGCTCTTCGTCAGTCCGGTCGTCCTGGGCGCGGGCACGCGGTACTTCCCGGCCCTGGAAGAGCGGATCGACCTGGAGCTGGTCGAGACGCGGACGTTCGGCTCTCGCGTCGTCTACCTTCGCTATCGGCGCGCGTGAGCGCCTTCCGCTTCTTCCGGAGCATCGTCTAGACGCGACGCGGCCGGCGGTCGCGCAACCGCGAGCGTAGAGTGCAGCGTCGTGTCCGGCGTCCTCGCGCTACCGGCGGTGCTGCTCGCGCTCGCGCCGTTTCACTCCTCGGTCGAGCCGCTGCCACAGCCTGTCGCGACGCAGCTCCAGGCGGGCGGGTTCTGGCACCGCGGCTGCCCGGTCGCGCTGTCGGACCTGCGGCTGCTCACCGTCTCCTACCAGGGCTTCGACGGGATGGCGAACACCGGGCAGCTCGTCGTCAACAAGGACGCCGCGCGTCCGCTCGCGGGCGTGTTCCGCCGGCTCTACCGCCTGCGCTTCCCGATCCGTCACATGGCGCTCGCCGACATGTACGGGCCGAGCCGCGGCCGCCCCCGCGACGGTGACGTCAGCGGCTCGTTCGAGTGTCGGCAGGCCGTCCCGTCGCCCTGCACGGGCGGCCGCGGGACGGGGTCGTGGTCGATGCACGCCTTCGGGCGCGCTGTGGACCTGAACCCGGTCGAGAACCCCTACGTGGGCTGCGGCCAGAGTCGGGACCCCGCGGCGAGGCCGTACCGCGACCGCTCCCGGCACCGGCCGGGGATGGTGACCGGGCGGGTGATCAAGGCGTTCCGCTCGATCGGCTGGGGCTGGGGCGGCTCCTGGACGGGGAACACCAAGGACTACATGCACTTCTCGGCGTCCGGGCACTGAGGACGCGCCTCCTCGTCCGGCGGCCCACGTGAGCGCGGCGGCCTCGCGGTTCAGGTGCCGACGTAGGCCGCGAGGTGCTCGCCGGTGAGGGTGGAGCGGGCGGCGACGAGGTCGGCGGGTGTGCCCTCGAAGACGATCCGGCCGCCGTCGTGGCCGGCGCCGGGGCCGAGGTCGACGATCCAGTCGGCGTGCGCCATGACCGCCTGGTGGTGCTCGATGACGATGACCGACTTGCCGGAGTCGA
>JAXDHQ010000069.1:0-10478 GCA_034664395.1 Solirubrobacteraceae bacterium | reverse complement strand
GCTGCGTCACGCTTTCGCGCATTGCGCAAGATTCCCCACTGCTGCCTCCCGTAGGAGTCTGGGCCGTGTCTCAGTCCCAGTGTGGCTGATCGTCCTCTCAGACCAGCTACCCATCGTAGCCTTGGTGGGCCATTACCCCACCAACAAGCTAATGGGCCGCGGGCCCATCCCGATGCGGAGGCCGAAGCTTCCTTTCCTCCTACCACTCGTGTGGTAGGAACACATCCGGTATTAGCCCGAGTTTCCTCGGGTTGTCCCGGTCATCGGGGCAGGTTACCCACGTGTTACTCACCCGTTCGCGGCTTTGCCCCAGGGCAAGCCCTGGTTCGTCGCTCCACTTGCATGTGTTAGGCACGCCGCCAGCGTTCGTCCTGAGCCAGGATCAAACTCTCCGTGAAGAACTGCTGGGCGCGAGCCCGAGGGCCCACACCCGTCACAAAGAGCTGTCATGGATCTCGTGCGGCACCGAGTACACCGTGGTGCCGCGATCTATGACGGGTCAATCTCAGGTCCGCCGAGCCATCGACCGCGCGAACGCGGCGTCCGGATCAACGGATCGAACCTGGACGCACACCGGGTCGGGATTCGACCCAAGTGCGCATGCTGTTGAGTTTTCAAAGACCGCCGCGCCCTGTCGGGAAGGGGATTCCTTCTTCAAGGAGACGCGGCCGGCACACGACGTGCGCACCGGCGCGGACCATCGAGTATAGCGCGGGGACTCGCCCGGGCCCAACGGGCGGGGCGAGGTCGCTGCGCCTCCTCGACGGCTGCGGCACTGTAGCGCATCCCCGAACGCGCCGCGCGCCGCCGTGCGGACGGCCGGAGCCGATCAATCCACGCGCAGGCGGCGGAATTGGCGCCTGCCGACCTGCATGACGGCGCCGTCCAGGCGCTCGCGCGGAACGTCCAGCTCGCCCCCGTCCAGCGGCTCCCCGCCCAGGCGCACGCCGCCCTGCGCCAGCACCCGGCGCGCCTCCGAGCGCGACATCCCGAACGCCTGGGCGATCGCGGCCGGGAGGTGCACGTGCCCGTCGGCTGCCGTCACCGTCGCCTCGGGGACGTCGTCCGGCGTCTCGCGGCGGACGTGCTTCGCCGCGAAGGCCTCGGCGGCGGCGTCGGCGGCCTGCGGACCGTGGAAGCGCTCGACGAGCGCGCGCGCCAGGGCGTGCTTGGCGTCGCGCGGCGACGGGTCGTCCGGCGGGCGCTCGATCGCCAGCAGCTCGAACCACGGCCCCATCGCCTCGTCGGGCAGGGACAGCGTGCGCCCGTACATCTCCTCGGGCGAATCGGTGACGCCGACGTGGTTGCCCAGGGACTTGGACATCTTCTCCGTCCCGTCCGTGCCGGGCAGGATCGGCATCGTCAGCACCGCCTGCTCGGGCAGCCCGTAGGCGCGCTGGACGTCCCGCGCGAGCAGGAGGTTGAAGGTCTGGTCGGTGCCGCCGAGCTCGACGTCGGCGCGCACCGCGACCGAGTCGTAGCCCTGCATCACGGGATAGAGCAGCTCGAGCAGCGAGATCGGCGAGCGCGCCGACCACCGCTTGGCGAAGTCGTCGCGCTCCAGGAGCTGGGCGACGGTGGTCGTGCGCGCCAGGCGGAAGAGCTCCTCCATGCGCATGTCCAGCCACTCGGAGTTCAAGCGCAGCTCGCAGAGCTCGGGGTCGTCGCGCAGGACGTGGAAGGCCTGCTCGCGGTAGGTCCGCGCGTTGGCGTCGATCTCCTCGCCGGAGAGGATCGGTCGCGTGGCCGTGCGCCCGCTCGGGTCGCCGACGCGCGCGGTGTAATCGCCGACGATGAGCACCACGCGGTGCCCGAGGTCCTGGAACTCGCGCAGCTTCTGCAGCACGACCGTGTGGCCGAGGTGGACGTCGGGCGCAGTCGGGTCCATCCCGAACTTCGCTCGGAGCGGGCGTCCCTCGCGGGCCGCCGCCTCGAGCTTGGCCTGCAGCCCGCCCGCGGGCAGCGCGTCGGCCGCGTTGCGAGTCAGGAACGCTGCGTCGTCGGCGGCCGATGCCATCCGCGCCAATGCTAGTGTTGGCCGCCGTCGCGACGTCTGCCCCCCGCTGCACCGCGACGCGCTCCGCGACCGGCGCCGCCGCCGACCCCCCGCCGCATGAGCGACGACAACGGATCGAACATCACGCCGCTGTTCGGCGACGACCAGCCGATCGAGCCGCCGGCGCGCGTGCGCCCGCGGGTGAAGAAGCTGCGCCTGCTGGCGATCCTCGGACCGCTGGCGCTGCTGGCGATCGTCTCCGCCGTCTTCGGGATGCTGATGGCGGTCGCCTCGGACCTGCCGGCCCTGGAGAACCGCAAGGAGTACCAGGACGCGCGCAACTCGGTGCTCACGGACGTCCACAGCAAGGTGCTCGGCGTCCTGACCAACAACCAGAGCCGGGTGCTGGTGGGCTACGGGGACATCTCGCCCTACATGCGCAACGCGATCATCGCCATCGAGGACCGGCGCTTCTACGAGAACTCGGGCGTCGACCTGCGCGGGATCGGGCGCGCGTTCATCCAGGACATCGAGAACCGCAAGGCGATCCAGGGCGGATCGACCATCGCTCAGCAGTTCGTCAAGAACGCGCTGCGCGCGCAGAGCGACCGGACCATCCTCCAGAAGCTGCGGGAGGCCGCGCTCGCCTACCACCTGACGCGCAAGTGGCCCAAGACCAAGATCCTCACCCAGTACCTGAACTCGATCTACTTCGGCAACGGCGCCTACGGCGTCGAGTCCGCCGCGCGAACCTACTTCGGCCAGCAGCCCGACCACCAGGGCTGCGGCGACCACGGCCACGCCCTGTGCGTCAGCCAGCTCAAGCCCGACGAGGCCGCGCTGATCGCCGGGGTGGTGGCCAACCCGAGCGCCTACGACCCGGTCGCGCACCCGCAGGCGGCCAAGCGCCGGCGCGATCTCGTGCTCCAGCAGATGTTCCAGCAGGGGAACCTGCCCCGCCTGGAGTACTTCAACGCCCGCAAGGAGGCGCTGCCCGCCGCGCAGGACATCAAGCCGCCCACGGTCAACACCGCGGCGCCGTACTTCACGACGTGGGTGCGCCAACAGCTCGTCGACCGCTTCGGCGCGCGCCAGGCGTTCGAGGGCGGCCTGAAGGTCAGGACGACGCTCGACATCGACCTGCAGACCGCCGCCGAGAACGCGGTCAACACGTACTTCTCCAACCCGGACGGACCGTCGGCGGCGCTGGTGGCGATCGACAACAAGACCGGCCAGGTCCGCGCCATGGTCGGCGGCCGCGACTACGCGCAGCGTCCCTTCAACCTGGCCACGCAGGGCCAGCGCCAGCCCGGCTCCTCGATGAAGCCGTTCATCCTCGCCGCCGCGCTGCGCCAGGGGCTCGCTCCGGGCTCGCTGTGGCCGTCGCGCAAGCGCGTCTTCACCGTCCCCGGCACGCGCGGGCGCGAGAAGTTCGTCGTCAACAACTTCGAGAGCAAGTACGCCGGCACCCAGACCCTCGCCGGCGGCCTGACCTACTCCGACAACGCCGTCTACTCGGCGGTCGGCATCCAGGTCGGGACCAAGAAGATCGCCCGCCTGGCGCAGCGGATGGGCATCCGCACGCCGGTCTCGTCCAACTACGCGATGACGCTCGGCGGTCTCAAGCACGGCGTCACCGCACTCGACATGGCCCACGCGTACGAGACGTTCATCGAGGGCGGCCGGCGGATCAGCGGCACGCTGGGCTCGACCGACGACGGGCCGGTCGGGATCGCCAGCGTCGTGGGACCGGGCGGCAACGTCATCGCCAAGAACGATGTCCGGAGCACGCGAGTGCTGCCCGCGCCGATCGCCAACCAGGCGGTCGGGATCATGGCGTCCGTCGTGTCGCAGGGCACCGCTCGGCGCGCCGCGCTGGCCGACGGCCAGTTCGCCGCGGGCAAGACGGGGACGACCGAGAACGACGGCGACGCGTGGTTCGTGGGCTTCACGCAGCGGATGACCGTCGCCGTGTGGGTCGGCTATCCCGACAAGCTCAAGCCGATGCTGACGGAGTTCGCCGGCCAGCCGGTCGAGGGCGGCACCTACCCGGCGCTGATCTGGCACGACTTCATGACCGCGGCGAACCAGATCATCGACGACCGCCAGGCCCAGCTCCGCATCAAGGCGGGCCTGCCGCCCAAGCCGCAGACGACGCCGACCAGCCCGGTGCCCACCACGTCCGTGCCGGCCAACCCGGCGCCGGTGCCCGAGGGCGGCGCCTCGGCCCCGCCGGCGCCCACCGCCACGACGACGACGCCGCAGAGCGGCGCCGGGTCGGGCGGCACGTCGACCGGCACCGGGACCGGCACGTCGACGACCCCGACCACGCCGGCGCCGGTCCCCCCGCCGACACCCACGACGCCGCCGGCGGCCACACCGCCGCCCACGACGCCGCCGAGCGGCGGAACGGGCGCCGGCGGCGCCGGCGCCGCGACCCAGCCGTCCGGCGCGCCGCCGCCCAGCCCCTAGGCGGGGCTCGCCTCAGCGTCGCGCAGGCGGCCGAGGACGGCCACCAACGTCGCCGCCTCGTCGTCGGTGATGTGGTCGCAGAAGTGCTCGTCGATGCCCCGGCGATGCACGGCGGCCGCCTCGTGGAAGCGCTCCAGGCCGGCGTCGGTCAGGACGACGTCGATCGAGCGGCGGTCGCCGGGCGGCGCCTCGCGGCGAACGAGGCCGGCCTCCTCCATGCGGTCGACGACCGTCGTCAGGCCACTCTTGCTCAGCAGGACGGCGTCGGCCAGCGCACGCATGCGCAGCCGCCGGCTGTCGGCCTCGTTCAGGTGCAGCAGCACGTCGTACCAGGTCACGGGCAAGCCGAGCTCGGCCTTGAGCTCGTCGACGAGCCGGCCGAAGAGCGCGGCGTGGGTCTCCATGAGCAGGCGCCAGGCGCGCGGGCGGAGACTCTGGGGCGGGTTCACGCTTGACAGCATACCGTCCGATGGGAGATAGTCCGTATTCGAACAGTTTGAGAGCGTACGACGAACTCAACTGCTCGGCACGAAGCCCTCGATCCCGGAGGATTCACGATGTCGCAGACGATGAGCCACGACGCGGTCGCGGTGGACCCTGAGGCGCTGTTCCGCGTCGCCAGCGGTTTCATGGCGTCCAAGCACCTGTTCGCGGCCGCCGAGGTCGGCCTCTTCGCCGGCCTGGCCGACGGGCCGGCCACCCTCGACGAGCTCGCGGAGGGGATCGGCCTCTCCCGTCGCGCAACGCGCATCAGCGCCGACGCCATGGTCGCCCTCGGCTTCGTCGAGCGCGACGGCGACCGCTACGAGAACGGGCCGGTGGCCGCTGCGTACGTCGCCGATCGCGGCCCGGTCGACCTGCGCCCGTTCCTGCGCTTCTGGGATCGCCTGAGCTACGTCAACTGGGAGCAGCTCGCTGGCGCGCTGCGCACCGGCGCGGCGCCGAAGACCGAGATGACGCCCGAGGAAGGCGAGATCTTCGCCACCGGCGTTGAGGCGGTCACCGCGGGCAGCGCCCACGGCCTCGCCGCCACGTACGACTTCGCCCGCCACCGGCGGCTGCTCGACGTGGGCGGCGGCACGGGCTCGTTCCTCGTCGCCGCGATGCAGAGCCACCCGCACCTGACCGGGACGCTGGTCGAGGTCGAGCCCGTGCTCTCGGTCGCACGCCAGCGCGTGGCGGCAGGGCCGGCGGCCGATCGCATCGAGGTGGTCGGCGCGGACGCGCTCGTCGACTCGCTCCCCGAAGGCCACGACGCCGTGCTGGTCGCCAACGTCGCGCACCTGCTCTCCCCCGATGCCAACCGCGAGCTCCTGCGACGCCTGCGCGCCGTCTCCGAGCCGGGAACGCGCCTGCTCCTAGTCGACTTCTGGACCGACGCGACCCATGCGGACCCGCCGTTCGCCGCCCTCATGGCGGGCGAGTTCGCCCTGTTCAGCGACGACGGCGACGTCTACAGCGAGGACGAGGTCGGCGACTGGCTGCGGGCGACCGGCTGGACGCCCGAGCCGCGGAGCGTGCTGGCGGGACCGCAGAGCCTCATCCCGGCGATCGCGGCCGGGTAGCGTTCAGGCGGCGCGCGGCTGCGCCAGACCGGGCGGCCACGGGCGCGAGACGTGGCGGCTGCCGGCCGCGCAGAAGCGCCACGGCAGCTCGACCGCCTTGGTGATGCCGATGCGGCGCCCGACGACGACGTCGGGCGCCGGCTCGGCCGCCGGACGCGGCTCGATGCGAATCGGCCCGTCGAGCAGCGACGTGGCGTTGAGATCGAAGCCGATGTCGAGCGCCTGCGTGAGCTTGCCCGGGCCCGAGCACAGGTCCTCGGGCCGTTCGAGACCGCGACGGGCGCGCATGAGGTCGACGCCCTCGATCGGCTCCAGCGCGCGGATGAGCACGGCGGCGCCGACGCCCTCGCGCTCGCAGACCGCGTTGAGCATCGCGTGGATGCCGTACGAGCGGTAGACGTAGGCGAACGACGGCGGGCCGAAGAGCGTCGCCGTGCGCGGCGTCAGCCCCGCGAAGGCGTGGCAGGCCGGCTCGGAGTCGTGGTAGGCCTCGGCCTCGACGATCGTGCCGGCGGTCGTGCCGTGGCGCACGACGCAGCCGATCAGGTCGCGGGCGACGTCGACCACCGGACGATCGAAGAACGCCGCCTCGATCACAGCAGCGCGCGGGCGAGGTCGAGCTGCTCGCGCACGCGCCGCAGCGACGTCCCCCCCTCGCTGACCTTGGACTCCAGCCACGAGGAGCTCGCCAGCACCTGCGCCGCCTCCTCGCCCAGCGCCGGCACCGCCACCTCGGCCAGCGGCCGCCCGGACTCGACCGCCTCGCGGACGAGGCCGGCGATGACGCCGTGGGCCTCGCGGAACGGCGTGCCGCGCTTGACCAGGAGGTCGGCAAGGTCGGTCGCGGCGATGAGCTCGTCCGACGCGGCGGCGGCCATCCGCTCGCGGCGGAAGCTCGCCCCGGCGACCATCCCAGTCGCGGCGGCGAGGGACAGCCCCAACGTGTCGACCGCGTCGAAGAGGTGCTCCTTGTCCTCCTGAAGGTCCTTGTTGTAGGTCAGCGGGAGGGCGTGCATCACCCCGTGCAGCGCGGCGAGGTGCCCCACCACGCGCGGCGCCTTGGCCCGCAGGAGCTCGGCCGCGTCGGGGTTCTTCTTCTGGGGCATGATCGACGAGCCGCTCGTCCACGCGTCGGGCAGCTCGACGAAGCCGAACTCCTCCGAGGACCACAGCACGAGCTCGGCGCCGAGCCGCGAGAGGTGCGTGGCGCAGGTGGCCGCCGCGCTCAGGTAGTCCAGGACGAAGTCGCGGTTGGAGACGGCGTCGATCGAGTTGGGCGCCGGGCGGTCGAAGCCGAGCTCGGCCGCCACCGCGCGGCGATCGGTGTCGAAGTTCACGCCGGCCAGCGCGCCGGCGCCCAGCGGCAGCGCGGCCGTCTGCTCGACGACGAAGCGCAGGCGGGCGCGGTCGCGGTCGAGCATCCACACGTACGCGAGCAGGTGGTGGCCGAGGTAGACGGGCTGCGCGCGCTGCAGGTGCGTGTAGCCGGGCAGCGGCCAGTCCAGGTGCCGCTCGGCGGCGGCGACGAGCGCGGCCATCAGCGCGGTGACGGCCTCGACCCCGGCGCGCGCCGCCTCGCGCGTGAACAGCGCGACGTCGGTGGCCACCTGGTCGTTGCGCGAGCGCGCCGTGTGCAGGCGCCCGCCGACCGCGCCCACCAGCTCGGTGAGCCGCCGCTCGACGGCCATGTGGATGTCCTCGTCGTCGGGCGCGAACGGGAAGCGCCCCTCGCGCAGCTCGGCCTCGACGGCGTCCAGGCCGCCCAGGAGCGCGTCGCGATCCTCGGCGGCGATGATCCCCCGTACCGCGAGCATGCGCGCGTGCGCGCGCGACTGCGCGAGGTCGTGCGGCCACAGCCGGCGGTCGAAGTCGATCGACGCGTTGAGGGCCTGGAAGGCCGGATCCTGCGGCTCGCGGAAGCGGGACACGGCCCGGCAGTCTAGGCGCCGCGACCGCCTTGCCCGCGGCGCGGGCGGCCTACCCCCGCAGGCATGAGGCGTTTGCTCGAGCGATGGCCGCCCGTCCTGTGGATCGCGGTGTACGTCGCCAGCCTGCTCATCCTCATGGGCGGCACGAGCACGTGGACCGTGCTCGCGGTCGGCGCGACGCTTGCGCTGGTCGCCTGCGCCACCGCGCTGCACCTGGCCCTGCGGCGCCGGCCGGATCGCCCGCGCCCCGGCTGGTTCGCGTGGGCGATCGGCGGGGTGGCGCTCTTCTACGTCGTCTGCGCGGCGGTCGCCACGGCGACCATGGGCGTCGTCTACGGCGTCGCGGCGCTCATGGCCGGGGTCATCCCGATGACGGCGGTGGCGCTGCTGCTGGCGACCGCGCGCGCGAAGACGGCGACGACCGAGGAGGGCGTGCGCGACGCCTCGGTCGAGGACCACCGGGACCCCTTCCCCGGCATCGGCATCGACGGTGCCACGGCCGAGCAGCCGCGCGCGCGCCGGCGCGCGCGCACCTAGGCCGAGCTCAGGCCCTCGGCGATCTGTGCCACCTGCGTGGCCAGCGCGAAGCCGAGCACGTACAGCGTGATGCCCCAGCCGAACCAGGCGCCGGTGCCGCGGTGGTGGAAGCGCCGGTCGGGATCGCGCCAGTCCTCGACGACGACGGGGATGAAGCAGCACAGCCCCAGGGCCATCAGCGCCCACGGCGACCAGCCGGTCAGCAGGTAGCGCGCGTCGAGGTGGAACTCGCCGGCGATGTCGGCCACCACGCGGTGCCAGAGGACGATCGGGAGGGCGACCGCGGCGACGAAGCCCACGGCGCCCAGTCGCCGCGCGCGGCGCCGGCGGGCACGCTCGACGTCGGCGCGGAGGCTCGCCATGACTCCGGATTATTGCGCGTGGCCGACCGCGTCCACCAGGGCCGCCGCCACGCGCGTGACCTGGCCCTCGCTCATGGCCGGGAAGAACGGCAGCGCGATCGAGCGCGCGGCGACGTCCTCGCACACCGGGAACTCGCCCTCGCGGTGGCCGAAGCGCTCGCGGTAGAAGCTCATGAGGTGGATCGCGGGCAGGTAGGGCTTGCACTGCACCCCGCGCCCGCGCAGGGCGTGGATGACCTCGTCGCGGTCGCGATCGCGCGGGACCTGGACGACGAAGACGAACCATCCGCGCCGGTCGCCGTCGGAGTCCTCGCACGGCAGGCCCAGGCCCTCGATGCCGGCCAGCGCCTCGCGGTACCAGCCGGCGACGCGGGCGCGGTCGGCGAGCATCCCGTCCAGGCGGCCGAGCTGGACGAGGCCGATCGCGCAGGCGATGTCGGTCAGGCGGTAGTTGAAGCCCAGGCGGTCGTGGTCGAGCCAGCCCATGTCCGGGGCGCGGCCCTGGTTGCGCTCGGAGTCGATGCGCTCCTTGATCGCGGCGTCGCCCACGGCGACCATGCCGCCCTCGCCCGTCGTGAGCTGCTTGTTGGCGTAGAAGCCGAAGGCGGCCGGGTGGCCGCGGGCGCCGACCGCGGCGCCGTCGGCGTGCCGCGCGCCGAGCGCCTCGCAGGCGTCCTCGACGATCGGCAGCCCGAGGCGCTCGAAGGCGGGCAGGTCGGCCGGGTAGCCGAAGATGTGCACCGGCAGCAGCGCCGTCGTGCGCTCGGTGACCGCGGCCGCCGCCGCCTCGGGGTCGAGGTTGAGCGTGCGCGCGTCGATGTCGGCGAACACGGGACGGGCGCGCTCGAACAGCACGGCGTTGGCGCTGGCGACGAACGAGAACGGCGACGTGACGACCTCGTCGCCCTCGGTCACGCCGACAGCGCGCAGCGCGAGGTGCAGGCCGGCCGTCCCGCTGGAGACGGCGCTGGCGTGGTCGACGCCCAGGCGCCGCGCGAACGCGCGCTCGAACGCGGGCACGCGCGGCCCGAGCGAGAGCTGCCCCGAGCGCAGCACCTCGATGACGGCCGCCTCCTCCTCGGGGCCGAGGACGGGCTCGGCGAGCGGGATGACGTCCGTGGCCGCCGGCGAGCTCACGCCGCGTCCGTCGGCGTCGCCTGCGGCCGGCGGCCGCCGCTGCGCCCCGGCTGCTCGGCGTAGGCGAGCGAGTCGACGAGCGCCTCCCACGACGCGGCGATGATGTTCTCGTGGACGCCGATCGAGCCCCACACGTCGTGGCCGTCGGAGGCGTCGATGAGCACGCGCGTCGTGGCGCCGGTGCCGTGGTGCTCGTCCAGGATCCGCACCTTGTAGTTGACGAGCTCGATGTCCTTGAGGTGCGGGTGGATCTCGCCGATCGCGGCGCGCAGCGCGGCGTCCAGCGCGTTGACGGGGCCGTTGCCCTCGGCCGTCCGGACGAAGCGTTCCCCGCCGACCCAGATCTTGATCGTCGCCTCGGTCTCGACCTTGCCGTCGGCGCGCTGCTCGACGATCACTCGCCAGGACTCGAGGCGGAACAGCGGCTCGTACTCGCCCGCCTCCTTGCGCAGCAGCAGCTCGAAGGAGCCGTCGGCCGCCT
>JAXDHQ010000068.1:0-3938 GCA_034664395.1 Solirubrobacteraceae bacterium | reverse complement strand
ACGACCGCCGGGGGCGGCCTCGTCGTGGTACTTCGCGACGAGGCCGTTGACGGCGTCCGCCAGCTCGACGGCGAACGCGGCCCGGTCCTTCGCGGACGCGAACCGCACCTCGCTGTCGATCCCGAGGGTCGCGAGCGGCTTGCCGGCCACGCTCGCCCCGGTGGTGAGCTCACCGACCTCGCGGACCATGCGCCCCGCGACCGCGAGCAGCCAGCGTGCGGAGCGCTGGTCCGGCTCACGTGACGGATCTGGCGCGACCGCCGACAGGGCGGTCGGCGAGATCACGTACGACGCGGCCGTCGCCTGGAGCACGCGCTCGGTGCAGTTGCCCTTGCGGCGCTCCTCGACGAGCTCCACCAGGCCGTGGCGCTCCAGCGCCCGCAGGTGGTAGTTCGCCTTCTGGCGGGTGAGCCCGACGCGCGCCGCGAGCGTGCTGGCCGACCCGGGCTCGGCCAGCTCGGCGAGCAGGCGGGCGCGGATCGGATCCAGCGACGCCTCGGCGGCGGCGGGGTCCTCGATGACGGCGACGTCGTGCATGGGCGCACCTTCTCACCGACAACTATTTCTGTCAAGCACATTTCTCTTGTCGGTTGGCGACCTGGGCGCCCGGCGGAGGATCCTCCCGACCGCTCCTCCCGCGACTGTTGCCCTCGCCCAAGTGCGGGCTCGTGTTGTCACGCGCGCGGTCGATCCGTCATACAACGCGGTGGATGGATTTGGAGCGGCTCAGCGACGAGGAGCTGTTGGTGCTGGCTCGCGACGCTCCGCGGGCGTTCGGCGCGTTCTACCGCCGCCACGTGCACGCGGTGCACGGCTACTTTCGCCGGCGGGTCTTCGACGTCGAGACCGCGTTCGACCTGACGGCCGAGACCTTCGCCGCCGCGCTGCGGGCGGTGCCGCGCTACGAGCCGCGGCCCGAGCCGGCGCGGGCGTGGCTGTTCGGCATCGCGCGGAACACCCTCTCCGAGGCGCTTCGCCGTGGGCAGGTGCAGGATCGCGCGCGGCGCGCGCTGGCGATGGAGCCGATCGTGCTCGACGAGGCCGACGTCGCGACGCTGGATCTGCTGGCCGAGACGCCGGCGCTGGAGGCGATCGAGCAACTGCCTGACGATCACCGCGCCGCCGTGATCGCGCGCCACGTCGATGGCGAGTCCTATGCGGAGATCGCGGAGCGCCTGGCGTGCTCGCAGAGCGTCGTGCGCCAGCGGGTCAGCCGCGGGCTGCGCACGTTGAGGACCCGACTAGGGGAAGGTCGCTGATGTCGCGCGAGGCTCCGTTCGAGCGGCTGGGCCGCGAGCTGGTAGCCGCTGCAGGACGGCAGGTGGCCGCGGCCGAGGCTCTGCCCCGGCGCCGGCGGTGGCGGGGCCGCACCCTCGCGGTGACGGTCCTGGCCGTGGGTGCCGGCGCGGGCGCGGCGTCCTGGGCTGCGACCGCATTGCTGTCGTCCGGCTCGCCGGTGCCGTTCGAGCGGGGGGCGCCGATCGCCGGCCGCGCGCAGGGCGCCCCGATCCCCGGCACGGTGAAGCTGCTGGCCGACGACGTCGCCGATCCTGGCGGTGGGCCGCCGTGGGGGCTGCGCTACTGGGAGACCGACCGCAAGTACGCGTGCGTGCAGGTCGGCCGCGTCTACGCCGGCAAGCTCGGCCAGATCAGCGGCGGCAAGGTCTTCCACGAGCTGCGACTCGGCGTGACCCGCGGCGCGCTCGGAGGCTGCTTCGTGCTGGACGGCGGCGGTCATGCCTTCACGGCGATCCACACCGACGCTCAGCGCGGCGCGCAGCCGCAGCCGTGTCCCACCGGCTTCCGGCCGGGCATCGAGCTTCGTGGGCCACATGGCCGCGTCACGCGCTGCACCGCGCCGGACCGCACCGTCGACTTCGGCCTGCTCGGGCCGGACGCCAAGCGCTTCACCTACCGGACCGGTGACCAGGACCGCGCGGCGACTCCGCTGGGCGGCGTCGGCGCCTACCTCGTGGTGCAGAAGCGCATCAAGCCGGTCATCCGCGAGTACGGCTTCCACCACCGCGACCCGGAGCTCAACCTGCGCGGCCCGGCCGAGCCGTACATCGCGCTGACCCCGGCCTCGCAGGTCATCAAGCGCGTCACGTACACGAGCGGCACGTGCATCGTCCACGTGACGATGGGGCCGTTCGGCGCGTGCAACGCGAAGGCGGGCTTCGTCCCGATTCCGCAGCCGCAGGTCGGCGACGTGCGGTCGCCCATCCGGGCCTTCGCGGCGCCCGCCGGCCGCGGGATCCGCGTGCGCTTCCGCGCGCGCCAGGCCGTGATCGACGGTCGCAGCGGCTACGACATCGAGGTCCGTCCCATCGGTGTCCGCGGATTCATGACGCAGACCTACTCACGCAACGTGCAGGCCGGCGGCCTCGTCCGCACGACGGTCGACCTCGACAACCACCGACGCGGGGCCTACCGGATCGTCGTGAGGTGCCGCACGGTCAGGCCTCGTCCCGGCCCTTACGCAAGCCTCGCTTATCCGGGGCTCCTGGTCGGCCAGGCGCGGGTCGACGTGCCCTGACGCCGCCAACCCAGGTGGCGCCCTACACGGACGCGTCCTCCGACGGCGCTCGCATTCCCTGGTTCTCGTTGGCCGGGTGCTCGACGAGCGCCAGGATCCGGCTGGCCATGAACCTGGCCGTGCGCACCGCCTCGCCGGTGCGCGTCACCTCGGCGACCTCGACGATGCCGCGGCCCGTCGTGATCTCCACCCGGCGACCAGCGCGTGTCGCGACGATCTCGTAGGTCCGAGAGCCGTCGTCCGCGGCGACCACGATCTCGACACGATCGCCTTTCATGGCGCGAGCGCGGTCGCGGGACGGATCTCGCTACGCGGCGGGGAGCGTGACGCCGAGCGCCGTCGCAAGCGGATCGGCCGCAGCGACCATCTTGAACACGCCGATGTTCGGGCCGATCGCGGTGAGGACCGCGGTCACCTCGTCGACCGACGCCCCGGCGTCGAGCGCAGCATCGACGTGCAGGATGTAGGAGGCGTCGTCGCCGCCGGTGGCGATCAGCGCCGCGAGGTTCACCAGCGCGAAGCTCTTGGCGTCGAGGTCGGAGGCCTCGACCGCCTCTTCGACCCGGATCGCCACCAACTCCGCGATGGCGGTCTCGTCGTTGTCGGAGATGTTCTGCAGGGTGTCGCGCTGCTGGTCGGTGGTCTGCGGACGATCGCGGGCATCGTCGCGCTGCTCACCGTTGGTCTGCCGACGATTGCGTGCCATGGGGTGCTCCTGGTGGTCGTTGACGCGTATCGCGAGAGCGAGGTCTCTCGACACGTTCGGTAGGCCAACGGGGCGTCCGTCGCAAGCCGCGGCGGCATTCGTGACGGCGACCGTGGGCGCCGCAGTTCCCGTCGGGATGCAACACTCGTGGCCGGGCCACCTCGCCGTCTGGCAGCTCGGTCCTATCCCTGCCTGAGACGCCCGACGGCCGCATCTGCCCAGCACGAGGAGCCCGCATGTCCGACAACGAAGCCGACGACACGACCGGTTTCGCCGATCTCTCGCTGCGCCCGGAGCTGCTGCGAGCACTGGCGGCGCTCGGGTACGAGGAGCCGACGCCGATCCAGCGCGACGCGATTCCGCCGCTGCTGGAGGGCCGCGACCTGCTCGGTCAGGCCGCGACCGGAACCGGCAAGACCGCGGCGTTCGCGCTGCCCATGCTGCAGCGGATGACCGCCGGCGACCGCGGCCCCCGGGCCTCGGCGCTGGTGCTGGTGCCGACACGCGAGCTGGCGGTGCAGGTCTCCGAGGCGGTCCACCGCTACGGCCGCGAGCTGGGCACCCGGGTGCTGCCGATCTACGGCGGACAGCCGATCCGCTCGCAGCTTCGCGCCCTGCAGCAGGGCGTCGACGTCGTGGTCGCCACCCCGGGCCGTGCGCTGGACCACATCGGACGCGGGACGCTGCGCCTCGACG
>JAXDHQ010000067.1:0-30901 GCA_034664395.1 Solirubrobacteraceae bacterium | reverse complement strand
GCGGCGGCCGAGCGCGCCTCGGGCGAGGCGGCGCGCCGGCTCGCGGCCGCCGCCGAGGCGGTCCTCACCGACCCGCAGGTCGGCCTCGACCCGGAGCTGCTCGCCCTCGTCGAGGAGGTGCAGGAGCGCACCGAGGCGACCGAGCTGCCCGCGCCGCTGCAGGTCGACGTCGACCGCACGCTGGCCCGCTTCGGCTCGTGGTACGAGCTCTTCCCGCGCTCGTGGGGCGGCTTCCGCGGCGCCCGCGAGCAGCTTCCGCGCCTGGCCGAGCTCGGCTTCGACGTGCTCTACCTGCCGCCGATCCATCCGATCGGGCACACCAACCGCAAGGGCGCGAACAACACGCTGACCCCCGGCCCCGACGATCCCGGCAGCCCGTACGCCATCGGCGACGAGACCGGCGGTCACGACGCCATCCACGCCGAGCTCGGCACCGAGGAGGACTTCGATGCGCTCGTGGCGCAGTCGCGCGAGCACGGCATCGACATCTGCCTGGACTTCGCGATCCAGTGCTCGCCCGACCACCCGTGGCTGCGCGAGCACCCGGAGTGGTTCTACCGCCGCCCCGACGGCACGCTGAAGTACGCCGAGAACCCGCCCAAGAAGTACCAGGACATCTACAACGTCAACTTCGGCTCGGAGGACTGGCGCGGGCTGTGGGACGCGCTGCTCGGCGTGGTGCGCCACTGGGTCGACCGCGGGGTGACCGTCTTCCGCGTCGACAACCCGCACACCAAGCCGTTCGCGTTCTGGGAGTGGCTCATCCGCGAGGTCCGCGCCGACCACCCGGAGGTCATCTTCCTGGCCGAGGCGTTCACGCGCCGCGCGGTCATGCGCGAGCTGGCCAAGATCGGCTTCACCCAGAGCTACACGTACTTCACGTGGAAGAACGAGCGCTGGGAGCTCGTCGAGTACCTGTCCGAGCTCGCGCACACCGAGGAGGCCGAGTACTTCCGGCCCAACTTCTTCGTCAACACGCCCGACATCCTCAGCGACTACCTGGCCGACGGCGGGCCGGCGGCGTTCCCGATCCGCCTCATCCTGGCGGCCACGCTGAGCCCGAGCTACGGCGTCTACTCCGGCTTCGAGGACTACGAGCACGTCCAGCGCCCGGGCAGCGAGGAGTACCTCGACAACGAGAAGTACGAGATCAAGCGGCGCGCCCTGGACGGGCCGCTGCTCCCGCTGATCCAGCGCCTGAACCTCGTGCGCCGCGCCAACCCGGCGTTGCAGCGCCTGGAGAACGTCACGTTCCTCGACGCCGCCAACGACGCGATCCTGGCCTACTTCAAGCGTGAGGGGCCCAACGCGATCCTCACCGTCGTCAACCTCGATCCCGACCACGCGCAGGAGGGCCTGGTGCAGGTGCCCTACGAGCTCGGCGTCCCGCCCGCCTTCGCGGTCGAGGACCTGCTCGACGGCGAGATGCACCACTGGCGCCTGGGGGGCAACTACGTCCGCCTCGACCCGGCCGAGCGCGCGGGCCACGTCCTGCGCGTCGACACGGCATGACCCCGCCGCCCCCTCCTTCCTCGGGCCACTGGTTCGAGGCCGACCCGCTGTGGTTCAAGAAGGCGGTCTTCTACGAGATCCACCTGCGCGGCTTCTTCGACGGCAACGCCGACGGCTCCGGCGACTTCCGCGGGCTGACCGAGAAGCTCGACTACCTGCAGTGGCTGGGCATCGACTGCATCTGGCTGCTGCCGTTCTACGACAGCCCGCTGCGCGACGGCGGCTACGACATCTCCGACTACTACGCGGTCCATCCCGACTACGGGACGATCGAGGACGTCAGGGCGTTCATCGAGGCCGCGCACGAGCGCGGGATGCGCGTCATCGCCGACCTCGTCATGAACCACACGTCGTCGGACCACCCGTGGTTCCAGCGCGCGCGCCTGGCGCCGCCCGGCTCGCCCGAGCGCGACTTCTACGTGTGGTCGGACACCCCGCACCGCTACGAGGACGCGCGGATCATCTTCGTCGACACCGAGTCCTCGAACTGGTCGTGGGACGACCAGGCCGGCGCCTACTACTGGCACCGCTTCTACTCCAGCCAGCCCGACCTCAACTACGACAACCCCGCGGTCGAGGAGGCGATGCTCGACGTCCTGCGCTTCTGGCTGGACCTCGGGCTCGACGGCTTCCGCCTCGACGCCGTGCCCTACCTCTACGAGCGCGAGGGCACCAACTGCGAGAACCTCTCCGAGACGCACGCGTTCCTCAAGCGCGTGCGGGCGACGATCGACGACGAGTACCCCGATCGCGTCCTGCTCGCCGAGGCCAACCAGTGGCCCGAGGACGTCGTCGAGTACTTCGGCGAGGGCGACGAGGCCCACATGTGCTTCCACTTCCCGGTGATGCCGCGGATGTTCATGGCCGCGCGCCGCGAGGAGGCCACGCCTATGTACGAGATCCTCGAGCGGACGCCCGCGATCCCCGACAACTGCCAGTGGGGACTGTTCCTGCGCAACCACGACGAGCTGACCCTCGAGATGGTCACCGACGAGGAGCGCGACTACATGTACTCCGAGTACGCCAAGGACCCGCGGATGAAGATCAACGTCGGCATCCGGCGGCGGCTCGCGCCCCTGCTCGACAACGGGCGCGACGAGATGCAGCTCCTGCACGCGATCCTGTTCTCGCTGCCGGGCTCGCCGGTCCTGTACTACGGCGACGAGATCGCGATGGGCGACAACGTCTACCTCGGCGACCGCGACGGCGTGCGCACCCCGATGCAGTGGACCGGCGACCGCAACGCCGGCTTCTCGCGCGCCGACTTCGCCCAGCTCTACGCGCCGCCGCTCATGGACCCGGTCTACGGGTACCAGGCGGTCAACGTCGAGGCCCAGCTCCGCACGCCGACATCGCTGCTGCGCTGGCTGAAGCGCTTCATCGACCTGCGCAAGGAGCACCCGGTGTTCGGCCTGGGGTCCTACGAGCCGCTGGAGCCGTCGAACCCGAAGGTCTTCGCCCACATCCGCCGCTACGAGGAGGACGTCGTCCTCTGCGTGCACAACATGGCACGCTCGGCGCAGGCGGTGGAGCTCGATCTGTCAGCCTACGAGGGACGCTGGCCCGAGGAGATGCTCGGGCGCACGCGGTTCCCTCGCATCGGCGAGCTTCCGTACCTGCTCACGCTCGCCCCGCGGGGCTGGTTCTGGTTCCTACTCAAGGAGGACCCCGAGGCCGACATGGAGCTCACAGATGGCAAGCGCTGACCTGGCCTCCCTGGACGAGGGCAAGCTGGCCGAGTGGCTCCTGGGGCGGCGGTGGTTCGGCTCCAAGGCCCGCGACGTCGCGCAGATCCACGTCCTCGACGTCGTGCCCATCCACGACGGCCCTCCGGCGCTGGCCGCGGCCCTGATCGAGGCGCGCTTCCCGGGCGGCACCCACGACGTCTACCAGCTCATGCTCGGGCTGCGCCCCGAGGGCTTCTCCGACGGCGTCATCGACGAGGTCGGCGGCGTCACGGTCTACGACGCGTTCGCCGACCCGCAGGCGTGCGACCGGCTCGGCGCGCTGCTGCGCGAGGGCGCCGAGGTCCACGGCGACCACGCCCGGGTCGAGTTCCACTGGCTCGAAGGCGTGCGCCCGCCGCGCGACGGCGCGCGCGTCCGGCCGATCGGCGCCGAGCAGTCCAACACCTCGGTCGTCTACGACGACGAGCTCGTGCTGAAGGCGTTCCGCCGGGTCGAGGCGGGCGACAACCCCGAGCTCGAGATGCTGCGCTTCCTCAGCGCGCGCGGCTTCCCCAGCATCGCCGAGCTCGGCGGCTGGTACCAGTACGAGGGCGAGCTCATGGACGCGACCTTCGGCGTCGTGCAGCGGTTCGTGCCCGGGGCGCGCGACGGCTGGGAGCTGGCGCTCGAGGAGCTCGGCTCGGACCCCGAGGGCTTCGTCGGCCGCCTGCGCGAGCTCGGCGGCGTCATCGGCGCGATGCACACGGTGCTCGCGTCAGACTCGACCGACCCGGCGTTCGCCCCCGAGGAGCCCTCCGAGGAGTCCCTCGCGCTGCTGACCGCGACGATCGACGAGGAGATCGAGCGGGTGTTCCTCGAGCTGCCCGACGACGAGTCCGTGGCGGCGATCGCCGGGCGCGGGGCCGAGGTGCGCGACCGCCTGCAGCTCCTGTCCAACGTCGGCGCCCGCGGCAAGCTGATCCGCCACCACGGCGACCTGCATCTGGGCCAGACGATGCTGGGTCGCGACGGCTGGGTGATCCTCGACTTCGAGGGCGAGCCGGCGCGCCCGCTGCTCGAGCGTCGCCGCAAGCGCTCGCCGCTGCGCGACGTCGCCGGCATGCTGCGCTCGTTCGCCTACGCGGCGTCCGCCGCCGACCTGCAGCTCGGCCGCGAGGCGCCCGAGGGCTGGGAGGATCGCGCCCGAGAGAGCTTCCTCGGCGGGTACCTCGAGGCGGTGGACTCCGGGCTGATGCCGCCCGGCGACGCGCTCACGCGCACGATGCTCTCGATCTTCGAGCTCGAGAAGGCGGTCTACGAGCTGCGCTACGAGCTCAACAACCGGCCCGACTGGGTGGGCATCCCGGTCGCCGGCATCGCCCGCCTGCTCGAGGAGCCGCTATGAGCGTCGAAGCCGACATCGAGGCCATCGTCCGCCGCGACCTGGCCGACCCGCACCGGCTGCTCGGCGCCCACCCGCAGGACGGCGGCGTGGTCGTGCGCGCGTTCCGGCCGTCGGCGGCGCGCGTGGTCGCGCGGCCGGAGGGCGGCACGCCGGTCGAGCTGACCCAGCGCCATCCGGCCGGCCTGTTCGAGGGCGAGGTGGCCGGCGCCTCGCTGCCGCTGCGCTACGAGCTCGAGGTCGAGTACGGCCCGGGGGAGAGCTACACGCTGCACGACCCCTACGCCTTCACGCCGACGCTGGGCGAGGTCGACCTGCACCTGGCCGGCGAGGGCCGCCACGAGGAGCTCTACGAGAAGCTCGGCGCCCACCCGCGCGAGCTCGAGGGCGTGGCCGGCGTCGCCTTCGCCGTGTGGGCGCCCAGCGCGCGCTCGATGTCGGTCGTGGGCGACTTCAACTCCTGGGACGGGCGCCTGCACCCGATGCGCTCGCTCGGCGCCTCGGGCATCTGGGAGCTGTTCGTCCCCGGCGTGCCCGAGGGCGCGCGCTACAAGTTCGAGCTGCGCACCCCCGACGGCGACATCGCCCTGCGCGCTGACCCGTTCGCCTTCGAGACCGAGCTGCCGCCCAAGACGGCGTCGATCGTCCACCGGCCGCGTCACGAGTGGACCGACGAGCGCTGGCTGGCGCGCCGTCGCGAGAGCGAGCCGCTGCGCGAGCCGATGTCGGTCTACGAGGTCCACCTCGGCTCGTGGCGCCTGAACCCGCTGGAGGACAACCGCTCGCTGACCTACCTCGAGCTCGCCGACGAGCTCGCCGCCTACGTCAAGGACATGGGCTTCACGCACGTCGAGCTCATGCCGGTGATGGCTCACCCGTTCACCGGGTCCTGGGGCTATCAGGTGACCTCGTACTTCGCGCCCACGCCGACCTTCGGCACGCCCGACCAGTTCCGCGACTTCGTCGACCGCCTGCACGAGGCGGGCATCGGCGTGATCCTCGACTGGGTGCCGGCGCACTTCCCGCGCGACGAGTGGGCGCTGGCGCGCTTCGACGGCACCGCGCTGTTCGAGCACTCCGACCCGCGGCGCGGCGCGCACCCCGACTGGGGGACGCTGATCTTCAACCTCGGCCGCCACGAGGTGCGCAACTTCCTGCTGTCGAGCGCCCTGTACTGGCTGCGCGAGGGCCACGCCGACGGCCTGCGCGTCGACGCCGTCGCGTCGATGCTCTACCTGGACTACTCGCGCACCGAGGGCCAGTGGGTGCCCAACGAGTTCGGCGGGCGCGAGGACCTCGACGCGGTGTCGTTCCTCAAGGAGCTCAACGAGGTCGCCTACGCGCACGAGCCGGGCATCGTCTCCGCCGCCGAGGAGTCGACGGCGTGGCCGGGCGTGTCGCGGCCGACCTACGTCGGCGGGCTGGGCTTCGGCTTCAAGTGGAACATGGGCTGGATGCACGACACGCTGGGCTACTTCCAGCAGGACCCCATCTACCGGCGCTACCACCACCACGAGCTGACGTTCTCGTTGATGTACGCGTTCAGCGAGAACTTCATCCTGCCGCTCAGCCACGACGAGGTCGTCCACGGCAAGGGCTCGCTGTACTCGAAGATGCCGGGCGACCACTGGCAGAAGCTGGCGAACCTGCGCTCGCTGTACGCCTACATGTGGGCGCACCCCGGCAAGAAGCTCCTGTTCATGGGCGGCGAGCTCGCCCAGCACGCTGAGTGGAGCCACGAGCGCTCGCTGGACTGGCACCTGCTCGAGGACCCCCAGCACGCGGGCGTGCAGTCGCTCGTGCGCGACCTCAACCACGTCTATCGCGACACGCCGGCGCTGTGGGAGGTCGACTCCGACTCCAGCGGCTTCTGGTGGCTGGAGCCCAACGACGCCGAGAACAACGTCGTCGCGTTCTGCCGCGCGGGCGCCGACCCGGCCCGCGACGTGGTCGCGTGCGTGATGAACCTGTCGCCGGTGCCGCGCACCGGCTACCGCCTCGGGCTGCCGCAGTCCGGGCGCTGGCGCGAGGCGCTCAACACCGACGCCGCGGCCTACGGCGGGACGAACACGGGCAACCTGGGCGGCGTCGAGGCCGAGGCCGCGGGCTGGCACGGGCAGCCGTTCTCGGCCGAGGTGACGCTGCCGCCGCTCAGCGTCCTCTGGCTGGTGCCCGACCGCGAGGCGCGCTGACGTCGCGCCGCGTCCGGGCGCCGAGCCCCTAGGGCCCGGTGAAGTTGTGGACCGTGAACTCCTTGATGTCCGGTTGACCGGAGAACGTCCGGTCGCCGAGCTCCTGGACGGCCGGGCCGAGCCGCGACTGGCCGAAGCGGTCGAACGCCTCGCGCGACTCCCAGAAGTCGATGACGCCCCAGCCGCCGTCGATCGGACCGGCCGCATGGAAGATCAGGCCTTCCGGCGGGTTGCCGCTGATGTCCATATGGCTATGGAGCGCGTCGTACTGATCCTTCGTGCCGCCGTCGAACTTCAGCCTGAGGCCGACTGCCATGGGAAACCCCTCTCGCCGATGATGTGGGGCGACCCTAGCCCGGCTGGCACGCCGTTGGAAGGCCCCGAGGTCAGAGGGGCGCGCCGGCGGGGCGCCCGTCGCCGGCGTCCTGGCCGATGTCGCAGGCCGCGCCCGCGCTCGTCCAGCACCTGACGATGTCGCGCATGGAGAGGATGCCGACGACCTCCGAGCCGTCGAGGACGATCACGTGGCGGAAGCCGCCGCGCACCATCTGCTCGGCGGCGCGCTCGAGCGACCAGTCGGCCGCGGCGTAGACGAGCTGGGAGGTCAGGTGGTCGCCGACGAGCTCCGCGTCGATGTCCTGGCCGACGCCGTTGGAGTGCAGGATGTCGCGCTCGGTGATGATCCCCGGCGCCGGCTGCTCGTTGTCGAAGACGACGGCGGCGCCCACGCCGCGCGCCGTCATCCGGCGCGCCGCCTCGCGCAGCGTGTGCGTGGGGCCGACGGTGACGACGACCGGGTTCATTCCATCGAGCACTTGCACGGGGATCCTCCTCTGGGGGGCGCGTCCGGTTCGGCGGGGCGGCGGCGGCGGGGCGGCGGCGGACGCCGGCGTGGCGGCGACGTAGCACAGGCGCGGTGGGACGCCGGGCTCGGGGCGCAGGCTGGAGCGATCGCACCCCGACAGGCGCACGTCACGGTCGGGCTCCTGCGCGATCCACGCGCCCACCGCCGCCGCCACCTCGCGCCCGTCGCGCCGGAAGACGATGAGTCGCGGCTCCCAGCGCTGGGCCGGCACGTCCAGGCACACCTCGAGCACGCACCACAGCCCCTCCTCGAGGATGGGGCTGGCGGCGGCGGCGATGGCGTCGAGGTCGCAGGACATGCCGTCCCCGGCATACCGGACGCGGGCGCCGGATCCGATCGCAGTTCCGCGGGGTCCGTTGGGCGTTCGTCTATGGATGGGCCGCTGGCCCGTGCTACGCTGTGCCACGCTATGGACGTCTCGGTGCGAGAGCTGCGCAACCACACTGCTCGCGTCATCGCGGCGGTCGAGGGCGGGGAGCCCGTCGTGCTGACCGTCCACGGGCGGCCTGTGGCCGACATCGTGCCGCGCCGGACACGAAGCGAGCGGCGGCCCACGGAGCTGCTCCTTGCCGACCTGGCGGCCATCAGCGAGCTCTCGGAACGGCTCGGCGTCGAGTCGCCCGCGTCGGACTTCGACGTCGGGCTGACCACCGACGACATGGTCGCGTGAGCGGCTATCTCACCGACACGAGCGTCTTCGTCGCCGCGGAGCAGCGGCGCCCGCTCGGGGCCGCACCGGAAGGCGACGCCCGGATCTCGGTCGCGACGTTGACCGAGCTGCTGGTCGGCGTGCATCGCGCCCGCGACGGCGAGCTGCAGGAGCTCCGCGAGGAGACGCTTCGCCGCGCTCGAGGCTTCATCGCCCTGCCCTACGACGAGGCGGTGGCGGAACGGCTGGCGGGGTTGCTGGTCGCCGCGCGGGCGGCGGGTCGACGTGCGGGGGCGATGGACGCGATCATCGCCGCCACCGCGCTGACGCATGACCTCACCGTCTGGACCCAGGACCAGGACTTCGACGTGCTCGCCGAGCTCGCGCCGGACCTGCGGATCCACCGCGGCTGACCGCGCGGGCCGGCCCCGGCTACCCTCTGGCCGGTGACGCGCCGGGAGATCCGCTCGTGGCTGATGGACATGGACGGCGTGCTCGTGCACGAGGACGAGGCGATCCCGGGCGCCGATCGGTTCCTGGCCCGGCTGCGCGAGCTCGGGCTGCCGTTCCTCGTCCTCACGAACAACTCGACGTACACGCGGCGCGACCTCGCGGCGCGGCTGCGGGCGAGCGGGCTGGACGTGCCCGAGGAGGCGATCTGGACCTCGGCGCTCGCCACGGCGCACTTCCTCGAGGAGCAGCGGCCCGGCGGGTCGGCGTTCGTCATCGGCGAGGTGGGGCTGACCACGGCGCTGCACCAGTCCGGCTACACGCTGACCGACCGCAGCCCCGACTACGTCGTGCTCGGCGAGACGCGGACCTACAGCTTCGAGCGCATCACCCAGGCGATCCGCCTGATCGTCGCCGGCGCGCGCTTCATCGCCACCAACCCGGATCCGACCGGGCCCTCGCCCGACGGGCCGCTGCCGGCGACCGGCTCGGTCGCCGCGCTCATCAGCCGCGCGACCGGCGTCGATCCCTACTACGTCGGCAAGCCCAACCCGCTGATGATGCGCTCGGCGCTCAACGCCATCGACGCCCACTCCGAGACCACGGCGATGGTCGGCGACCGCATGGACACCGACGTCGTCTGCGGCATCGAGGCGGGCCTGGAGACGATCCTCGTGCTCAGCGGCGTGACCACGCGTCAGGAGGCCGAGCGCTTCTCCTACCGCGCCTCGCGGGTGGTCGACTCGGTCGCCGACCTCATCGACGTACTGGGCGCCTGAGCGCGTTCGCGCGCGAACGGCGGGCGTCCTTCGGGGCGTAGGCCGTGTTCACTGGTGCGACGAATGACCCGCCGCCTGCTCATCGCCGCCGCCGTCCTCGCGTGCGCGGCCGTCGCCGCCCCGTCCGCGCTGGCGTGCACCGGGGCCGCCTGCTACGTCCAGGCGGCGACGCTCGGCGAGGCGCCCGCCACCGGCTCCTCGGTGCTGCGCTTCCCGCAGGCGCTGGCCTACAGCCCGGGCGCGGGGACGATCCTCGTCGGCGACCAGTTCAGCGCGGTCGTGCAGCGCTTCGACCGTACCGGGGCCTGGCTGGGCGACATCGGCTCGTTTGCCGACGCACGCGAGACAGGGCGGATCGGCGTCGTGGGCGGCGTCGCGACCGACCGCGCCGGCCACGCCTACGTGCTCGACAGCGAGAACGACCGCGTCCAGGTCTTCGACGCCGCGAGCGGGCGCTGGCTCGCGGCGTGGGGGAGCACCGGCACGGGCGCGGGGCAGTTCCGCCTGGGCGACAACACCGGCGCCGGCGGCATCGCCATCGACCAGCCCACCGCCGCGGCGATCCCCGTCGCCTACATCGCCGACCAGTTCAACCATCGCGTCCAGGCGTTCCGGCTCGACCAGGATGCCTCGGGCGACCCCGGGCACCCGGTCCTGCCGGCCGGCCCGCGCACCGGCGACGTCGTGGCCGTGCCCACGCCGACCGCGCGCTGGGGGAGCTTCGGCGATTGCTCGGCCAGCGGCTGCTCGGACCCGTCCTTCGACCTGCGGCTGAACCATCCGCAGGGCATCGCCGTCGACACGCAGCCCGACGCCAACGGCCTACGCCACGTCTTCGTCGCCGACGATGACAACCACCGCGTGGTCGAGTACCTGCCCGACGGGACGTTCGTCCGCCAGATCGGCTCGTTCGGGACCGCGCCCGGACAGTTCCGCTTCCCCTACGACGTCGGCGTCGACGCGCGTAGCCCGCGCCAGCTCTACGTGGCCGACAACAACAACCACCGCGTGCAGGCGTTCGACGCGGCCACGCTCGCCTTCCAGCGCGCCTGGGGGCAGTTCGGCACCGGCATCGGCGACCCGGCGTTCACGCGGGCCCTAGCAGCGGTCGCCGACGACCCGGCCGGCGGCGTGGCGGTGGCCGACACGGCGAACAACCGCGTCGAGACCTACGACCCGGGCGGCGTCCGCACGGCGGCGTGGGGGATCGCCGGCCGCGGGCCCGGCTACGTCACGCGGCCCGAGGGCGTCGCCGTCGACGCGGGCGGCACGGTCCACGTGGCCGACACCCTCGACCACCGCCTCGAGCGCCTGGGCGCCGACGGCGCCTACCTCGGCCAGACCGGCTACATCTCCGTCAACTCGGGCTACGCCGCGCCCAACACCGGGGCCGCCCAGTTCGACACGCCCGGCGGAGTGGCCGTCGATCGCGCCGCGGGCCACGTGTGGGTGGCCGACACCGGGAACGACCGCGTCCAGGAGCTGGGACTCGACGGCACGTCGCTGCAGACCTTCACCGGCTTCAACGGGCCGCGCGCGATCGCCGTCGCGCCCGACGGGACCGTCGACGTGGCCGACACCGGCAACGCGCGCATCCAGCGCCGCGACCCGGCGACCGGCGCCTGGACCACGCTGGCGACGCCCACCCTCACCGGACCGTCCGGCGTCGCCGCCACCGCCGACGCGGTCTACGTCGCCGACACCGGCGCCAACCGCGTCCTGCGCGTGGCCGGCGGCACGAGCACCGCGCTGCCGGCGCCGCCCGGCGGCCTGACCGCGCCCACCGGCCTGGCGGCCGCCAACGGCGCGGTCTACGTCGCCGACACGGGCGCCAGCCGCGTGCTGCGCTTCGTCGAGGGCACGAGCACCTGGGACGTCCTGGGCACCGAGGGCACCGCCGACGGCTCGTTCATCGCGCCCCACGGCCTCGCGTCGGACGCGGCCGGCGCGACGCTGGTGGTCGCTGACACCGGCAACGATCGTCTCCAGCGGATCACGCTCACGAGCGCGCCGCCAGCGCCGCTGGCGCGGCTGACCGTGAACCCGACGGGCGCGGGGACGGGAACCGTGACGAGCGCGCCCGACGGCATCTCGTGCCCGACCGACTGCCGCCAGGGGCTCTCGCGCGGCTCGACCGCCCACCTGCAGGCGACGGCCGCGCCCGGATCGGCCTTCGCCGGATGGTCGGGCGCGTGCGCCGGCAGCGCCCCGACGTGCGACGTGCCCATGGGCGCCGACCAGGCCGTCGGCGCCGCGTTCGTCGTGAGCGGGCCGCCGCCGCCGCCCGCGCCGCCGACCGTCGGCCCGCTCAGCGGCGCGCCCCCGGCCAGCGGCGCCGGCGCGCGCGACCGCCGCGCGCCGCGCCTGCGCGCGCTCACCCTGCGCCCCGCCCGCCTGCGCCCGGCGCGCTCCGGCGCCACGCTCGCGACCCGGGGAGCGGGCGCGATCCTGCGCTACACGGTCTCCGAGGGCGGCACCGCGACGGTCACCGTCGAGCGCGTCGAGGTCGGCGCGCGCGTCGGCGGGCGCTGCCTGGCGCGGACCCCCGCGCGCCGCTCGGCGCCGCGCTGCACCCGCCACCTGCGGCTGCGCGGCAGCGCACGCCTGCGCACGGCCGCCGGCACCCATCGCCTGCGCTTCCGCGCGCGTCTGGCGGGGCACGCCCTGCGGCCGGGTCGCTACCTCCTCGTGCTGGCGGTGACCGACGCCGCCGGGAACCGCTCCGCGCCCCGGCGCGTCGCGTTCCTCGTCACGGCCGGGCGATAGCCCCGCGCGAGAGCCAGCTAGCGTGATGGGCGTGGCAGAGGACTATCCCTGGGAGCGCCCGCTCGGCGCGCGCGTGGTCGGCGACGGCCTCGTGGAGTTCCGTGCGTGGGCTCCGCGGGCGCAGCGCGTGACCGTCCGCGTGGGCGGCGCCGAGCACGAGCTGGCCGACGAGGGGCACGCAGTGCTCAGCGCGCAGGCCCCGGCGCGGGCCGGCGACGACTACTGGCTCGTGGTCGACGGCAAGCGCCTGCCCGACCCCGCCTCGCGCTGGCAGCCGCAGGGGCTGCGCGGGCCCTCGCGCGTCGTCGATTCCGCCGCCTTTCGGTGGACCGACCGTCGCTTCCGCCCGGCGCGCCTGCGCGACGCCGTCCTCTACGAGCTGCACGTCGGGACGTTCACGCCCGAGGGGACGTTCGACGCGGCCGTCACGCGGCTGCCCGAGCTGGCCGAGCTGGGGATCACCCACGTCGAGCTCATGCCGGTGGCCGAGTTCCCCGGCCACCACGGTTGGGGCTACGACGGCGTCTACCTGAGCGCCGCGCACTCGGCCTACGGCGGCCCGCTCGGCCTTCAGCGCTTCGTCGACGCCGCGCACGCCGCCGGGATCGGGGTGATCCTCGACGTCGTCTACAACCACGTCGGCGCCAGCGGCGTGCGCCCGCTCGAGACGTTCGGCCCGTACTTCACCGAGAAGTACGGGACGTCCTGGGGCAAGGCCGTCAACTACGACGACGAGCGCGCCGACCCCGTGCGCGCCTGGGTGCTGCAGAGCGCCGAGGGCTGGATCCGCGACTTCCACGTCGACGGCCTGCGCCTGGACGCGATCCACGCCATCTTCGACTCGTCGGCCAGCCACGTGCTCGCCGAGCTCGCCGACCGCGTGCACGGCGCCGACCGCCGCGCGCTGGTCATCGCCGAGTCGGGCCTCAACGACCCGAAGGTCATGCGCCCGCGCCGCCAGGGCGGCCTCGGCCACGACGCGGCCTGGGCCGACGACTTCCACCACGCGCTGCGGGCGCTGCTGACCGGCGAGCGCTCGGGCTGGTACGAGGAGTTCGGCCAGGTCGCCCAGCTCGCCAAGGCCTTCCACCGCCCGCACGTCCACGACGGCGACTACTCGACCTTCCGCCGGCGGCGCTTCGGCGCCCGGGCCGACGATCGGCCGCCGGAGCAGTTCGTCGTGTTCGCCCAGAACCACGACCAGGTCGGCAATCGGGCGCTCGGCGACCGCCTGCCGGCCGCCGTCCGCCCGCTGGCGGCGTTCGCCACGCTGCTGTCACCCTTCACGCCGATGCTGTTCATGGGGGAGGAGCACGGCGAGCGCGCGCCGTTTCAGTTCTTCTCCGACCACATCGACAAGCGCATCGCCGACGCGACGCGCGACGGCCGCCGGCGCGAGTTCGCCGCCTTCGCCGAGTTCGCGGGCGAGGAGGTCCCCGACCCGCAGGACGCGGCGACGTACGAGCGCTCCAAGCTCACCGGCCGCGGCAGCCCGAAGCTGCGCGCCCTCTACGCCGACCTGCTGCGCCGGCGCCGCGAGCTGCCCGCCGGCGTCGACGGCATCGAGCTCGACGAAGGCGACCGCTGGCTGCGGGTTCGCCGCGGCCGCTTCGAGCTCGCCATGAACTTCGCCACGGGCGCGCGCACCGTGCCGGTCCTCGGAGGCGAGGTCGCGCTCGCGACCCATCGCGCCGAGCTGGCCGGCGGCGGCGTCCGCCTTCCCGCCCAATCAGGAGCGTTGATCGCATCGTGAGTCGCGAGGTCTGGCCCGGGCGCCCGTTCCCGCTCGGCGCCAACTACGAGGGCGAGGGCACGAACTTCTCGCTGTTCAGCGAGCACGCCGAGCGCGTGGTGCTGTGCCTGTACGACGAGGAGGCCAACGAGGAGCAGATCGAGCTCGTCGAGCACACGGCGCACAACTGGCACTGCTTCCTGCCCGGCGTCGGCCCCGGGCAGCGCTACGGCTACCGCGTCCACGGGCCCTACGCGCCGCACGACGGGCACCGCTTCAACCCGGCGAAGCTGCTCATCGACCCGTACGCCAAGTCCGTGCAGGGCCGCGTGCGCTGGGACGCCGCGAACACGCTGCCGTACGTCCCCGACGGGAGCGACGACGCCGACCTCGAGCCCGACGACGACGACGACGCCGAGGCGATCCCCAAGTCCGTCGTCGTCGACGAGGGCTTCGACTGGCAGGGCGACCGCCCGCCGCGCACGCCGTGGAACCAGACCGTCATCTACGAGACCCACGTCAAGGGCTTCACGATGCGCCACCCGGCGGTGCGCGAGGACCTCCGCGGCACGTACGCCGGCCTGGCCTCCGAGGACGCGCTCGCCTACCTGCAGCGCCTCGGCGTCACCGCCGTCGAGCTGCTGCCGATCCACCACATCGCCGACGAGTCCTTCCTGCACGACCGCGGGCTGAGCAACTACTGGGGCTACAGCTCGATCGGCTACCTGGCGCCGCACAGCGAGTACGCCGCCAGCGGCCGCCGCGGCGAGCAGGTGTCCGAGTTCAAGGGCATGGTCAAGGCGCTGCACAGCGCGGGCATCGAGGTCATCCTCGACGTGGTCTACAACCACACGGCCGAGGGCAACCACATGGGCCCGGCGCTGTCGTTCAAGGGCATCGACAACGCCAGCTACTACCGCCTGGTGCCCGACGACGAGCGCCACTACATGGACTACACGGGCACCGGCAACACGCTCGACGCCCGCAACCCGGCGGTCCTGCGGCTGATCATGGACTCGCTGCGCTACTGGGTCATCGAATGCCACGTCGACGGCTTCCGCTTCGACCTGGCCAGCGCCCTGGCCCGCGAGCTCTACGACGTCGACCGCCTGAGCGCCTTCTTCGACACCATCCACCAGGACCCGGTGCTGTCGCAGGTCAAGCTCATCGCCGAGCCGTGGGACGTCGGGCCCGGCGGCTACCAGGTGGGCAACTTCCCCGTCCTGTGGAGCGAGTGGAACGGGATCTACCGCGACGTCGTGCGCGACTTCTGGCGCGGCCGGGCGTCGGTGGCCGAGTTCGCCTCGCGGTTCACCGGCTCCAGCGACCTCTACGAGTCCGACGGGCGCCAGCCGTTCGCCTCGATCAACTTCGTCACCGCTCACGACGGCTTCACGCTGCGCGACCTCGTCTCCTACAACGACAAGCACAACGAGGCCAACGGCGAGGACAACCGCGACGGCACCGACGACAACCGCTCGTGGAACTGCGGGGTCGAGGGCGACACCGACGACCCCGAGATCGTCGAGCTGCGCTGGCGCCAGCAGCGCAACTTCCTGGCCACGCTGCTGCTCTCCCAGGGTGTGCCGATGGTGCTGGGGGGCGACGAGCTGGGGCGCACCCAGCACGGCAACAACAACGCCTGGTGCCAGGACAACGAGATCTCCTGGTACGAGTGGGGCCTGCGCGAGGGCCAGGGGGCGCACCTCGAGTTCACCCAGCGCCTGATCGAGCTGCGCCGCGACCACCCGGTCTTCCGGCGCGGGAAGTTCCTGGCCGGCCGCGAGCAGGAGGGCTCGGGCCTGCCCGACGTCTGGTGGTTCCGGCCCGACGGCAGGCGCATGACGCAGCGCGACTGGCAGCGCGGCGACGCCCACACGCTCGGCGTGTTCCTCAACGGCCAGGAGATCGCCGACCGCACCCAGCGCGGCGAGTCGATCTCCGACGACTCGTTCCTGCTGCTGTTCAACGCCCACTACGAGGACATGACGTTCACGCTCCCGGCGCGGCGCTTCGGCGCCGAGTGGGCGCACGAGCTGTGCACGTTCGAGCCGACGCTCGAGCCGGGGGCGCGGCGGTGGTCCTCGCGCAGCGAGGTCGTCGTGCCGGCGCGCTCGATTCGGCTGCTGAAGCGGACGTCGTGATCGCCACCTACCGCCTGCAGCTCACGCCCGAGCAGGACTTCGCCGCGGTGGCCGAGCTCGTGCCCTACCTGCGCGACCTGGGGATCTCGCACCTGTACCTGTCGCCGTCGCTGCAGGCGCGCGCCGGCTCGACGCACGGCTACGACGTCGTCGACCCGACCCGCGTCAGCGACGTGCTCGGCGGCGAGGCCGGGCTGCGCGCGCTGCGCGACGCCGGCCTGGAGATCGTCCTCGACATCGTGCCCAACCACATGGGCGTCTCGGACGAGAACCGCTGGTGGACCGACGAGCGCGAGCGCGCGCGGGTCTTCGACTACGACCGCGCCGACGGCTGGTACCGGCGCTTCTTCGACATCGACGACCTGGCCGCGATCCGCGTCGAGGATCCCGAGGTCTTCGAGCTCGTCCACGCCAAGGTGCTCGAGCTCGTGCGCGACGGCGTGGTCGCCGGGCTGCGCGTCGACCACCCCGACGGGCTCGCCGACCCCGCCGGCTACCTGCGCCGCCTGCGCGACGCCGGGGTCGAGCGCGTCTGGGTCGAGAAGATCCTGCACCCACCCGAGAGCCTGCGCGACTGGCCGGTCGAGGGCACGGTCGGCTACGAGTTCCTCAACGACGCGGCGGCGCTGTTCGTCGATCCGGCCGGCGCGGCCGCGCTGGGCGAGCTGCAGGGCGAGCTCACGGGGGAGACTCGGCCGTTCGACGAGATCGCCCTGGAGGCGCAGGTCCAGCAGGCGACGACGACCTTCGCCCGCGAGGTCGCGCGCCTGCGCACGCTGCTCGACGAGCCCGGCATCGCCGACGCGCTCGCCGCGCTGCCGATCTACCGCACCTACGTCGAGCCGTGGTCGGGGCGCGTCGAGGACGCCGACCGCGAGGCCGTGGCCGCGGCGGGGATCGACGGCCGCCTGGCCGACGTCCTGCTCCTGCACGAGCGCGGCCACGACGAGCTCGTCACCCGCTTCCAGCAGACCTCGCCGCCGGTCACCGCCAAGGGCGTCGAGGACACCGCCTTCTACCGCGACCTGCGCCTGCTCGCGCTCAACGAGGTCGGCGGCGACCCGGCGCGCTTCGGCATCTCCGTCGACGACTTCCACGCCGCCAACGCGCAGCGCGCCGAGCGCTTCCCGCGCGGCCTGCTCGTCACCCAGACGCACGACACCAAGCGCTCGGGCGACGCCCGCGCCCGCATCGGGGCGCTGGCCGGCATGGCCGGCGCCTGGCGCGAGCGCGTGCTGCGCTGGCGCGAGATCGCCGCCGAGCTCGACCCGCCCGACGCCCACGCCCAGTACCTGCTGTTCCAGACGCTGATCGCCGCGTGGCCGATCTCCGCCGATCGCCTGGAGGCCTACCTGGAGAAGGCGCTGCGCGAGGCCAAGCTGCGCACGAGCTGGGTCGACCAGGACGAGGCCTACGAGGAGCAGGTCAAGCGCCACGCCCGGGCGCTGATCGAGCACCGACCCTTCCTGGACGACTTCGAGCCGTTCCTGGAGGCGGTCGTGGGCGAGGGCCGGCGCTCGGCCCTGGGCCAGCTCCTGCTCAAGCTCACGAGCCCCGGAGTCCCCGACGTCTATCAGGGCGACGAGCTCGAGGCGCTGAGCCTCGTCGATCCCGACAATCGCCGGCCGGTGGACTGGGCGGCGCGGCGCGACGCGCTGGCGCGCCTGCGCGGCGGCGAGCGCCCGTGGGATTTCGGCTCGACCAAGCTGCTGCTCATCGAGCGCGCGCTCGAGCTGCGCGCCCGCCGGCCCGCGGCGTTCGCGGGCGGCTACGAGCCCGTCGACGCCGGCCCGGGCGTCGTCGCGTTCCTGCGCGGCGGCGAGGTCCTCGCCGTCGTCGGGGTGCGCGACGTCGAGGACGCCGAGGCCGCGGTGTCCGGGCGCTGGCGCTCGGCGCTCGACGGCCGCGAGCTCGACCTGACCGCCGGCGCGAGCGTGCCGGCGCTGCTCGGCGAGCTGCCGGTCGCGCTCCTCGAGCGCGTCTGAGACCGTGACCAATCCGTGAAGTCGCCTTGAACGCGGCGCGCTCGGGGTACTCATGGCGCCGTGCATCTGCGAACGCTCCTCACGATCCTCGCCGCCGCGCTGGTCCTGGCGCCGGCCGCGCACGCGGCCAAGTCGGCCGCCCTCCCGCCGGTGGGCCACGTCTTCGTCGTCGTCCTCGAGAACGAGGACGAGGCCAACGCCTTCGGGCCGTCCTCGCCGGCGCCCTACCTCGCCCACACCCTGACCGCGGCCGGGGCGTTCGTCCCCGGCTACTACGGCATCGGCCACAACTCGCTCGACGACTACCTGGCCATGGTGAGCGGCCAGGCGCCGACGATGGCGACGCAGGCCGACTGCCCGCTCTTCGTCAACCTCCTGCCGGGCACCCCGTCCGGCGACGGCCAGGTCGTCGGCCAGGGCTGCGTCTACCCGGCGTCGGTGCAGACGCTGGCCGGCCAGCTCGCGGCCCGCGGCTCGAGCTGGAAGGGCTACATGGAGGACATGGGCAACGACCCGGTCCGCGACAGCGGGACGGCGTGCGCGCACCCGATGATCGGCAGCCCCGACCGCACGCAGCAGGCCAGCCCGACCGACCAGTACGCGACGCGCCACAACCCGTTCGTGTACTTCCACTCGATCATCGACGACGCGGCGAGCTGCGCGGCGCACGTCGTCGGGCTGACCGGGCTGAGCCGCGACCTCGTCTCGGCGAGGACGACGCCGAACCTCAGCTTCATCACCCCCGACCTCTGCCACGACGGCCACGACGCGACGTGCGCCGACGGCGGCCCCGGCGGCCTGCCGGCGGCCGACGCGTTCCTGCGCCAGTGGGTGCCGCGGATCACCGGCTCGCCCGCCTTCCGCCGCGACGGCCTGCTGGCGATCCTCTTCGACGAGGCCGGCAGCGACTCGAGCGCGTGCTGTGGCGAGCAGCCCGGACCGAACACGCCGGCGCCCGGCGGGCAGTCCGGCGGCCCCGGCGGCGGGCGCACGGGGGCGGTGCTGCTGTCGCCGTTCATCCGGCCCGGCACGACGACCGCGCAGCAGTACAACCACTACAGCCTGCTGCGCTCGATCGAGGACCTCTTCGGCCTCCCGCACCTGGGGTACGCGGGCGCGGCCGGCCTGCGTCCCTTCGGCTCCGACGTCTACACGCGAGGATGAGCATGAGCGAACGCATGACCCGCCGGCGCCTCCTCGGGAGCGCCGCCGCCACCGCCGGCGCCGTCGCGCTCGGCCGGCCGCTGCTGGGCTCCAACGCCGCTGGCGCGGCCCCGCGTCCGGGCGACCCCGGCTTCGACCACGTCGTCGTCGTGATGATGGAGAACCGGTCCTTCGACCATCTCCTGGGCTGGCTGCCGGGGGCCGACGGGCGCCAGGCCGGCCTCACCTACCGCGACAAGGCCGGCGTGCCGCATGCGACGCACGCGCTCGCCCCCGACTTCCAGGGCTGCGGTCACCCCGACCCCGACCACTCCTACGAGGGCGGCCGCGTCGAGTACGACAAGGGCGCCTGCGACGGCTGGCTGCGCGCCGGCGCCAACGACGTCTACTCGATCGGCTACTACCGCAGGCCCGACCTGTCGTTCCTCGGCCAGGCCGTGCCCCAGTGGACGACGCTGTCGCGCTACTTCGCGGCGATCCTGGCCGAGACGTTCCCCAACCGCATCTACCAGCACGCCGGCCAGACCGACCGCCTCCACAACACCAACGACGTCTCGACCCTGCCGACGATCTGGGACCGGCTGGCGGCGGCGGGCGTGAGCGGGCGCTACTACTTCAGCGACGTCCCGTTCCTGGCGCTGTGGGGGTCGAAGTACATCCCGATCAGCCGCCAGGTCGCGGGGTTCTTCGCCGACTGCGCCGCGGGCACGCTGCCCGCCGTGTCGTTCGTCGACCCGCGCTTCGAGGACGAGGACTCCGGCACGTCGGGCGACGACCACCCGCACGCCGACATCCGCAACGGCGAGGCGTTCATGGCCTCGATCTACCGGGCGGTGACCACGAGCCCGAACTGGGCGCGGACCGTGCTGATCTTCAACTTCGACGAATGGGGCGGCTTCTACGACCACGTGCCGCCGCCGGACGCTCCGATCCCGCCCGCCACCGCGGCGGCCGGCGACAAGGACGGTCGGCTCGGGTTCCGGGTGCCGACCCTGATCGTGTCGCCGGTCGCGCGGCGCGCCCACGTCGGGACGCGCGTCTACGACCACACGTCGATCCTGCGGATGATCGAGTCGCGCTGGGCGCTGCAGCCGCTGACCGTCCGCGACCGCACGGCCAACGACCTGCGCCTCGAGCTCATGGCCAGGCCCGACGTGACCGCGCCGAGCTACGCCGTCCCGGCGGGTCCGTTCGGCGGGCCGTGCGGCGTCCCCGCCACGCCCGCCAGCGAGGAGGAGTGGGCGCCGATCCTCGACCTGGCGCGGCGGACGGGCTGGCCGGTCTGAGGCGGCGGCGGCCCTACACGGCGACGGGCTTGCGCCGCCCGCCCGCCGGGTACGGGCCTTGAGGTTGCCCGTCCGCGCCGCCCAGCTCCCGACGCGCCCGTGAGGTTCGCGGCCTTCGGCCTCGCGACGCTGGCGTGCGCGCTCGCGGCGGCGCTGGCGATCGTGACGGGCGCCGTCGCGTGGATCGTCGTCGCGGTCGTGCTGCTCGTCCTCGTCGCCGTCGGCGTCCACGACCTCATCCAGCGCCATCACAGCATCCTGCGCAACTACCCGCTGGTCGGCCACATGCGCTTCGCCCTGGAGGCGATCCGCCCCGAGCTCCAGCAGTACTTCATCGAGCGCAACTACGACGGGCGCCCGTTCGACCGCGACACGCGCACCGCGATCTACGAGCGCGCCAAGGGCGTCAAGGACGAGCAGGCGTTCGGCACCGAGCGCGACGTCTACGAGCTCGGCTACGAGTGGCTGCTGCACTCGACCGCGCCGCTCGATCCGTCGAAGGAGCCGCCGCGCGTGCGCCTCGGCGGGCCGGACTGCGCGCGGCCCTACGACATGGCGCTGCTGAACGTGTCGGCGATGAGCTTCGGCGCCCTGTCGGCCGCGGCGCTGCGCGCGCTCAACCAGGGCGCCGCCGCCGGCGGCTTCGCGCACGACACCGGCGAGGGCGGACTGACCCGCTACCACCTCGACGGCGGCGGCGACATCGTCTGGGAGATCGGCAGCGGCTACTTCGGCGCGCGCACGTCCGACGGCGGCTTCGACGCGGACGAGTTCCGCGACAAGGCGGCGCACGAGCACGTGCGCTGCGTGTCGCTCAAGCTCAGCCAGGGCGCCAAGCCCGGCATCGGCGGCGTGCTGCCGGGCGTCAAGGTGACGGCGGAGATCGCCAAGGCGCGCGACGTGCCCCAGGGCCAGACGTGCGTGAGCCCGCCGGCGCACAAGGTCTTCTCGACCCCGCGCGAGCTCGTCCTGTTCATCGCCCGCATGCGCGAGCTCGCCGGCGGCAAGCCCACCGGGTTCAAGCTCTGCGTCGGCCTGCGCCACGAGCTGCTGGCCGTGTGCAGGGCGATGGTGGCCGAGGGCGTGACGCCGGACTTCATCGTCGTCGACGGGGCCGAGGGCGGCACCGGCGCGGCGCCGATGGAGTACGAGGACCACATGGGCACGCCGCTGACCGAGGGCCTGATCATGGTGCACAACGCGCTGATCGGCACGGGCCTGCGCGACCGCATACGGATCGGCGCCAGCGGCAAGGTTGCCACCGGCAGCGACATCGTCAAGCGGCTGGCCCAGGGCGCGGACTACACGAACGCCGCGCGCGCGATGATGATGGCGGTCGGCTGCATCCAGTCCCAGCGCTGCCACACCAACACCTGTCCGGTCGGCGTCGCGACGCAGGACCCCAAGCGCCAGCGGGCGCTCGACGTGCCCGACAAGACCGAGCGCGTGCGCCGCTACCAGGCCGCGACCGTCACCGAGGCGATGCGGCTCATGGCCTCGATGGGCGTGCGCGACCCGGGCGAGGTCACGCCGCACATGCTCATGCGCCGCGTCGACGAGGCCACGTCGCGCAGCTACGCCGAGATCTACGAGTGGCTGCGCCCGGGCGAGCTGCTCGCCGATCCGCCCGAGGCGTGGGCCGCCGACTGGGCGCGCGCCGACCCGGACTCGTTCCACACCGCCTAGCGACCTACGAGGAGACTCATGGCCACCGTCGCCGAGATGATCGTCCAGTCGCTCGCCGCCCAGGGCGTGCGCACGGTCTGGGGCGTGGTCGGCGACGCGCTGAACCCGGTGACCGACGCCATCCGCCGCCAGGACGGCATCGAGTGGATCGGCGTGCGCCACGAGGAGGCGGGCGCGTTCGCCGCCGCCGCGCAGGCGCAGCTCGGCGGCGACCTCGGCGTCTGCATGGGCACCGTCGGCCCCGGCTCGATCCACCTGCTCAACGGCCTCTACGACGCCAAGAAGTCCCATGCGCCCGTGCTGGCGCTGTGCGGTCAGGTGCCGCTGGCCGAGCTCGGCAGCGACTTCTTCCAGGAGGTCGACAACGACGTCCTGTTCGCCGACGTCTCGGTGTTCTGCCGGACGATCACCAGCCCGAGCCAGATGCCCGGCCTGCTCGAGCAGGCGGTGCAGAGCGCGCTGAACCTGCGCGGCGTCGCGGTGCTCACGCTGCCGGGCGACGTCGGTGGGCAGAAGCTGCCCGACGGCACGCCGCAGGCGCGCTTCGTCGCGTCGCCGCGGCCGGTCATCCCCGACCCGGCCGCCCTGCACGACGCTGCGGTGCGGATCGACGCCGCCGCGAAGGTCGCGCTGCTCGTGGGAATCGGCGCGCGCGAGGCCCGCGACGACGTGCTCGCCCTCGCCGACCGCCTCGCCGCGCCGATGGTCCTCACGCTCAAGGCGAAGGAGGGCCTCGAGCACGACAACCCGTTCCAGGTGGGCCAGACGGGCATGATCGGCAACCCGGCCGCGCGCAAGGCCCTGGAGGGCGCCGACCTGCTCCTGCTCGTCGGCACCGACTTCCCGTACCGCGACTGGTATCCGACCGGCAAGACGGTCATCCAGATCGACCAGCGCGGCGAGCACATCGGCCGGCGCACCGCGGTCGACCACGGGATCGTCGGCGACGCCGGCCTCGCCGTGTCCGCGCTCCTCGAGCTGGTGGCGGCCAAGGACGATCGCGGGCACCTCGAGTCGGTGCGCGGCGACTACGCGTCCTGGCGCGAGCGCCAGCTCGAGCTCACCTCGACCGAGCCCGACCGCGGGGTCCTGGGGCGCGTGCGCGAGCGCCTCGAGAACCCCGAGCGCCGCATCCGGCCCGAGGCGCTGGCTGCGGCCGTCGACCGCCACGCCGCGCCCGACGCGATCTTCACCTCCGACACCGGCATGTCGACCGTGTGGCTCTCGCGGTTCGTGACGATGTCGGGCACGCGGCGGCTGATCGGCTCCTACAACCTCGGCTCGATGGCCAACGCGATGCCGCACGCGCTCGGCGCGCAGGCCCTGGAGCGCGAGCGTCAGGTCGTCGCCTTCTGCGGCGACGGCGGGCTGACCATGCTCCTCGGCGACCTGCTGACCGCGGTCGCCTACCGGCTGCCGGTGTGCTTCGTCGTCTTCGACAACGGCCGCCTGGGCATGGTCAAGCTCGAGCAGGAGCAGGGCGGGCTGCCCGAGTTCGGGACCGTGCTGGAGAACCCCGACCTCGCCGCCGTGGCGCGGGCGATGGGCCTGCACGGCATCCGCGTCGAGGACCCGGCCGCGGTCGACAGCGCCGTGCGCGACGCGCTCGCCGCCGACGGCCCGGTGCTGCTCGACGTCGTCACGAACCCCGACGAGGTCTCGCTGCCGCCGAAGGTCCATCCGAGCGAGGCGTGGGGCTTCGCCGTGGCCAAGCTCACCGAGGCGGTCGAGAGCCGCCGGTGAGGCTCAGGGCACGATCGTGGTCGTGCTCGGCCCCTGGCCGCCGTTGACCGTGGGCCAGCCGTCGGCCGTCCACGTGACGGCGTCGAGCAGCCCGACGCGCGGCGCGAGCGATCCGCCGCCGGCGCGGTAGGCGTGGTAGAGGACGAACAGGCGCCCGTTCTCGTCGCTCACCGGCGAGGCGTGGCCCGGGCAGCGCCACGCCTGGTTGGAGCGCAGGATCGGGTTGGCCGGGTTGCGCTGCCAGGGGCCGAAGATGCTGCGCGAGCGCGCGACGCCGAGGGCGTAGGCGCAGATTGGCGGCGGGCCGTAGACGTTGCCGGAGTAGAAGAGGTACAGCCAGCCGTCGTGCGCGACGACCTCGGGCGCCTCGACGACCGAGCCCTCCCAACGCGCGGAGTTGCGCAGCAGCTCGCGCCGCGGGCCGATCAGCCCCAGCCCGTTCCTGCGCAGCCGCTTGATCCAGATCCGGCTCGGCCGGCGCACCGCGTTGCCGTCCTCCTTCCACACCAGGTACGGGCGGCCGGCGGCGTCGCGCACGACCGTGGGGTCGATCGAGCCGGCGGGCTGGCAGACCAGCGGCCCGTGATCGGTGTACGGCCCGGCGGGCGCGGGGGCGGAGGCCACCGCCACGCACAGCGGCCCGCGGCGCTTGCGCGCCGTGTAGTAGACCCGGGTCCCCGTCTCGTCGACGACGATCTCGGGCGCCCACAGGGAGTCCTTGGCCCAGCGCGGCGGCCGCGAGAAGACCGAGCCGACGACCTCCCAGCGCAGCAGGTCGGTCGAGCGCAGGAGCGGGAAGCCCGGCGCGCTCGCGGTCGAGGTCGACGTCGCCCAGTAGACGCCGTCGACGCGCACGGCGGACGGGTCGGGGAAGTCGATCGGCACGACCGGGTTCTGCCAGGACAGGGGCGATGGCGCGGGCGCGACGGCCGTGTCGGCGTTGGCGCCGGCCGCGCCGAGCACCCCGAGGACGAGGAGCACGGCGGCCAGCAGGCGTGGGAGGGAGGGCAGGGGGCGGCGCACGGCCGCGGGAGTATGCCGAACGTTGCGCTCAGCGCAACTCACCAGTGCGAGGTGGTCGCTCCTGGAGCGGCTCCGCCCACCGAGTACCGTGAACAGCGTATGTCCGTCGACACCCCCGAGCAGCTCGAAGGCCTGCGCCGCGCCGGACGCGTGGTCGCCGCGACCATCGCCGCGCTGCGCGCCGCGGTCGCCCCCGGCCGCACCACGGCCGAGCTCGACGCGCTCGCCGCCGACGTGTTCGCCGCCCACGGCGCGCGCTCGGGGCCGATCCTCACCTACCGCTACCCGGGCGCCGTCTGCCTGAGCGTCGACGACGAGGTCGTCCACGGCGTCCCCGGCCCGCGGCGGCTGGTCGAGGGCCAGCTCGTCAAGCTCGACGTCGCCGCCGAGCTCGACGGCTACCACGCCGACGCGGCGACGACCGTCGCGGTCGGCGAGGTCGCGCCGCGCGCGGCGCGGCTCATGGCGGCCACGCACGCCGCGCTGCGCGCCGGCATGCGCGCCGCCCAGCCGGGCGCGTCGCTGCGCGACGTCGGCGCCGCGGTCGAGCGGATCGCGCACGCGCGCGGGTTCGCCGTGGTGCGCGAGCTCACCGGCCACGGCATCGGCCGGGCGATGCACGAGGAGCCCACGGTCTTCAACTGGCCCGCGCCCGAGGCGCGCCAGCGCCTCACCGAGGGCATGGTCTTCACGATCGAGCCGATGATCGTCGCCGGCGACCCGACCGTCGCGGTCGATCGCGACGGGTGGACCGTGCGCACCGCCGACCGCTCGCTCGCCGCGCACGAGGAGCACACGGTCATGGTCAGCGACGGCGGCCCCGTCGTCCTCACCGCCGCCTGACGCGGCTGCCGGCGCCCGGTCGCAGACCGCGGCGATAGGTTCCCGGCGTGGGCCGGCGCATCCTGATCCTCTCGTGGGAGTACCCGCCGATCGTCGAGGGTGGCCTGGCCCGGCACGTGCGCAAGCTCTCCGAGGGGCTCGTCTCGATCGACCCGCCGGTCGCGGTGCACGTCCTCACCCGCGGGCGCCCCGGCGACCCGTCCGAGGAGCTGCGCGCCGGCGTCCGCGTGCATCGTGTCGCGGAGCCGTCGACGCCGCGCGACCTCGACGCGTTCGTCGCCTGGGTCGAGGGCATGAACGACGACATGCTCGAGGCCGGCCGCGCGCTGGCCGAGCGCCACGCCTTCGACGTCGTCCACGGCCACGACTGGCTGGTGGCGCGGGCGGCGGGCGCGCTGGCCGGCGAGCTCCGCCGGCCGTACCTCACGACGATCCACGCCACCGAGTTCGGGCGCCACCAGGGCTGGGTCGACAAGCACCCGCAGAGCTACATCCACGCCACCGAGCGGTGGATGGCGCGCCGGGCCGAGGGCGTCGTCGTGTGCAGCCACTACATGCAGGGCCACGTGGCCGACGTCTTCGACGTCGACGAGGACAAGGTCCAGGTCATCCCCAACGGCATCGACCCGCTCGACCTCGCGCCGGTCGACGACCTCGCCGCGCTGCGCGCGCGCTTCGCCGCGCCGACCGAGAAGCTCGTCCTGCTCATCGGTCGCCTGGTCTACGAGAAGGGCTTCCAGATCGCGCTCGACGCGCTGCCGCGGGTCATCGAGCGCCTGGAGGGCGTGCGCTTCCTCGTCGCCGGGTCGGGCACCCACGAGACCGAGCTCAAGGACCAGGCCGATCGCCTGGGGCTGCTGCGCCACGGAGAGTTCCTGGGCTGGATCGGCGACGACGTGCTGCGCTCGCTGTACCGCATCGCCGACCTGTGCGTGGTGCCCTCGATCTACGAGCCCTTCGGCCTCGTGGCGCTGGAGGCGATGGCCAGCGGCTGCCCGTGCATCGTGGCCGACACCGGAGGCCTGCGCGAGGTCGTCCCCAACGACGACGTCGGCCTGCGCTTCCGCTCGCGCGACCCGCGTTCGCTGGCGCAGATGATGGAGTGGGTCCTGGCCAACCCGGCGCTGCGCTTCCGGCTCGTCACCGAGGCCTCGGCCCACGTGGCCCGGTTCGACTGGTCCGACGTCGCGCGGCGGACCGGCGAGGTCTACGGGGCGCTGTCGGCGCGCGGGCCGAAGCGGCGGCCGGCGGGGCTGCGGCGGTCGCGGCCCTGATTGCCGGCGGGGCTGCGCGGCGTTCGGCATCGAGGGGAAGCGTTCGCCCGGCCCCACCCGACCACCGACGCAAGCACGGGGCCACCCGATACCCTGCCGCCCCGATGGAGCTCCTCCTCGTGAGCACCACGACCGCCCTCGACACTCGCGACCTCCAGCGCGCGATCGAGCGCGCCGCGCCGGAGGGCGTGACCGTGCGGCGCGCCACGGGGCTGTTCGCGGCCGACGGCGACGGCGTCGTGCGCGATGGCGCGCGCAGCCGCGGGGCGACGGTGCTCGTTGTCGCGCCCGGCGGGCCCGACCTGCTCAACCACGCCCTGCTGACCGTCGAGGGCGCGCGGGCCGCGGGCCTCGCGGTGGCGGCCGTGGCCGTCGCGGGACCGGGCGGCGCGGACCTCCGCGCGCCGCTGCGCGAGCGCGCGGGCTGCGACGTCGTCGAGCTCCCAGACCCGCAGACGCCGTCGAGCGCGGTGGCCGAGTGGCCGCTCTCGGAGTGGGCCGTCGCCGAGCCCGCGGCGGCCGGAGGAGCGGTGGCGCTGGCGCCGTACGCGCCGTGGGAGTCGCACTCGGTGCCCGATCCGCGCGACGCCGGCCGCTACGCGGTCGACCCGGTGCTGATGGAGATCGTGTCGGCCGAGGGCCCCGTGCTCGCCTCGCGCGCGTACGGCCTCTACAACCGCGCCGCGGGCGGCAAGAAGCTGACGACCATCGCCCGTGCGCCGCTGTCGGGCTCGGCCTACCGCCTGCGGCAGGCCGGGCGCATCGAGCTCGACGACAGCCACGGCGAGGAGGTCCTGCGCGTCGCCGGCAGCCCGCCCGTCCGCGTGCGCGAGCTCGGCCCGCGCGCGCTCGACGAGGTGCCGCTCGGCGAGCTCGCCGAGCTGACGCGCCGCGTGCGCGCCACCGGCGCGACCGACCTCGCCCGCGCGGTGCTCGACGCCTACGGGCTGGTGCGGATGACCTCCAAGGCCGAGGAGATCCTCGCCCGCGCCAAGGCGCTCGCCGACGAGGGCTGACCGCGACGCATGACGGCGGCGGGGCGCGGGAAGGCCGCAGCCGCATGCGCGCGATCCTCATCGACGACTTCGGCGGCCGCGACCGGATGCGGCTCGCGGACGACGCGGCCGACCCGCTGGTGGGGCCCGACACCGTCCTCGTGCGGGTGCGCGCCGCGGGGGTGAACCCGGTCGACCACCTCATCCGCGAGGGCGCCCTGACGAGCTACTACCCGCACGTCCTCCCGATCGTCCTCGGCTGGGACGCCGCCGGCGTCGTCGAGGCCGTCGGCCCGGCCGTGACCGCGTTCGCGCCCGGCGACGAGGTGTACGGCTACTTCCGCAAGGACTTCGTCCGCGACGGCACCTACGCCGAGCTGACGAACATGCGCGACACCGCGCTCGCGCGCAAGCCGGCGACGCTGTCCTTCGAGGAGGCCGCCGGCGTGCCGCTGGCCGGCCTGACCGCGCTGCAGACGCTGCGCGACGCGCTCGAGCTCCAGCGCGGCGAGACGATCCTGATCGTCGGCGCCTCGGGCGGGGTCGGCAGCTTCGCGGTGCAGATCGCCAAGGCCGGCGGCGCGCGGGTGATCGGCGTCGCCAGCGCGCGCAACGCCGACTACGTGCGCGAGCTCGGCGCCGACGCGGTGGTCGACTACGCCGCGCCCGACGCGCTCGACGCCGTGCGCGACGCCGCTCCGGACGGGCTCGAGGCGATCGCCGACCTCTCGGGCGGCGAGCTCGCCACGCAGGCGATCGAGCTCCTGATCCCCGGCCGCGGACGCCTGGCGTCGATCATCGCGCCCCCGGACCCGGCGCCCTTGGAGGCCCGCGGCTGCGCGGCCCGCTACCTCTTCGTGCGCCCCGACGCCGAGGACCTGCGCACGTTGGCGGCGATGGCCGACGCCGGCGAGCTGCGCGTCCACCTCGACGCCGTCTTCGCGCTCGACGAGGCCGCCGACGCCCTCGCGCGCGTCGAGGAGGGCCACCCGCGCGGCAAGGTCGTGCTGCGCGTCGGCTAGACGCGGTCAGCCGGCGGCGAACGCCTCGGCCGGGTCGGCCACCACCTCGAACTGGTGGTCGATCGCCGCCACGGCGAAGATCCGCTGCACCGCGCGCGAGCCGCGCACGAGCACGAGCCGGCGGCCCGCCCGCAGGCAGCGTCGCCGCACCGCCAGCAGCCGCGCCAGCCCTGTGGTGTCGATGAACTCCACGCCCCGCAGGTCGAGCATGAGCCGGCCCGGAGCGCTGCGTTCGATCCGGCGCATGGCGTCGTCGAAGTCATAGGCGCGAGCCAGGTCCAGCACCCCCGTGACGCTGACCTGGACCGTGTCGAAGTCAGGATGCTGGACCGTGAGCCCGAAAGCAGTCACGCCATCCCCTTCCCCGGTGGTCGACCCACCCTCGGTACCCCGTCGCGGCCAGGACGACACCGAATCTCCTGCGTAGGTGGGATCTCCACCACCGCCGGCGGCGCGGCGGGCGGGTGGCTAGACGAGCTGGTCGGTCCCGAGGACGAGGACGCTGGCGTCGTCGCGCAACGGCCCCTCGTCCACGGCGCGAACGGCGTCGAGCACCGCGGTCACGATCGCGGTCGGGGATGCGCTGGCGGCGCCGCGCAGCGCCCGCAGCAGCCCCTCGTGGCCGAACCGGGCGCCCGCGGGGGCGGTGCGCTCGAGGATGCCGTCGGTGATCAGCACCACCGCCGTGCCCGGCTCGACGGTGACGCTCGCGGTCGTGGAGCCCGGCGGCAGACGCGACAGCCCGAGCACGGGGCCGTCGCCGCCCTCGAGCTCCTGCAGCCCCCGCTCGGGGTGCCACAGCATCGGCGCGGGATGGCCGCAGCGCAGCCACGTGAACGTCCGCGACGCGCCCTCCCAGGAGGCGAGGATCGCGCTGGCGAAGATCTCATCGATGCCGAGGGCGCCGATCGTCTCGTGGATGGCGGCCGCGGCCCGGGCCAGCGTCGGCCCGTCGCTGCGTCGCACTGCGCGGTACGCGGCCAGGCCGATCGCGCCGATGGCCTCGGCCTGCACGCCCTTGCCCACCGCGTCGGCGACGCCGAGCCAGGCGCCCTCGGGCGTGGCGCAGGTGTCGATCCAGTCGCCGCCCACGCTGTAGGCGGGGAGGATCGTCCCCACGATCTGCGCGTCGGCGACCTGCACGATGCGCGGCGGCATGAGCTCCTGCTGCAGCTCGCCGGCGGCGTTCGTCGTCCGACGCCGCCGGGCGCGGGCGAAGACGTCGGTGTAGCGCTCGGCCAGCTCGATCGCCGCGGCGCCGTGCGTGGCCAGCCGCCCGAGCTCGCCCTCGGGCGGCCGGGTGAAGGCGAGCACGGCGAGGGCGCGACCGCGGAGCTGCAGCGGGACGACGGCGGCTGCCCCGAGCGCCTCCCGGAGCTCGTCGGCTCGGTGCGCCGGCAGCTCGGGCCCCACGAGCTGCTCGACCTCGAGCTCGGCGGGCATGCCGTCGGCGCCGGCGACGCGGCGCAGGCAGCGGCCCTCGAGGTCGATGACGTAGAGCGCGGCCGGCACGCCGGCGGCGGCCTGTGCCGTCGCGACCAGACGGTCTGCCAGCCGCGCGGCGAGTGGCTCTTGGAGGAGGTCCAGCGGGTCGTGCTCGGCCGGCCCGGAGGGATCTGCCATCCACCGCGCTTACCCGCAGCGCGTCGGAGCTACCCCGTCGGGCGCCGAGCCGCCGCGGCGAAGCTCAGGACCGCGGTCGTCGCGTCGAGGCCGGAGGGG
>JAXDHQ010000066.1:0-11924 GCA_034664395.1 Solirubrobacteraceae bacterium | reverse complement strand
GGTGGTGGTTTCGGTGGTGGCGGCGGCTTCGGGGGCGGCGGCGGCGTGGGCTTCGGTCCCGGGTTCGTCATCGCGCTCGTGGCGTTCGTCCTGATCTTCGGCTGGACGATCGTGGGCGTGGTCCGGGCCAGCCGGCGCCGGCGCGCGCGCGACGCGCGCATCCGCCTGGCCGCCGCCGAGGCCGCGCAGGACGACCCCGCCTTCGCGGCGGACCGCGTCACCGAGGAGGCGGGCGCGCTGTTCCTCGACGTCCAGCGGGCGTGGGACGCGCGCGACCGCCCGCGCCTGCGCGAGCTCATCGGCGGCGACCTGCTCGTCGAATGGGAGCAGCGCCTGGACGACTTCGACGCCAAGGGCTGGCACAGCCGCGTGCACGTGCTCGAGGCGGCGCACGTGGAGTACATGGGCCTCGTCAACCGCGCCGACGACGCCGAGGACCGCGCCGTCGTGCGCCTCACGGCGCCGCTGGACTGCTGGGTGCAGACGGCCGACGGCCAGCGCGTCTATCGCGACGGCAGCGACGGCTCGCGCGTGGCCTTCGCCGAGTACTGGACGCTGGCCAAGCGCGACGAGCGCTGGACGCTGATCTCGATCGAGGAGGACGCCGAGGGCGCCCACCACCTCGATGACGAGGTGGTCGCCACGCCGTGGTCGGACAGCCGCGTCGGCGACGAGGCGCTCGTCGAGCAGGCGGTGGCCGATCGCGTCGCCGACGGCTTCTCGCCCGCCGACGTGGCCGAGGTCGGCTTCGAGGGCAGCGCGCGCGAGGCCGCCCTGGACCTGGCGCTGGCCGACGGGCGCTTCGCCCCCGACGTGCTCGAGGCGGCGGCGCGTCGCGCGGTGGCGGCGTGGGCCGAGGCGGTCGACGGCGACGACACGCCGCTGGAGCACGTCGCCTCGCACGAGGCGGTCGACGCGCTGCTCTACGGCGGCGACGAGCGGCGACGCACCCGCCTGGTGGTGCGCGGGCCGCGGGTGCGCGCGCTATCGATCGAGCGCCTCGACGCGCAGGCGCAGCCGGCGCGGATGGAGGTCGCGGTCGAGCTCCGCGGGCGCAGCTACCGCGAGGAGCGCGCCACCGCGGCCCTGGTCGAGGGCTCGCGCGAGCGCGAGGTCACGCTGCGCGAGCGCTGGATCATGGCCCTCGACGGTCCCGACGACGCACCGTGGCGCGTGGTCGGCGTCAGTCGTTGACGACGAGCTGCGGCGTGACCGCCAGCTTGGCCTGCTGACGCTCGGGCGCGATGCGCACGACGTCCCAGACCAGGCCGACCCGCTCCATGAGCCCGATGAGCCAGGCCGAGGGGTCGGGCTCGATGCGCCGCAGGCCGTGCACGGCCGAGCGCGGGAAGGCGTGGTGGTTGTGGTGCCACGCCTCGCCGAAGCTGGGCAGCGCCAGCCACCACACGTTGGTCGACTTGTCCTCGACGTCGAAGCGACGCCGGCCGAAGAAGTGGCAGACCGAGTTGATCGACCACGTGATGTGGTGCAGCAGGAAGACGCGGACGAGGCCGCCCCACAGCAGGCCGGTCAGGGCGCCGGTGTAGCTCCCGGTGATGGCGAACCCGACCGCGGCCGGCGCCGCCAGCCCGATGATGACCAGCGCGAGGAAGTGGCGGTTGATGTAGCGCATGCCGGCGTCCTCGCACAGGTCCTTGGCGTACTTGCTGCGCTCGGCGCGGCCCTGGTCGGTCATGAGCCAGCCGACGTGCGCGTGCAGCAGGCCGCGGAAAGCGCCCATGACGCCCTTGCCCGCCCCGACGTGGGGGCTGTGCGGGTCGCCCTCCTCGTCGGTGTGCGCGTGGTGCTTGCGGTGGTCGGCCACCCAGTGGATGACCGGGCCCTGGACCGCCATCGATCCGAGGGCGGCGAAGAGGTACTCGAGCGGCTTCGAGGTCTGGAAGGACCGGTGCGTGAGCATGCGGTGGAAGCCGACGGTCACGCCGAAGCCGGTGAGCAGGTACATGACCCCGAAGCCGACGAGGTCGTGGACGCCGACGACGTCGTTCCAGAACACGATGACGGCCGCCACGATGATCATGGGCGGCAGGACGACGGCGAGGAGGTTTGCGTTGCGGGCTGCCCTAGACATGTCCTAGAGGCTAGGACGCAGGAACCGGTGCGTGTATCCCCTCGGACACACGTCTTGACGGCCAGAAACTGTAGGATTCCAACAAGATGACCACGCCGCTCCCTCCCGCGCTGGCCGGGGTCCTGCGCCCGGTGCTGCCCGAGCTCGTCGTGGCGATCATCGACGCCCTCGGGCGCGAGGTGCCCGAGTACGCGCGGCCGATCGAGGGGCCGTTCGGCCGGGCGCTGCGCGCGGGCGTCGAGCGGGCGCTCGAGCGCTTCGTCGACGGCATCGAGGACCCGATGCTGGAGGAGCGCGGCGCCAGCGAGATCTACGCCCGGCTCGGCCGTGGCGAGATGCGCGCCGGGCGCAGCCTCGACTCGCTGCTCAGCGCCTACCGGCTCGGCGCGCGCCTGGCCTGGGAGCACTTCGTGGCCGCCGGCGAGGCCGCCGGCTACGAGCCCGCCACCCTCTACCGCCTGGCCAGCGCGATCTTCGACTACATCGACGGGATCTCGGCCGAGTCGGTCGAGGGCTTCGCCCAGGAGCGCGCGACCGCCGAGAGCGAGCGCCAGCGCCGCCGGCGCACCCTGGCGCGGCTGCTGATGAGCGACGAGGTGACGCCCGACGAGGTCCGCGACCTCTCGCAGCTCGCCGGCTGGGCGCGGCCCGCGCTGCTCGGCGCCCTGGTCATCGAGCAGGAGGACGAGCCCGACCCCGACCGCGTCGCGTCGCGCCTGGGCGCCGGGGCGATCGCGGTCGCCGACGGCGCGCTGGTCATCGCCTGGGTGCCCGACCCCGAGGCGCCCGGGCGGCGCTCCCAGCTCGAGGCCGCGCTGCACGGCGAGCGCGCCGCGCTGGGCCCGGCGGTGCCCCTCGACCGCACGGCGCTGAGCCTGGCCCGCGCGCGGGCGGCCCACGCGCTCGCGGTCGACCGGCTCCTCGGCGACGGCGCCGGCCTGATCGTCGCCGACGAGCACCTGCCCGCGCTGCTGCTGCACGCCGGCGACGGGACGCTGGCCGCCGACCTCGCCGATCGCGTCCTCGCGCCGCTGGGGGAGCTGCGTCCGGGCCCCCGGACGCGCCTGCGCGCGACGCTGCGCGCCTGGCTCGACCACCCCGGCCAGGTGACGCGGATGGCGCGCGAGCTGCACGTCCATCCGCAGACCGTGCGCTACCGGCTCGCCCAGCTCCGCGAGCTGTTCGGCGAGCGCCTCGACGATCCCGACGCGCGCTTCGAGCTCTCCCTCGCGCTGCGGGCCGTCGGGGCCGTCAGCCCCACTGAGCGCCCGCGAGCTGCGCGCGCAGCGTCGCCACCTCGGTGACCGCCGCGGCCACGTAGGCCGCCTCGGTGGCCAGGATCTCGCCCTCGAGGTCGGCCATGTACGCGGGCTCGCCGGCCAGCGGCGTCATGAGCGCCAGCATGCGCTCGCGATGGAGCTCCTGGAGCCTCCGGCGGGTGTCGACTACCGCGTCCACGCCCCAGGGGCGTTCATCGCGTGCGAACGGCGTTCCACGGGCGAGCGCTCACGGCGAGCAGGCTGCCATATCGCCGCGGCCACGCGCCGCGGCAACCGCCGGGGCCCTAGCCCCAGGTGGGCGCCCCCAGCTCCGCCCGGAGCTGGGCGATCTCCATGACCGCCGAGCCGACGTACGCGTGGCGGGTCGCCAGGATCTCCTCGTCGAGGTCGGCCATGTAGCGCGGGTCGTATCGCAGGGCCGTGTCCAGCGCGAGGACGCGCTCGTGCTGGAGCAGGTCGAGGTGCTGCTTGATGTCGGTGGCGGTCTTGACGGGCATGGCTTCAGTCACTGCAACTGATCACATCGTCGAGAGTTACGCAGCGGGCGGACATCCGGTTGTCTTCCCTGCCGACGTACGGCTGGCCCCACTCCTTCCCGAGGCTGGCGCGAGCGCGTCTAGCGCTCGGGAACGGGGGGCTCGTTCGCGAGCACCCACTCGTCCCCGTCGCCCCGCCGCACGAGGCCGCGCTCGCGCAGCGAGCGCAGCGCCAGCGAGACCGTGGGACGGCGGGCGCCGACCAGTCGGCCGAGCTGCTCCTGCGTCACGGGCAGGCGCAGGACGATGCCCTCGGCACTCACGTGACCGCGGCGGTCGGCCAGATGCCAGAGCAGGCGGTGGAGACGATCCTCCACCCGGGGAAGATGGCTGAGCGCCAGGGCGATCGCGGTGCGCCGAGCGCGGTCGTGGACGCGGTCGACGAGCGCCGACCCCAGCCGCGGGTAGCGCGCGATGCGCTGGCCGAAGGCGGCGTCGAGGACGAGCAGGCGGGCCGGCTCGAGGACCTCCCAGCGCGGCTCGAGCCCGACGATGCGCTCCTCCGGGCCCTCGTCGGCTCCGAGCAGATCGCCCTCGGCCACGAGCTCGGCGCCGAGCGCCTCGGGGCTCTCGAGATCGCGCATGAGCAGGCCGCGCAGGACGAGCAGGCCGAAGCCGCCACGCACGCGGTCGGCGGCCGCGGCGGGGCTCCAGCGACCGCGAGGGATCGTGACGCAGCCGGCGACGGCCAGGGCGCGGGCCTCGGGAAGATCGGTCCCGACCGTCCGCGCGAGCTCGCGGTCGACGTCCAGGAGCCGCACGGCTTGAACCGTGCTCTGCGCTCCCCCGCGCGCGAACCTCCTGCCCGCGGTGTCCGTGTCCGTGACGAAGGCCACCGTACGAGCATCCATCCCCGCCTGCGCCGAGCCGGAAACCCAGGCAGGGGCCGTTGCGCGGGCTTTGGGTCGCTTCGCCCGTTCGGTCACGTCGGGCTCGACGGGACGCCGGCGGCGGTCAGCGCGCCCGCCAGCGTTCCGAGGAGCAATCCGTGCACGTCGGAGCGCTGCAGGTCACGGTGGGCGATCCAGTCCAGGCAGGCGCCGTCCAGGAACCACAGCCAGCCCCGAACCGCCGTTCGCGCGCGGGGGTCGCCGGCCGCGCCCAGGCCTTGGAGGATGCGGTCGACCGTCGCGTCGCGCACGGCGCCGACGAGCTCGCGCACCTCGGGCACCGACCCCGCGCTCTGGAAGAGCTTCACGTAGGCGTCGGCGTTCTCCTCCACCCAGCGCAGGTAGGCGTCGAGCGCGTCGGCCAGCGCCTGGACCGGCGGCAGGTCGGGGTCGGGCTCGACGCGCCGGCGCAGCTCCTGGGCCCCGCCGGCCAGGGTGGCGACGAAGTAGTCGCGCTTGGAGGGGAAGTAGTGGTAGAGCAGCGCCTTGGAGATGCCGGCCTCGCGCGCGATCTCCGCCATCGAGATCTCGTCGTAGGCGTGCCGCGTGAACAGGTCCCCGCCGAGCTCGAGCAGCCGCCGGCGGCGCTCGTCGTTCTCCAGGCGGGTGTAGGCGGGTCCCGCGGCCACAAGCCGATCATACGCCGCTCGGCTGACCGATGGTCGACAACTTCTTGACCACTGGTCACGAGTGGTGCTGCCTCGGAGGACGAGGTCGTCACGGAGGAGCGGTTGGAGGCTGGGGCTTCGCACGGGCCCCGCGGTTGGAGCGCGGGCCCGCGGGTACGCTGTTGTGCATGCAACGAAGCGCCGCTCCGTCCAGCACACGCGCCGAGCCCAACGACGGCCGCTGGCGGCGACAGGACAGCCGCTTCCGCGAGCACGTCACCGCCGACGGCTCGTCCGGCCTTCGCGCCGAGCCCGGGCGCTACCACCTGTACCTGTCGCGTGCCTGCCCCTGGTGCCACCGCACGCTGATCGTCCGCGAGCTCAAGGGCCTGCAGGACGTCGTCGAGGTGTCCTACGCCCATCCCTACCGCGACGAGCGCGGCTGGGCGTTCAGCGGCGACGGCTTCGTCGACGAGGTGCACGGCTGGGACTTCCTGTCCGAGGCGTACACCGCGACCGAGCCCGGCTACGACGGCCGCGTCACCGCCCCCGTCCTCTGGGATCGCGAGACGGGGCGCATCGTCAACAACGAGTCGGCCGACGTCGTGCGCATGCTCAACTCGGCCTTCGACGAGTGGGGCGACGCGTCCGTCGACCTCTACCCGGCGCCCCTGCGGGCGGAGATCGACGCCCTCAACGAGTGGATCTACCGCGACGTCAACAACGGGGTCTACAGCGCCGGGTTCGCCCGCTGCCAGGAGGACTACAACGAGGCCTTCGACGCCGTCTTCGCCGCGCTGACGCGCCTGGAGGGCATCCTCGGCGAGCGCCGCTACCTGACCGGCGACACGCTGACCGAGGCCGACTGGCGCCTGTGGGTCACGCTCGTCCGCTTCGACCCGATCTACCACACGCACTTCCGCCTCAACGGGCGGCGCGTGTCCGACCACCCGAACCTGTGGGGCTATACGCGGGAGCTCTACCAGCTCCCGGGGATCGCCGCGACGACCTCGCTGGACGAGGCCCGCGAGCACTACTACACGACGCACCCGAAGCTGAACCCCAAGCGCCAGATCCCGCGGGGTCCGCTGGACTGGGACCTCGACGCCCCGCACGGGCGGGACTGAGCCCCACGGCGGGCGCCGCGGCCCCGGCGCGCGGCGCGCCGAGGCCGCGGTCCTCCCTGCCGTTCAGTGGTGCCCGTCTGAGCCGCCGCCGTGGCCGCGGTCGCCGCTGCTGCGGTTGCCGCTGCTGCCACTGCCGCTGCCGTGGCCGCCGTCGCCCTGGTGGTCGGCGTCGTCGTCCGGCCCCGGGTTCGGTCCGCGACGGTCGTCGCCCACGCGCTCGGCCCGGAACACGCTCGACAGGTCGTTGACCGTCGCGTCGCGCGTGCCGAGCGGGGCGAGCCCGTAGCGGTGCTCGATCGTCGCCGCGATCGAGGTCGTGTCGTGCTCGGTGTGGTCGACGCTGAAGTCGCCGCGCAGCCCGCGCGCGATGACCAGCGCCGGGACGCGCGTCCCCGGGCCCCAGATGTCGTGGGCGCCCGGCGTGCCGCCCTGGCCGGGCGGTGCGACGTGGTCCCACGTCCCACCGAACTCGTCGTAGGTCACGACGACCATCGTGTCCTTGGCGCAGCGGCTGCCCTGGATCGACTGCAGGAGCGAGACCAGGTGGTCGCTGCCGGTCGACTCGGCCGCGTAGCCGGGGTGCTCGTTCTCCTCGCCGACCGGCTTGACGAAGCTGACCGGCTTGAGCTGGCAGCGGTCCTGCGAGCCCTTGGCCAGCGAGATGAACTCCGCCTCGTCGCGCAGGTGGGCGGCGCGGGCCGGGGTCCCGGGCGCGAACGACTGGAAGTAGTTCAGCGGCTGGTGGTGGAACTGGAAGAGCTTGTCGGGGCAGTTCGGCCACGTCGCGGTGGCGAACGCGTCCGGATCCGGGCAGGCCTTGGGGTTGGTCGCCGTCGGCGCCGGCGCGGTGCCGTTCGTCCAGCCCGGGGCGCCGACGTCGCCGTCGGCGTTCGACCAGCCGCCGGAGTACCAGGCCCAGTCGACGCGCTTGGCGCTGAGCCGGTCGCCGATCGTGGGCGCCGTCTGGGGCGGGAGCTGCTTGGCCGCCGCGGTGCCGGGCTGGAACGGCTGGAAGGTCGGCTGGATCGTGTTGACGGCGAAGTCGCCGCAGGTCACGCCCGCGGGCGTCGGCGCGCGGCCGGGGCCCGGGTGGCACGACGCGGTGAGCTGGCCGTCGTTGAGCCCGGTAGCCACCGTCGGCGTGTACAGCGGCGAGCTTCCCGGCATGCCGTTGGCGTCCACCGCGGAGTGCAGGTCCTTGGTGCCGCCGTCGTCGACCGCCCCCTGGAACGTCGGCGTCCCGGCCGCGACCAGCCACTGGTGGTTGAGGAACGACCCGCCGAACGCGCCCTGGAAGAAGTCGTCGGCGATCGCGTAGGCGGGGTGGCCGGCCGAGTGCAGGTACTGGTAGACGGGCAGCGCGGTCGTGTCGTAGTAGCCCATCGTCAGGCCGACGGCGTCGCTGCCGGTGACGTAGCGGTCCTGCTTGCCGCCGTCGAGCTGGTACTGCTCCTGGTAGTAGCGGTGCACGAGGTCGCGGGTGCAGCCGCCGGGCAGCCCGTTGGGGGCGAGCACGCCGTTGGCGGGGAAGTCGCCCGGGTTCGGGCAGGTCTTCGCCGTCATCGGGATGCGGTTGGCGGCGTCGACCTGGAACGGCGCGTTGGGGAAGTCGCTGGTGAAGCTCGTCGGAGTGGTCGTGTCCGTGCAGGTCGCCGGCTGCGGCGGCGAGGTCAGGTTCAGGTCGTCCTGCTCGAGACAGGTGAAGGCGACGCCCGCCTGGTTGACCTGCGTCGTGTGGGCGGCGTCGGCGCCGGCGCGGCCGTTGACGCCCTCCCAGCCCCCGTAGAGGTTGTCGAAGCTGTGGTTCTCCTCGTAGATGACCACGAAGTGCTTGATCCGATGCAGGTCGCGGTCGCCACGGCCGCGGCCGTGGCCGTCCCCGTGGTCGGCGGCGGCGGTCGCCGGTGCGGCCAACAGGACGGCGGCGGCGACGAAGAGCGAGAGCGGGCGCCAGCGGGGGCGCCGGCGGGGGATCGTCACGGCAGAACTCCTCCCTCGGGACCGATGTCGGGAAACAGATACGGCATCCTGCCCGGGCGGTCCAGGTCCCGGGTCGCTATCGTGTGAAGCGCGGTCGGCGTCGCCGAGCGCGAGGCAGCTTGCTTGGGTCCCGCCTTTTCAGCGGTTCGGGTCAGCCGTCACCATCCGAATCGCTGCGGCCCCTTCTGGTCGCTGCCAAGGAGTACAGACCGATGTCCACGCAGTCCTTCGCCGATCTCGGCGTATCCGACGCCGTCGCCGGCGCCCTCGCCGATCGCGGCATCATCAAGCCGTTCGCCATCCAGCGACTGATGGTCGCCGACGTCCTCGCCGGGCGCGACGTCCTGGCCAAATCCCCCACCGGGTCGGGCAAGACCCTCGCCTTCGCGGTGCCGCTCGTCGAGCGCATCGAGGCCACCGACCGCCGCCCCGCGGCCCTCATCCTCGCCCCCACGCGCGAGCTCGCGACGCAGATCGTCGACGACATGCGCCCGGTCGCCCACGCCCGCGCGCTGCGGGTCAGCGCCGTCTACGGCGGCGTCGGGATCGTCAAGCAGGCGCGCGAGGCAGCGCGCGCCCACGTCGTGGTCGCCACGCCCGGGCGCCTGGAGGACCTCCTGGCGCGCGGCGAGCTGACCCTCGAGCACGTGCGCATCCTCGTCCTCGACGAGGCCGACCGCATGCTCGACATGGGCTTCCGCCCGGCCGTCGACCGGCTCGTCGCCGCGTGCCCGAAGAACCGCCAGACCCTCTTCCTCTCGGCCACCCTCGACGGCGAGGCCGGCCGGATCGCATCGCGCTACACGCGCGACGCGGTGCGCCACGAGCACGTGCCGGCGGTGAGCCACACCGTCGCGGTCGAGCACCGGTTCGTCGCGGTGAGCCACGAGCGGCGCGTCGACGCGCTCGTCGGGGAGCTGGGCGCCGAGCGCGACCTGGCGCTCGTGTTCGTGCGCACCAAGCGCGGCGCGGACCGGCTCGTCAAGCACCTCGCCCGCGAGGGCGTCGAGGCGCTGGCCATGCACGGCGACAAGTCCCAGGGCCAGCGCGAGCGGGCGCTGGCGCGCTTCGAGAGCGCGCGCGTCGACACGCTCGTCGCCACGGACGTGGCCGCGCGCGGCATCGACGTCGACGGCATCTCGCACGTCATCAACTTCGACCCGCCCGCCGACCGCGAGGGCTACGTCCACCGCGTCGGGCGCACCGGCCGGGCCGGGCGCAGCGGCGTGGGCATCACGCTCGTCGGGCCCGACCAGGTCCGCGACGTCGGACGCCTCGCGTCGGAGCTGCGGCTCGAGCGCGAGTTCGCGCTCGGGGGCTTCGCCAGCGGGAGCGAGCGCACCAACCACGCGGGCGGCTCGCGCGAGCGCGCCAACCACGGAGGCGGCGCCTCGGCCCGCCCCGGCCGCCAGCAGCAGCGGCGCCGCTCGCAGCGCAGCAGCCGGGCGCGCTAGCCGCCCTCGTCGCGGGGGCCGCGCTGCGCGGCCCCGGCACCGCCCGCCTGGAGTGCCTACCGCTCCGCCCGCGCCGGCCACCCGGCCCGCGGGTCGGGCAGCGGCGTCAGCGCCGCCTCGATGCGCTCGCGGTAGGGCTCGAAGCGCGGCGGCAGGATGATCGTCGAGCCGAGCTGCTCGAGCGGGACGTCGACCGTGAAGCCCGGGGCGTCGTCGGCGATCTCGAAGAGCACGCCGCTGGGCTCGCGGAAGTAGATCGAGTGGAAGTAGTGGCGGTCGATGATGCCCGACGTCGACACGCCGGCGTTGCTGAGGCGCTCGTCCCAGCGTGGGTGCTCGGCGGCGGTCGTGCCCCACGCGATGTGGTGGACCGTGCCGGCGCTCTGGCGGCCGGGCTCGGCCGGCGGCGGGTCGTAGGCGATGGTGCCGCCGCGGACCTCGCCGCGCAGCTCCCAGGTCGCGTCGCCCGCGGCGGTGGCGCCGAGGAGCTGCTCGAGGACCGGCGCGCTGCGCTGCGGCGCGGCGCTGTACGCGCGCACGCCCTCGAAGCCCTGCAGCGCGTGCTCGGCCGGGACCTCGGGGTGCTCGGCGGCCAGCGGCGTGTCGTCGCTCGCGCCGACCGCGAGCTCGTGGCCGAGGCCCTCGGGGTCGGCGAAGCGCAGGCGGTCGCCCTCGCGCTCGACGGCGACGCCCTCGGCGCCCAGGCGCCGCTCCCAGAAGTCGATGGCCTCGGGCGAGCCGACGCGCCAGACGATGCGGTGCACCATCCCCGCGCCCGCGCGGCCCGGGGTCGCATGCGGGTACTCGAAGAACGTCAGCTCCGAGCCGGGGCGGCCCCGCTCGTCGGCGTAGAAGAGGTGGTAGACGCTCGGATCGTCCTGGTTGACGGTCTTGGCGACCATCCGCAGGCCGAGCACGCGCGTGTAGAAGTCCACGTTGCCGGCGGCGTCGCCGGTGATCGCGGTGATGTGGTGGATGCCCTCGAGACGCATGGTTCCTCTCTCCGCCGAGTCCAGAAGTAGTTGTACGTGCAACAATACCACTCGCTAGCCTGCCCGTGGCGTGCCCAGGATCGCCGTCGACATCTCATCGCTTCGCGAGTCGCGCGACCTGCGCCGGCTCGTCGCCGGCAACGTCGTCTCGGGCATGGGCACGCAGGCGGCGCTCGTCGCGCTGCCCTTCCAGATCTACGAGCAGACCCGCTCGCCCCTGCTGACCGGCCTGCTCGGGGCGTTCGAGCTCGGACCGCTGATCGCGATGGCGCTCCTGGGCGGCGCGATCGCCGACCGCTTCGACCGCCGCCGCGTGCTGCTCGTCGACCAGATCGCGCTCGTCGCGTGCGCCGCGCTGCTGGCCGCGCTCGCGTTCACCCACCACGCCCCGCTGGCGGCGCTGTACGTGCTCGGCGGGCTGACGGCCGGCTTCGGCGCCGTCCAGAACGTCACGCGCTCGGCGATCATCCCCAACCTCGTCGCGCCGGCCCGCCTGCGCTCGGCCCTGGCGCTGAACTTCGGCCTCTACCAGCTCACGCTCGTGATCGGGCCGGCGGTCGGCGGCGTCCTCATCGGCGCGCTCGGGATCGGCGCCGCGTACACGATCGATGCCGTGAGCTGCCTGGCGATGGTGGCCGCGCTCGTCGCGATGGCGCCCCAGCCGCCGGCGCACCGCGACACGCCGATCGCGGTCGGGCGCTCGATCGTCGAGGGCCTGCGCTTCGTGCGCGGCAACCAGGCGCTGGTGGGCTCGTTCGCCATCGACCTCATGGCGATGACGTTCGGCATGCCGCGCGCGCTGTTCCCGGTGCTGGCCGTGAGCGTCTACGGCGCCGGCGCGGCCGGCACGGGGCTGCTCTTCGCCGCGGTCTCGGCCGGCGCCACGATCGCCGCGCTGACCACCGGCTGGCTCGAGCACGCCCGCCGGCTCGGGCTGATCGTCATCTGGGCCGTCGTCGTCTGGG
>JAXDHQ010000065.1:0-14879 GCA_034664395.1 Solirubrobacteraceae bacterium | reverse complement strand
CGATCTCGGCGCCGCCGCCGCCCTCCGCGCGGGCGTCGAGATCGCCGCGCTGCATGCGCTCGGTCACGTCGGTGAGGCGTCGCAGCGGACGCACGAACGTGCTCGCCACGATCGCGGCGGCCAGCAGCGCGAGCGCGATGGTCAGGGCCGCGCCGACGAGGCGCGTGCGGTCGAGCTGCTCGTGCAGCGCCCCGGCCTCGGCATCGAGCACGCCGCCCTCGACCCAGGTCACGCGCACGTGCCCGACCACGCGGCCGCCGACGACGACCGGGGCGGTGGCGGCCGGCGCGTCGTCTTCGGGCGACGCGGTCGCCGGCGCGCCCGGGGCGCCGACGAGCATGACCCGGTAGCCGACGAGGCTCCCGAGGGTCGTGAGCACCCCCTGCGCCTGCGGCGTCCAGCCGCGCCCGTACAGCGTCGCGGCGACCTCGGCGTCGCGGCGGGCGAGGTCGTTCAGGCGCGTCGTGGCGAAGCGCTGCAGCCGCGCGTCGACCCCGTCGCGGACGAGGATCGTCGACAGGCCGACGGCCACGACGGCGATGAGCGTCATCGCCAGGGCCAGTCGCGGGACGAGGCCGAGGCGGCGCAGGCTCATGCGGCCTCGCGCTCGGCGAGGCGATAGCCCACGCCGTGGACGGTCTCGATGTAGCGGGGCTGGGCCGGGTCGGGCTCGATCTTGCGCCGCAGGTTCTTGACGTGGGCGTCGATCGTGCGCTCGTAGCCCTCGTAGTCGTAGCCCTGGACGCGGTTGATGAGCTCGAACCGCGAGTACACGCGCCCCGGCATCTGCGCCAGGGCGAGCAGCAGCCGGTACTCGCACGGGGTGAGGTGGACGGCCGAGCCGTCGACCACCGCCTGGTGGCGGGCGACGTCGAGCCGCAGGCGCCCGCCGTCGATCGTGACCTCGTCGGGCGCTTCGACGGTGGTGGCGGTGCGCGTGCGGCGCAGCAGCGCTGCGACGCGGGCCACCAGCTCGCGGGGGCTGAACGGCTTGACGAGGTAGTCGTCGGCGCCGAGCTCCAGGCCGCGGATGCGGTCGGACTCGCTGGACTTCGCGCTGAGCATCACGATCGCCACGTCGGACCCACGGCGGACGGCGACGCACAGGTCCTCGCCGGAGAGGTCGGGGAGCATGCGGTCGAGCACGACGCAGGCCGGGTTCATGCTCTGAGCCATGACGAGGCCGTCGATGCCGCTCATCGCGGAGATCACCTCGTAGCCCTCACGCTCGAGGTAGCCCCGTGCCACGTCGTGGACCGAGGCCTCATCATCGACAACGAGGATGCGCTGTCGCATGGAGCGATTCTGACGTGTACGACGGTCGAGCACAGAGGCGAACCACCCTTGCCGGATGCGGCAATCCGCACCCTGGTGGAATCGCCTCCAGGACCTACGTGGTGTCGGGCTCCAACGCGTCGAGCTCGCGCAGGATGTCGATCGCCTGGGCGCGCAGCTCGCGGTCGGTCTGGCGGTGGTCGTCGGCCGACACCTTGCCCAGGCGGAAGTCGAGCTGGGCCTCGCGCAGCTCGCGGTACTTGGCGTCGCGCGCGGCCTCGAGCTCGGCCCGGCGTGCGCCGGGGGCGATCGGCTCGCCCGCGCGCCGCGTCATGGGCGCGGTGACGGCGAGCGCCACCAGGCCCGACAGGGTCAGCAGGGCGAGGACGAAGCCCATCACGCACGCTCCGGGACGACGCGCTCGGGGGCCAGCTCGCGTCCGACGCGCGCCGCGTAGCGGCTGCGCACCGTGCGGGCGTCCGCTCCGGGCCACAGCGCGGTGAGCGCCCCGAGCAGGAGGATGAAGCCGCCGAGCCAGATCCACGCCACCAGCGGCGAGACGATGACGCGGAAGGTCGCCGGCAGCGGGTCCTTGGCCCAGCTCCGCGCGATCTCGGCGGCGAGCAGGGTCTGCACGGTCGCGGGCTGGTTGGCGAACTTGCGGTTGGCCAGCGCGGCCAGCCCCTGCACGCGGCGCAGGTCGGGCTGGATCGCGATCCAGAGGTCGCGGCGCAGGCCCCAGCGCAGGGCGACCTCGGTCGTCGCCTCGCCGGCGAAGAACTGGCCGACGCCCCCGTCCTGGGGGTTGCGCGACGGGTACAGGTTGCGCGCCGGGCGCAGGACGAGGTGCTTGTCGCCGCGCCGCGCGTCGATCACGGCGCCGAAGCTCAGGGCCGCCCCCGTGTGCGCGCGGTCGCGGAAGACGCCGACCGTCGACTGCCGGTAGGTCACGGTGTAGCCGCCGACCTTGGCGGTCTGGCCCGGAGCCAGGCGCACGTCGCGCTGGTGGGCGAAGGCCGACGACCCGGCGACGCCGAGGAAGAGCACGGCGATGCCGACGTGGGCGATGTAGCCCCCGTAGCGGCGGCGGTTGCGCGCGACGAGGTTCTTGACGGCGACGGGCCACGGCTCGCCCGACATCGTGCGCCGGGCGCGCGTGCCGCGCACGAACTCCTGGCCGATGATGGTCACGGCCAGCGCCACGAGGCAGAACATGATCAGCGACGGCACGCTCTGCGGCGCCTGCGTCAGCGCCAGCAGCGCCACCAGCGTCAGCCCGGTGACGGCCAGCGGGACGCGCAGCATCGTGCGGAGCTGGCCCGGGCTCGAGCGGCGCCAGGCGAGCATCGGGCCGACCCCGGTGAGCAGCACCAGGACGAGCGCGAGCGGCACCGTGTAGCGGTTGAACCACGGGGGCCCGACGCTGGCCTTCGTTCCCGTCACCGCCTCCGAGATGAGCGGGAAGAACGTACCCCAGAAGATGACGAAGGCCAGGCTCACGAGCACCAGGTTGTTGAGCAGGAACACCGACTCGCGCGAGAGCAGCGAGTCGAGCCTGGCGGGCGAGCGCAGGATGTCCAGCCGGCTGACGACGAGGACGACCGAGCCGACGACGACGATCGCGATAAAGGCCACGAACGGGACGCCCAGGGTCGAGGCGCCGAACGCGTGGATCGAGTCCAGGATGCCCGAGCGCACGAGGAACGTGCCGATCAGGGCCAGCGCGAACGACGCCATGATGAGCGACGCGTTCCACACCTTCAGCATGCCGCGCTTCTCCTGGACCATGCTCGAGTGCAGGAAGGCGGTGCCGACGAGCCACGGCATCAGCGACGCGTTCTCGACCGGATCCCAGGCCCAGTAGCCGCCCCAGCCGAGCTCGGCGTAGGACCACAGCGCGCCGAGCATGATGCCGACGCCCAGGAACGTCCACGCGATGAGCGCGAAGCGGCGCGTGGCGCGGATCCAGTCGGCGCCGGTGCGGCGCGTGATCAGGGCGCCGACCGCGAAGGCGAACGGGATGCTGAACCCGACGTAGCCCGTGTAGAGCATCGGCGGGTGGACCATCATCGCCGGGTAGCGCAGCAGCGGGCTGAGGCCGTTGCCCTGCAGGGGCGGGTTCGCCAGCGTCTGGAACGGGCTGGCGTAGAAGATCATCAGCGACAGGAAGAACGCGGCGACGATGCCGAGCACGGCGGTCGCGTAGGGCACGATCTCGCGCAGCGTGTTGCGCGTCGCGCGCAGGACGGCGCTGGAGAAGCACGACAGCAGGAAGGCCCACAGCAGCAGCGATCCGGCCTGGCTCGACCACATCGCGGTGAGCTTGTAGAAGGTCGGCGTGTCGGTCGAGGAGTTCTCGGCGACGAGCGCGAAGGAGAAGTCCGAGCGCACGTAGGCGATCTCCAGCAGCACCATGCACAGCGCCGTCAGCGCGGCCAGGGAGTAGATCGCCCGGCGCGCGGAGACGACCAGGCGCGGGTTGCCGCGGCGCGCGCCGAGGACCCCGGCGACGGGGGCGTACAGCGCGGTCAGCAGCGCGCAGACGAGGGCGGCGTGGCCGATGGTCGCCATCTACTGGGCCGGAGCCTTGGGGCCGGCCGGGGCGGCGTTCTGGAACTTCGACGGGCACTTCGTGATGAGCGAGTCGCGGTCGCCCACGAACTGGCCTCCGTCGTAGTGGCCGGTGAGGATGACCTCGCGGCCCTCGCGGAAGGGGTCGGGCACCGTGCCGCGGTAGGAGACGCGCACCGCGGCCCCGCGCCCGTTCTGGTCGCGCAGGACGAAGGTGAGCAGGTCGCTGCCACGGCTGACCGAGCCCTTGGCCACCTTGCCGGTGAGCTGATAGCTGCGGCCCGGCGTCGCCGATGCCAGCAGGTGCGTTGGGTCGACGGCGTCGCTGGCTGCGCTGAAGGAGGTGTAGACGAGGGCGCCGGCCAGAGCCAGAGCCGCCGTGAGCGCCACCACCAGACGCAGCCGCCGCTTGCGCTGCGGGTCCATGGAAGCGAAGGTACGCCCGCGGAGGGGCGCCAGGATCGTGCGTTCACGCAGTCCGCCTGCCAACTCGTGCATGGATCTGCGCCAGCACTGACGGTGCCGGTTTGTCGTGCGTGACCGACCATGGCCGGCGTGGAGGACTGCCCTCGACTGCAGGCCGTACCCGCGAGCGACGCGACGCTCGTCGTCGTCGGCGTGTCCCATCGGACGGCGCCCGTCGCCTTCCGCGAGCGCCTGGCGCTCCTGGGCGCGGCGGCCGACGAGCTGCTCGCCGAGGTCACGCACCATCCCGCCGTGACCGAGGCCGTGACGCTGGCCACCTGCAATCGCACCGAGCTGTACCTCGCATCGGACCCGGTCGAGGGCGAGCGCGTCGCGCTCGCCGCCCTCGCGCGCCGCGCGGGCGTCACGCCCGCCGTCCTGCGCCGGCACGGCTACGTGCTGCGCGGCGCCGAGGTGGCCGGACATCTGTTCGCGGTGGCCTCGGGCCTGGAGTCCGCGGTCGTCGGCGAGGGCCAGATCCTCGGTCAGGTGCGCCGCGCGCACGAGCTCGCGCTCGAGTGCGGCACCGCGGGCACGCTGACCTCGCGCCTCTTCACCGACGCGGTGTCCGCCGGGCGCCGCGTGCGCGCGCAGACGCCGATCGCCCGGGCCGGCGTGTCCGTGTCGTCGGTCGCCGTCGAGATCGCGCGCGACCACCTGGGCGACCTGGCGAGCCGCCGGGTCCTGGTGGTCGGCACCGGGCGCAGTGGCGAGCTGACCGCGAAGGCGCTCGCCGACCGCGGGGTGGCCGTCGTCGTGCTGGCCAACCGTTGCGAGCGCCGCGCCGAGGAGCTGGCCGCGCGCTACGGCGTGGCGATCCCGCTCGCCGAGCTCGCCCGCGAGCTCGAGCAGGCCGATGTCGTCATCACCGCGACGGCCTCCCCGCACCAGCTCATCACGCGCGACGACGTCGCGGCCGCGATGGCCGCGCGCGACGGACGCCCGCTGCTGATCGTCGACCTCGCGCTGCCGCGCGACGTCGAGCCCGCCGTCGGCGAGCTCGACGGCGTGACGCTCGCCGACCTCGACGACGTCCAGCGCCGCTCGACGGTCAACCTCTCCGCGCGCCGCGAGCACGCGGGCCCCGCCGCGGCGATCGCCGCGGCGGAGGCCGAGCGCTTCGAGCGCTGGCGGGCCGGCCTGGCGGCGGCGCCGACGATCGCCGCGCTGCACGGCCGCGCCCAGGACGTCGTCGAGGGCGTGCTGCGCGAGAACGCCGGCCGCTGGGAGTCGGCTTCGATCGCCGATCGGCGACGCATCGAGGCGCTCGCCCGGGCCATCGCGCAGCGCCTGCTGCACGAGCCGACGGCGCAGCTACGCCGCGCGGCGCAGGACGCCGACGAGGACGCCCTGCGCCTCGCCCGCGGGCTCTTCGCGCTCGACGCGCCGGAGGCCGTGGCCCCGGTGCGCCGGGCGGCTTCGCAGTAGGCCTGCGCGCACGGGCGCAGCGCGCTGCCCGCGCGCTGCCGCCCAGCACGCTCGCGCGCCGACGACGCGGCGCTTGCGCAGGTCGCCGCCCTTCGGGTCGGGACGTCGTGCGTCTGCCGCGTGCGCGTGCTGGTCGACAGGGCAGTGAGGGGAAGCGATCTCGCAGCGTGGCGTGACGCTTCGCGGCTCCGCCGACGCGGGTTGCGCTCGGTGGTTGGGGGTGGGCTCTCTACCTTTCGCTATGCGGAAGAAAGAGCGCCCACCCCCGGGGCTCGGGGGGTGAACCGTGCCGGCGGTCGCGCACTCCGTTGCGACTTCGCGACGCTGCTGCGGCGGGTGACCCCTGGCGCGGGCGCTCCCACGCCGCAGGCGCACATTGGCGAAACCCAGCTTCGCCGATGTGCAGGAGCCCCCCGACGCGGATGCCACGTGCGACGGGGCACACGACGAACCTCACGACTCTGCGCGGGGTGACGGCCCTCAGTGCCCGGCCGCGCAGTGCCGAGGAGCGCTCGCGGCAGGCCGCGGTCCTCGAGCGGCCCCGGAGGTCGGGCCGCCGGAGCGTCGCCGCGCAACGGCGCGGCGCCTCAGATGACCATGTGCTCCGTGGCCCAGCGGGCGAGCTCGGTCCGGCGGCGGACGCCGACCTTGGCCCGGATGCGCCCGAGGTTGCTCTGGACCGTGCGCGGCGACATGTAGAGCGCGCTGGAGATCTGGCGGTCGGTCTGGCCGTCGGCGACCATCCGCAGGACGGCGAGCTCGGAGCGGGTGAGCCCGGAGACCGAGGTCGGGGCGGGGCCGCCGCCGCGCTCGCGCAGGTCCTCGATGAGGTGGCGCGTGAGCATCGACGAGATGACGGGCTCGCCGCGGTGCACCGCGCGCACCGCCGCGCACAGCTCGTCGGCCTCGATGTGCTTGGTGAGGTAGCCGTCGGCGCCAGCCGACAGGGCGTCGATGACGCTGCGGGCGTCGATCGAGGCGCTGACGGCGATGACGCGCAGGGTCGGCATCTCGGTGGCCAGGTGGGCCAGGACGACGAGGCCGCTCATGCGCGGCATGCGGAGGTCGAGGAGCATGACGTCGGGCGTCAGCGTGCGGCACTTCTCCAGCGCCTCGACGCCGTCGGCGGCAGTGCCGACGATCTCGATCTCCCCGTCGCTTCGCAGAGCGGCAGCCAGTCCCTCGCGTACGAGCGGAAAGTCGTCTGCGACCAGAACCCGTATCACGAAGAACCCCCCCAAAAAACAGAACTACACGGACCGGATGGCCTGGGCCGGAGTGTCGCTCATACCCATGAAGAGCTTGCGAAGGGATCGTGCTCTTTTTGTGAAGATGCATAGGTAGCTGCACGACCCTCCTGGCGACGTTTCGCAGGATTGGCACATGGTCACGCACACATGGCTCTGAGCCGTTGACGCGCGGACCCGCGGGGCTGTACCTCTGCCATGCCGAGAAGGTGTCAACGCCGGGCGTGGCCCGGCACAAGGGGGAAACCGTGGGACGTCGCAAGGATAGGCAGGGCGTGCCTCAAAACGCACCATGCGCGACCGTGAGCTCGCGAGGGCGAGTCACGGCGCTCGGGCTCACGATCGTCGCGGCCGCCGCACTGGCGTGGCTGTCGCCCGTGGCCACTCAGACCGCCACCGCCAAGGGAGGCGGAGCGCTCGCGCCGCTCGACACGATGGTCGTGCCGGCGCCGCCGAACATCGCCGACTTCGTCAAGGACAACGCCGCCGCCGTCAAGCTCGGCAAGGCGCTGTTCTGGGACATGCAGGCCGGCAGCGATGGGCGCACCGCGTGCGCCACCTGCCACTTCAACGCCGGGGCGGACAACCGCTCGCGCAACCAGCTCAACCCGCGCGGCGGCAGCTTCACGTTCAAGGGCGTCAACGCCCAGCTCGACGCGAACGACTTCCCGTTCCACAAGCTGAGCGACCCGAACAACGCGGCGTCCACCCCGATCTCCGACACGCCGAACGTGTCGGGCTCGCAGGGCGTCATGCCCTCGGACTTCACGGGGGTCACCGCCGGCAACTTCGCCGACGACCAGACGTTCGCGGCGCCGGACCCGATCTTCAACATCGGCAACGTCGACGTCCGCCGCACGACGGGCCGCAACACGCCGTCGGTCATCAACGCGGTGTTCAACTACCGCAACTTCTGGGACGGACGCGCCCAGAACGACTTCAACGGCGTCGACCCGTTCGGTGCCCGTGACGTCAACGCGACGGTCGGCAAGGTCAACGGCGCGAGCATCGATCAGGTGCACATCAGCCTGATGAACTCCGCCCTGGCGTCGCAGGCCGACGGACCTCCCGGCAACCCGACGGAGATGTCCTCCGGCGGACGCACCCTGTCGGACATCGGCCAGAAGCTGCTCTCCCTGCGCCCGCTCGGCGAGCAGCAGGTCAGCACGAACGACAGCGTCCTCGGCGACAACGTCGCCGCCGGCGGTCGCGGACTGCGGACCACCTACGCCACGATGATCCAGGACGCGTTCCAGCCGCAGTGGTGGAGCTCCGACGGAACGGTGACGGCTTCCAACAGCCGTACCTACTCGCTCATGCAGTACAACTTCTCCCTCTTCTGGGGGCTGGCCATCCAGGCCTACGAGTCGACGCTGGTCTCCGACCAGACCCCGGTGGACAGGTTCCTCTCGGGCGACCCCACGGCGCTGAGCCCCAACGCCCAGGCGGGCATGGGGGTCTTCACCGGCGCGGGCAAGTGCGCGAGCTGCCACGAGGGTCCGGCGATGACGAGCGCGACGGTCGCCGAGGTGGCCGAGCGCGGTGTCACCTCGAGCGACGCCGGCCGGCTCGTCGACACGGGCTTCCACAACATCGGCGTCCGGCCGACCGCGGACGACGTCGGCAACGGCGGGTTCGACCCGTTCGGCACGAACCCGATCAACTCGCTGTCGGAGACGATCCGGTCCAACCCGGTCGGGCCGACCGCGGTGATGGGCTCGTTCAAGGTGCCCGGCCTGCGCAACGTCGCGCTGACCGCGCCGTACTTCCACAACGGCGGGCAGATGACGCTGCGCCAGGTGGTCGACTTCTACAGCCGGGGCGGCGACTTCGCCAACACGGAGAAGGCGGGCGACATCGCGCCGCTCGGACTGTCGGACACCCAGAAGAACCAGCTCGTCTCGTTCCTCGAGTCGCTGACCGACCCGCGGGTGCAGGACCAGTCGGCGCCGTTCGACCACCCGCAGCTCTTCGTGCCGGTGGGCGAGCAGTCCAACACTGACGGCTCGATCATGACCGGGTCGGAAGGGCGCGCGGTCGACTGCTTCCAGAACGTTCCCGCCACCGGCGCCGTCGGTGGGGCTGCGCTGCAGAGGTTCCCGAGCTTCACCGGGCCGCCCTGCGCCGACGCTCCCGCCAACCCGGTGCCGATGAACGGGGACGAGCCCCCGCCGCCGCCGGACCAGGGCAACAACAACCCGCCGGCCGGTGGTGGCGGTGGCGGCACCGTGACGCCGCCCGTCCAGGTCAACGGCCCCGGCCCCGGCCCGAACAGCGGCCCCGGCGCCATCGCCGCCGGCAACGGCAGCGTGCATGTGCTCGGCGTCAAGCAGAAGGGCAAGGCCAAGCACAAGGCCAAGCACCACAAGAAGGCCAAGCACCACAAGAAGCCCAAGCACAAGGCGACGTCCCACAGGTAGCGGGGCCGCCGAAGGCAGCAGACGGACGACCGGGGCCCGCGATGCGGGCCCCGGTCACGTCTGGGGAACGGTGTGGCGCTACCCGCGCGAGAACGGGCGGTGGTGCGCGGCGCCGAGGTCGTCGAGGACGGCGGTGAGGATGGCGACCGCGCGCTCGCCATCCAGGCGCTCGGACTCGACCTCGGGCTCGGGCGTGACCTCGGGCTCGGGCGTGACCTCGGGCTCGCGCTCGACGGCCGCCGCGACGGGCTCCGGATCGGGCTCGACGGCGGCGATCGGCTCCGGATCGGGCTCGACGACCTCGGGCTCAGGCGCCTCGGGCGCGATCGCCTGCGCGTCGACCGGCGCCGGGGCCTCCCGCCGGCGCCGGAACAGTCGGGCGAACAGGCCCGGGCGCGGCGGCTCCGCGGCTGCGGCCTCCGCCGTCGCCTCGGGCGCCTCGTCCTGCGCCGCGCTCGCGACCTCCTCGACGGCCGGCTCGTCCTCCCGCACGGCCGTCGCCTCGGGCTCGGGCGCCGCGACCGGCTCGGGCGCCGCGACGGGCTCCGGCGCCGCGACCGGCTCGGGCGCCGTCTCCTCCCGCAGTGCAGCGGTGAGGGTGACCTTCGTCCCCCACCCCGACGGCTCGAGCTCCACCGTGCCGCGTGCGCGGTCGCCCTCCCAGGCAACGGCGGTCTCGGGCTCGAGCCGGGTGATGCGGATCTCGCCGAACTCGCCGAGGTGGCGGGCGAGGGCTTGTACGTCTGAGACCTCCGCCCAAAGCTCGGGCGGGCTCTTGACCAGGGTCCTCTGGGCACGTGGCTCAGGCATCGCGACGTGTTTCGCCGCCGCCCGCGCTCAACCCTGCTTCGGGACGGGGCGGTTGCGTCCCCTGCAATCCCGCGCCCGATGCGCCGTCTCGGAGGCGGTGTCAGCACGCTCAGCGATCGGTCGGAGAACATCTTGCTTTGGGCGTTAACAGTCGCTTAGGGTGCGCAGACAACGGCGCACCCCCGTCGCACGCGCGGGCGCGCGGTCCACGCTCATACATCTACACAGGGGGGCCAATCCCTTGGCACACCGTGTTCCAGCGGCGCTCGCCGCCGCTCTGGCCATGCTCGCCATTCCCGTGGCAAGCGCAGGCGCCGCGACCAAGGTCGTCACCATGGGTCCGTCGGCGAAGGACGCCAAGACCATCAACAAGATCGGCGCCGCCGCGGGCGGCCTGTCGGACGTCAACGACTTCTTCCCGCACGGGACGACGATCCACGTCGGCGACTCGATCGCGTTCACGCCCGCGGGGTTCCACACCGTCAACCTCGTGGCCCGCGGCGGCACTCCGCTCCCGCTGATCGTGCCCACCGGTACGTCCGTCTCCGGGTCGCTCGACGCGGCCGGCAATCCGTTCTGGTTCAACGGCCTGCCCGCGCTCGGCTTCAACCCGGCCCTGTTGAAGTCGAAGCTGGGCAAGCACGTGTCCTACAACGGCACCAAGGCGGTCGAATCCGGTCTTCCGCTCTCGGCAAAGCCCAAGGCGATGGTCGTGAAGTTCACCAAGGCCGGCAAGTACACGTACTTCTGCAACGTCCACGCGGGCATGAAGGGCGTCGTCACGGTCAAGAGCAGCAGCAAGGCGATCCCCTCGGCCGCCGCCGACAAGAAGACGCTGGCCAAGCAGGTCAAGCGCGACATCGCCATCGCCAAGGGGCTGCCGAGCATCGCCCCGCCGGCGGGCACGGTGCACGTCGGCTCGGCCGGCAAGGACGGCGTGGAGTTCTTCGGCATGGTCCCGGCCACGAGCACGGTGCCGGTGGGGACGACGCTGACGTTCGCGATGACACCCGCGTCGCGCGAGGTCCACACGGCGACGTTCGGCCCCGGCAACCCGCTGACGGAGCCGACCTCGTACCTGGGCCAGATCGAGGCGGGTAACAACGACCCGCGCGAGATCTACCCGAGCGATCCGCCGGGCGCCAGCGCCTCGCTGACGCCGACGTTGCACGGCAACGGGTTCTGGAACGCCGGGGCGCTGGACACCGTGGCGGCGACGCCGTTGCCGTCCTCGAACTCGGTGACGTTCGCCGCGCCGGGGACGTACACGTTCTACTGCATGATCCACCCGTTCATGAAGGGGACGGTCGTCGTCCAATGAGTCGGCTGGCCACCTTCGTGGCCACCCTGGCCTGCACAGGGGCGGCGGCTTCGGCCGCCGCCCCTGCTGCATCCGCCGCCGTTCGCGAGTACTGGGTCGCCGCGCAGCCCGCGCCGACCTGGAACATGATCCCCAACCAGCGCGACGCGATCATGGGCACCGCCTACCCGCCGTCGCAGTCGCTGTTCCCGACGGTCGTCTATCGCCGCTACACGCCGAACTGGGGCCGGCCACTGCCCAACCAGATCGCGGGCTCGAGCAACCAGGACCTCATCCCCGGCCCGCTGCTGCGGGCCCGCGTGGGCGACCGCCTGCTCGTCCACTTCAAGAACCTGGACACGCTCTTCAACCGGCCGCACTCCATGCACTTCCACGGGGTGCACTACAAGCCCAGCTCCGACGGCGCGTACCTGCCGGGCTTCTCGGGGCGCGACGGCGACGTCAAGCCGGGGCAGAGCTGGACCTACCGCCTGACCGCCGGCAGCGACTCGGTCGGCGTCTGGCCCTACCACGACCACTCGCCGTCGATGGACGAGTCGATCGCCGGCGGGATGTACGGGATGCTCTCGATCCTCGGCGCCAACGAGAGCTGGCCCGACCGCGAGTTCGAGGTCGTCTTCGCGCCGATGGGCCAGTTCCAGACGATCGACGGGCGCGCCTTCGTGGGCAACACGCCGGTGTTCACGTCGTTCGTCGGGCAGACGATCCAGTGGGACGTGATGGCCATGGGCTCCGAGCACCACACCTTCCACGTCCACGGGCACCGCTGGATCTCCGGCGGCGTCCCGCGCGACACGCAGAGCATCGGGCCGGCCGAGACCTACCGGATCCGCTGGACCGAGCAGGACCCCGGGACGTGGCTGTACCACTGCCACGTGGAGGCCCACATGATGGCCGGGATGATCGGCATCTACCAGGTGAAGCGGCGATGAGGCGGCTCGCGCTGGCGGTGGTGACGGCGCTGGCGGCGCTCGGCGGCCCGGCCGCCGCGGCGATGAACGACGCCATGGGCCCGCACGTCTCGATCGGCTTCGACGCCTACGCGCCGGCGCAGATCGACGTGCTGGCCGGCGACACCGTGACCTGGAGCAACGACAGCGTGCGCATGCACACGGTGAGCGCCCAGGACGGCTCGTGGTCGTCGGCCACGCTCGTCGGCGGCGATGCGTTCTCGTTCCGCTTCGACACGCCCGGCGCGGTCCCCTACTACTGCATGATCCACGGCTTCATGCGCGGCGAGGTCGACGTCCACCGCGTCCTGCTCGACGCGCCCACGGAGCAGGGCGCCCCCAACCGCGCCTTCGACCTGACCGGCCGGGCGGCGCTGCCGCCGGGCAGCCCGGTGACGATCGAGGCCGACTCGGGGAGCGGCTTCCAGCGCGTGGCCACGGCGACCGTCGACGCGATCGGCGCGTTCCACACCGACGTCGTGCCGGCGACCACCACGGCGTACCGCGCCAGCGTCCCCGACGAGGACAGCCCGCCCGTCCAGCTCGTCGTGGTGGACCGCACGCTGAGCGCCGCGGCCGTGACCCGCGGGCGCAGCGTCGCCGTGACGGCGGCGGTGGCGCCGGCCTCGCCGGGCGCGACGGTCGTGCTGCAGCTCCGCCTGCGCGAGCACTTCGGCTGGTGGCCGGTCGCCCACGCGCGCCTGGACGCGAGCTCGACCGCGCGATTCAGGGTCCGCCTGGATCGGCGCGTGCCCGCGCGGGTGGTGCTCACGCTCGCCGACGGCGCGACGCCGCTGGCGGTCAGCCGCACGCTGCACGTCGGCAGCCGACCCTGAGCGCCGCCGCGGCGGTCATCATCGTCGGCCGTGCCCCAGGCGCTGGCGCTCATCCTCGCCCTGCTCGCCCTGGGCGCCACCCTGGCCACGGCCGTCGCCCGGCCGCCGTGGCTGCCCGAGGCGGTTGCGGCCACGGTGGGGGCGGTCGTCCTCGTGGCCGTCGGCGCCGTCGGCCTCGCGCGCGCGCGCCACGCGCTCGCCGACCTCGCGCCGACGGTGGGCTTCCTCGCCGCGCTGCTCGTGCTCGCCGAGGGCTGCCGGCGCGAGGGGCTGTTCGACGCCACCGGCGCGCTCATGGCCCGCCACGCCCGCGGCCGGCCGCGGCGCCTGCTGGCGCTGGTGTTCGCGGTCGCCACGGCGGTCACCGCGGTGCTCAGCCTCGACGCGACGGTCGTCCTGCTCACGCCGATCGTCTTCGCCACCGCCGCGCGGCTGCGCACGTCGCCGCGGCCCCACGTCTTCGCGTGCGCGCACCTGGCCAACTCGGCCTCGCTGCTGCTGCCCGTCTCCAACCTCACCAACCTGCTCGCCTTCCACGCCAGCGGGCTGTCGTTCACCCGCTTCGCGGGCCTGATGGCCCTGCCCACGGCGGCCGCCGTCGGCGTGGAGTGGGGCGTGTTCTCGCGCTTCTTCGCCACCGAGCTGCACCGCCCGCGCGCCGCGGCGGCGCCCGCGCCGGTCGTGGGCCCGCCGTTCCCGCGCGTCGCCCTGGCCGTCCTGGCGCTCACGCTGCTCGGCTTCACGCTGAGCTCGCCGCTCGGCGTCGCGCCGGTGTGGGTGGCGGCCGCGGGCGCGGCGGCGATCACCGCGCCGGCGCTCGCGCGACGCTCGACGACGCCGGCCGCGCTCGTCCGCGCGACCGAGCCGGGCTTCCTCGTGTTCGTGCTCGGCCTGGGGGTCATCGTCGCCGCGGCCAGCGTCAACGGGCTGGGCTCGGCCGTCGCGGCGATCGTCCCGACCGGCGGGTCGCTCCCCGACCTGCTCGCCATCGCCGGCCTGAGCGCGGTGCTGGCCAACGTGGTCAACAACCTCCCCGCGACGCTGATGCTCGTGCCGGTGGCGGCGACGGCCGGGCCCGCCGCGGTGCTGGCGGCGCTGATCGGCGTCAACGTCGGCCCGAACCTCACGTACGCCGGTTCGCTGGCCACGCTGCTGTGGCGACGCGTCCTGCGCGCCGAGGACACCGACGTCGAGATGAGCGAGTTCCTGCGCCTCGGAGCGCTGACCGTGCCCGCCGGCCTCGTGGCGGCCACCGTGCTGCTGTGGTTGAGTGCGAAGGCCCTGCTCTGACCATGCGCGCGCTCGTCTGGATCGTCGAGGACACGTGGGAGGCCACCGTGGCCGAGGCCGCGGCGTTCCTGCCCGCCGACGCCGAGGTGACGCTGCTGCACGTCGCCGCCGGGGACGTCGAGGCGATCGCCGGCGCCGCGCGGCACGGGCTGCTCGGCCGCCGGCCGCCCAAGCCGGGCCCGCGCGACCGGCGCGAGCCCCTGCGCGCGATCTCCGACGAGGCGGCGGATCAGCTCCTGGCCGACGCGCGCGAGCGCCTCGGACGC
>JAXDHQ010000064.1:0-8719 GCA_034664395.1 Solirubrobacteraceae bacterium | reverse complement strand
GCTGAGCAGGTGACTGCTCAGCGTGGCGACGTCGTTCCTCGAACCGTCTCGGGTCACCCGGCCGCCTGCTGCTTGAGCGTCGCGGCGCTGACGACCTTGCCGCTGACGATGCACTCGCCGCCCGGCGTCAGGGAGCCCTTGCCGGGCACGTTGTCCTTGGTGACGAGCGGACCCGTGCACAGGGCGTTGACCGAGTCCGGCAGCGACTTGGCCAGGATCTGACCGACGACCGCCTTGCGCACGTTGAAGAGCGCCTCCGACGGGAGCGCCGCCAGGGCGGCGATCGGGCTCTGACCCGTGCGCATCGCCGCGTATGTGGGCTCCAGGCCGTCGTAGCTGAGCACGGCCACGTCGTCGCGGCCCAGGCGCTTCAGCGCGGCCACCGCTCCGGCGGCGGGGTCGTCCCACGGCGCCACCACGACGTTGATGTCCTTGTTGGCGCGCAGCGCGGCGGTCACCTTGTCGGTGGCCGAGTTCGCGACGCCGGCGGCGAGATCGAGCTCCGCGGTCGCCTCGACCTGGATCTGGCCCTTCTCCACCGCCGCGGCCGCGAGGAATCCGGTGGTCCGGCGGCGGACGACCGGGAGGACCGTGGCCTTGAGCACCAGGACCTTGCGGGGCGTCGTGTAGTTCGTCAGCAGGTAGCCGACGAGCTTCGCGGAGTTCTCCCACTCGTTGCCCCAGATGGTCGCCTTGACCCCGGGAACCGGCGAGCCGGACTCGTCCGCGATGTACGGGATGCCCGCCTTGGCCGCCTGGGCGATCTGCGCCGCCACCGCGGCGTTCTCGGTCGCGATGCCGACGATCGCCGTGGCCTTGGACTGGATGCACTGCTCGATGTTGCTCGCGGCGCTCTGCAGGTTGCCGTCGGGCGAGGCGATCTTCTGGACGTACTTCATCTTCAGGTCCGTGGCGATCTGCTTGTAGCCCTCGAAGAACACGGGAGCGAGACCGAAGCTGACCAGCGAGGTCACGCACAGCTCCTGTGTGCCGTCGCCGGTGGCGGTCTTCGGGGCGGTGCCGCCCGCGGAGGTGCTGGTCGAGCCCGGCGCCGACGAGCCGCTCGGGGTCGAGCTGCCACCACCGCCGCTGGATCCGCCGCACCCGGCCATGAGCGCACCGCCCAGGCACGCGCACAGGGCGAGTGCGATCGCCCGGCGGGAGCTCCCGCCAGGGCCATGGGACCGTTCCTTCATCTCTGCTCCTCCTTCATGGTTGGTTCCCCGCCGATGTCCGGGCGTGCCTCTCGGGCCAGCCCCAGGTGGGTCCGAATCAGCGCCCTCAGCGGAACGAGATCCAGCGGTCCTCGTCGCTCCCGAACGAGGCCGCGGCGTCGTAGCCCTGGGCAACGGCCACGTCGAGCGGACAGAAGTCCCACCGGTACGGCTCGTCCTCGAGGTACAGCTCGACCGACAGGACGATCCGGCAGTGGGGACAGAAGAGCTCGGCCACCTCGACGTTCGGGTTGGGCTCGATCCGATACGTCGCGCCGAAGCCGCGCGCGTTGAGGTCGGACGCCGGTCGCCTGAAGGCGGGCACGTGGTCCTTCCAATTGGCGTCGACCGCCGACAGCACCCCGCCGCACGCCGAGCACGCGACGGTGCGGTGGGTCAGCGAGCAGGTCACCGATCCCAGATCGAGCGCCTCGTCGTCGTCGCCGGCCGCTCCGCCGACCGCCTCCGTCGCACCGCTCGGGGCGACCGCGCGGTCGAAGCGCTCGGCCTTCATGCGCTCGCGGACCGCGGCCGTCGCCTCGGCATCGCCGGCGCCGTCGGCGTCGAGCACGACGCCGTACGCGGTCGCAGCCGCGGCCAGGGAGACCAGCCCCTCGGCCACGTCCGCCGCGACGGCGTCGGGGTCGCGCTCGAGCGGGTCGCCGTAGCCGCCCCCGCCGGGGTGGGTCATCATGAACACCTCTGAGCCGGGCCCCTTCGCCAGGGCGCGCACGCCCTCCCACGTCGCCTTCGACGGCAGCGGCTCGAACGCATCCCCGTGGCGGTCCATCAGCTCGTGCCAGGTGAGGATCCGGCCCTCGGCGAGCTCCTCGTAGGCGGACGTCCCGGCGAGCGGGCCGTAGTAGACGCCCGAGGAGGGATATCCGCCGGCGGCGCCGTGCGTGGGGACGGCGTTGCGCCCGGTGCAGAACGTGCCGCTCTGCTCGGTGGTCTCGTCACCCCACACGATCACCGCGGCCCTGAGCCCGAAGCCGCCCCGCCACCGGCCGGCGCCGCCCGAGTCGACGCCGATCTCGCGCGAGAGGTACAGGAACGGCTCGGTGACCTCGTGCGCCTCCACGCTCGGGACCGACCCGTAGAGGCAGATGAGGTTGCCGCGGCCGCCGTCGAGGCCGGGCATCGCGCCCTGGCCCTGGCCGCCGGGGCCGTCCATGTTGAGGAAGATCGAGTACTGGCCGTACTGGTTGCGCTGGCCCGTGAAGATGAAGCACGGATGCACGGCGCCCCACTGCGCGGTCGCGCGCTCGCGGAGGAACGGGTTCGACGACGCGGCCAGCGCCGCGGAGCCTGCGGCGAACAGCGCATCCTGTACGGCGTGGGCGCCGTAGCCGGTGGCGATCCCGAGGGGACTCGGATAGACCGCGTTGACGAACGAGCCCTCGTCGGCGGTGACGTGCACCGGGCGCATCACGCCGGCGTTGAACGGGATGCCGGTCGCGAGCTGCTGGATCAGCGGCCCCATGATCCCGCCGATGAGGCCGGCCTCCGAGCAGTTCAGCAGCGCCGGGGCGGCGGGCGAGCTGCCGCGGTAGTCGAGGTACAGCTCGTCGCCGCGCTTGGTCATGCGCAGCGACGCGCGGTAGACCGTGTCGGTCTTGTAGCCGTCCTCGATGTAGTCGGCGGCGTCGTAGACGCCGTCGGGCAGCTCGCGCAGGCGGGCGCGGAACGCCTGCTCGGAGAAGTCCTGCAGCGCACGCATGAGCCGCTTGAGCTCCTCGGCGCCGTAGCTGTCGGCCAGCTCGCGGACCGCCCGCATCCCGAAGTGCAGCGCACCGACCTCCGAGGCGATGTCGCGCGCGATCTGCGTCGGGAGGCGCGTGTTGTTGATGAACGCGCGCACGACGTCGTCGCGGTACTCGCCGGCCGCGTAGATGCGGGTCGGCGGGAAGCGCACCGCCTCGGCGCAGACGTCGATGGCATCGGGGGCGAAGCTCCCCGGCACCATGCCGCCCACGTCGGCGAAGTGCATGTCGCAGAACACCCAGCCGAGCAGCTCGTCGTCCGCGAACACCGGCGCCACGCAGCCCACGTCGTTGGAGTGGACGCAGCCCCCGGTGTAGGGGTCGTTGCTGATGAAGATGTCGCCGGGCCTGACGTTCTCGCGCCCGACGTTGTCGTAGATCCAGGGGATGATCTTGATCTCGTGGCCGAGGTGGGTGCACACCGCGCTCCCGAAGGCGACGACGTGGCCGTCGTCGTCCATGAAGGCGGTCGAGTAGTCGCCCGCCTCGCGGCCGACGGCGGTCCCGGCGAGCTGCTCGAGGGTGCTCGTCATCAGGCGCATGAGCGTCTCGAAGCGGTTGTGCACCACCTGCAGGGCGACGGCGTCGCGCCGGCTCGGACCCTCCGTGCTCGGCGTGCTCGTGGCGGTCGCGTCAGCACTCATCGTCACCGTCTCCTCTCGCTCACCAGCGCCATCCGGAGGCATCCGGGACGGCCACGAAGTTGCCCGCCGGGTCGACGACGAGCTCGTCGCCCGGCCCGAGCACGACGGTCGTCAGGTCACCGTCGACGACGGCCGGACCGACGATCCGGCAGCCCGGCACGAGCGACTCGTTCGCGTACACGGTCGCGGCGTGCCACTCGCCCAGGAACACCTGCCGCGTCCCGGTCGGCTGGACGTCCGCGGCCGACGTCGCGCCGGCCGCGTCGGACGAGCCGTTGCGACGGCGCGCGCCCGCCGGCGTCAGCCGCCCGACCGCGATGGCGCGGTAGTTGACGATCTCGACGGCCCCCTCGCTCCAGGAAGCACCCTCGCCGTAGACCTGGTCGTACTTCTGGCGCCAGGCCTCCACGACGCGGCTGAGCGACTCGGCCGATGCGGACTCGAGGAGATCGATCGGCACCTCGACGGCGAGCTGCAGCTCCTGGCCCGAGTAGCGCATGTCGACGAAGAGCGCGAGCTCGCGTGAGGCCAGGTCGATCTGCTCGCGGTCGAGCAGGTCCTGCGGTCGCCGCGACGCGCTCTCCAGCCGGTCGCGGACGTGGTCGGCGTGCGACGCCTCGACCACGATGTCCGCCCCCACGATCGGGAACCGCACGGAGTCGTCGGTGATCTCGTACGCGTGCCTGATGTCGGTCATCATCAGGCCGTAGGCCGAGAAGATCGGGGAGGCGGCGGGGATGATCACCTTGGGAGCGCCGAGTCGCGCGGCGATCGCGAGGGCGTGGGCCGGCGCCGCGGCGCCGAACGCCATCAGCGCGTGCTGACGCGGGTCGACGCCGTTGGAGACCATGTACCGCTCGATCGCGTCGGCCATCTGCGCCGTGATCACCTGGTAGACCCCCCAGGCGCTCTCGACGACGCTCTCGCCGAGGCGGTCGGAGATCTCGGCCGCGAGCACCGCCCGCGCCCGGTCGAGGTCCAGCGCGATCTCGCCGCCGAGCGGAACGTCCGGGTTGAGGATGCCCAGCACCAGGTTGGCGTCAGTCACCGTCGGACGGCCGCCGCCGCGCTGATAGCAGGCGGGGCCGGGCGACGAGCCTGCGCTCTCGGGCCCGACGCGCAGGCGCGCGAGACCTCCCGCCTCCTCGAGGACGGCGATGCTGCCGCCGCCGGCGCCGACGGACTCGATCTCGACGCCGGGGACCGTGATCGGGTGGCGCAGGATGGTGAACCCCCGGCTGAGCTGCATCTCGCCCTGGGTGATGCGGCTCACGTCGAGACTCGTCCCGCCCATGTCGACGCAGACGACGTTGGGCTCGTCCGCGGCCTGGGCGACGGCGGAGGCGGCGACCGTGCCGCCGACGGGCCCGCTCTTCAGCAGTGCGACGGGGCGCTTGGAGATGTCCTCGATCGGGGCGACGCCGCCGAAGGTCTGCATGACCAGGATCGGCACGGTCAGGCCCTCCTCGGCGAGGAAGTCGCGCAGGCGGTTGGCCTGGGTCTGCACGCGCTTGCCGATGTACGCGTTGATGACGGCGGTCGACAGGCGCGTGAACTCGCCGAGCACGCCGGTGATGTCCGAGCCCGCGGTGACGAACAGGTCGGGGTAGAGCTCGCGCGCGATCTCGCTCGCACGACGCTCGTGCTCCGGCGTCCTGTGGGCCCAGAGGAACGCCACGACGAGCGCCTCCACCTGCTCGTGCTCGACGAGCTCGCGCACGGCCTGGCGCACCTGGTCCTCGTCCAGCGGGACGACGACCCGGCCCGAGTAGTCGACGCGCTCGGCGACCTCGCGGATCCGGCGGCGCGGGATGAGCGGGGCGAACGTGCCCTCGGACGCGTCGCGGATGTCATGGATGCCCTGGCGATCCATCTGCGCGATGGCGTAGGAGTCGCCGTGGCCCTTGGTGGTGACGATGCCGACCCGCGAGCCGCGCCGCGTGAGCAGCGTGTTGAGGCCGTGGGTGCTGCCGAAGCAGAAGACGCGATCGACGGCACCGAGGAACTCCCGCCGGTCGAGGTCGAAGTGGGCGGCCGCCTTCGACAGGCTCCCCATCACGCACTCGACCGGGTCCTCGGTGGAGAGGCTCTTCACCTGCAGCAGGCCGTCGTCGGTCCGGTCGTAGACCGCGAGGTCGGTGAACGTCCCGCCGATGTCCAGGCCGATGCGGAATCGCTCGTCTGCGGCGATCGTCATGTGTCCCCTCCCAGCGTCCCGAGCGTCATGGTCTCCGTCCGGTCCTCGTCGAACTTCGGGGGCCTGATCCGCTCCCCCGCGGGCGCTCCGAACACCCGCTCCGGCAACCCGACGAGCGAGCGCACGAGCTCGCCGCTCGCCGACTCCACGTCCTCGACCACCGCGCGCCCGGTCACCAGCGGGTGGCCGCTGACTGCAGCGATGTCGTTGACCCGCCCGTAGGCGAAGCCGTGGCGGTCGCACGTCGCCACGAACGCGTCGATGTCGGTCTGGGCGAGGTGGCGCTCGACGAGCGCGTCGACCTCGGACCGGTTGGCGATCCGCCGCCCGTTCGTGGCGAAGCGATCGTCATCCGCCAGCAGCTCGTCGCCAAGGACCTCGCGGCAGAAGGCGCGCCATTCGGCGTCCTGCTCGATGGCGAGGACGATCTGGTTGCCGTCGCCGCAGGTGAACACGCCGTACGGAGCGATCGCGTGGTGGCGCGCGCTCGAACGCTCGTACTCGACGCCCGCGTTCAGGTGGCTCGTCAGCATCGGCCCGACGAACTCGAGGGCGACGTCGAACATCGCGAGGTCGATGCGCGCGCCCGTGCCGCTGCGGTCGCGATCGCGCAGGGCGGCCAGGATCAGCAGCGCCGCGTACAGCCCGGTCGAGACGTCGCAGATCGACACCCCCACGCGGCAGACGTCGTCGGGCGTCCCGGTCAGCGACATGATCCCCGACTCCGCCTGGATCAGCATGTCGTAGGCCTTGCGGTGCGACACCGACGGCGTGTCGGCTCCGTAGCCGGAGATCTGGCAGGCGATGAGGGTCGGCCAGGCACGGGCGACCGACTCCTTGTCCAGGGCCGCCCGGGTGGCCGCCGCCGGCGACATGTTGTGCACCAGGACGTCGGCCTGCGCGAGCAGGTCGGAGAGCAGCTCCCGATCGCCGGGGGCCGAGAGATCGAGTGCGAGGCTCTGCTTGCGCCGGTTCAGCCACCAGAACTGGGCGCCCTCGCCCGCGGCGTGGCTGTCCCAGTGCCGAGCGAAGTCGCCGTCCGTGCCCGAGCGCTCGATCTTCAGCACGTGCGCCCCGAGGTCTCCCAGGATCCGCGTGCACAGCGGGCCCGCGACCGAGTGCTCCACGGCCACCACGCGAATCCCGGCCAACGGGCCACCCGCGCGATCGTCCTCAGCCAGGCCTGAAGCCGGCGGATAATGCATTCTGCGTGACTTCATGCCTGAAATCGAACCTAATGCATTTTCTTCTCCCGAGTCAAGGCCCGCTCGCTCAGGGGTCGCCGGCGCTCGGTGAGACGGGCCTACGCCTCAGCCGCGGCGGGCCGGCTCAGCCGGTCCGCAGGGCGCGGCCGATGACCACGCGCTGGATCTCGTTCGTGCCCTCGTAGATCTGGGTCAGCTTGGCGTCGCGCATCATCCGCTCGACGGGGTACTCGGTGACGTAGCCGTAGCCGCCGAGGACCTGCACGGCCTCGACGGTGACGGCCATCGCGGTGTCCGAGCAGAACAGCTTGGCCATCGCCGAGTACTTGCCGAGATCGGCTTCGCCGGCATCGGCCTTGGCCGCCGCGCGATACAGCAGCTCGCGGGCGGCGGCGGTCCGGGTCTCCATGTCGGCGAGCTTGAACTGGATGGCCTGGAGCTCGTTGATCGGCTTGCCGAAGGCGATGCGCTCGCGCGCGTACGCCGCCGCGTAGTCCGTGGCGCCCTGCGCGATGCCCAGGGCCTGCGCCGCGATCCCCAGACGCGAGTGATCGAGCGTGCGCATGGCGACCTTGAAGCCGTCGCCGGGCCGCCCGATCACGTTGGCCTCCGGGACGACGACGTCCTCGAAGACGAGCTGGCCGGTCGGCGAGCCGCGCATGCCCATCTTGTGCTCGAGGCTCGCGACGGCGAAGCCCGGGCTGTCGGCCTCGACCAGGAAGGCGGTGATGCCCTTGGAGGAGGTGACGGCGGGGTCGGTGACGGCGAACACGACGTAGGCGCCGGCCACGCCGGCGTTGCTGATCCAGTTCTTGGTGCCGTTGAGCACCCAGGCCTCGCCGCGGCGCTCGGCGCGCGTGCGCATGGCACCCGCATCCGAGCCGGCATCGGGCTCCGACAGCGCGAACGCCGCGAGCCACTCGCCCGACGCGAAGCGCGGCAGCACCCGGTCCTGCAGCTCCGCCGAGCCCGCGAGGCGGACCGGCAGCGTGCCGAGGTCCTGGACGGCGAGGATGAGCGCGGAGCTCGCGCACGCCTTCGCGACCTCCTCGATCGCCACGCACAGCATGAGCGCGCCGGTGCCCGTGCCGCCATGGGACTCCTCGAACGGCAGGCCGAGCAGGTCCTGGTCGGCGAACAGCCGGCGCACGTCCTCGGGGAACTCGCCCGTGGCGTCGATCTCGGCCGCGCGCGGCCGCACGCGATCCGCGACGAGCTGGCGGATGACGTCGCGGAAGTCGAGCTGGTCGCGCGTCAGCGCGTACTGCACGGTGACTGTGCTGCTCATGGTCTTCGACATCCAACCTCGCCCTTCGGTCGATCGGTGGCCCCGTGCGCCCGACCCAAAAGATAGTAGGAAGTCAGATAGTCTGTAGTCCATGCAGCTCTGCTCGCGCCGAAGAACCGCGCCACGTCGCCAGATACGCGATCCCCCTACTATCTGATGCCCGTGCATACGCGAGTCCCCGCCGGCGTCGTCCCGTCGACCTATGAGGAGTGGCTGGAGGCCTACGGCGCCACACCGGCTCGGGACGCGGAGTTCCAGACCCTGTCGGGCGACGACATCAAGCCGCTCTACACCGAGGCGGACCTGCCGGTCGACCGTGATGGCGCGATCGGTGTGCCGGGTGGCTATCCGTTCACGCGCGGCGTCTACCCGTCGATGTATCGGGGGCGGCTGTGGACGATGCGTCAG
>JAXDHQ010000063.1:0-4740 GCA_034664395.1 Solirubrobacteraceae bacterium | reverse complement strand
CGTTCGGTGCGCGCAATCCGCGATCGTGGTTGATGCGCTTCCACACGCAGACCGCCGGGGTGTCGCTGACCGCCCAGCAGCCGCTGAACAACATCGTGCGTACGGCGATCGAGGCGCTCGCCGGCGTGCTCGGCGGGACCCAGTCGCTGCACACCAACTCCTACGACGAGGCGCTCGCGCTGCCCACCGAGGACGCCGTGCGCATCGCGCTCAGGACCCAGCAGATCATCGCCCACGAGACCGGCGTCACGAACACGATCGATCCGCTCGGCGGGTCGTACTTCGTGGAGTCGCTGACCGACGAGCTCGAGCGCCAGGCCTACGACTACTTCGCCAAGATCGACGAGCTCGGCGGCATGGTCGCCGCGGTCAAGCAGAACTACCCGCAGCGCGAGATCGCCGACGCCAGCTTCGACCTGCAGGGCGAGATCGACGCCGGCCGGCGCATCGTCGTCGGCGTCAACGAGTACCGCCATTCCGGGGACGAGCCGCTGGAGATCCTGCGGATCGACCCCGCGCTGGAGGGCAAGCAGATCGGCCGCGTCCAGGCGGTCAAGGCGCGCCGCGACGGCGCCGCGGTCGAGCGCGCGCTCGCCGAGCTGCGGGCCGCCGCGGCCACCGAGACCAACCTCATGGCGCTGCTCGTCGACGCCGCGCGCGTCCACGCCACCGAGGGCGAGATCGTCGAGTCCCTCCAGCAGGTCTGGGGTTCGTACACCGAGACTCCCGTTTTCTGAGCGGCCCCGCCGGGGACCCCCGGACGAGAGCTCCGACACCCGTTCGGAGCCATTCACACGCCCAGGAGGCCGTTCCAGATGCTCAAGCGAACCCTCGTCCTCGCCAGCGCCGTGGCGGTGGTCGGCGCCGTCGCCGTCCCGGCGTTCGGCGCTTCCAAGACCGTCGCCGTGCGCGACGAGTTCTTCTCGCCCCGCGCCACGACGGTGGCCCGCGGGTCGACGGTCACGTTCGCGTGGCGCGGCGAGGAGGCCCACAACGTCACCGCGGTCTCGGGCCCGGTGAAGTTCCGCTCCCGCACGATCACGCGCGGCACGTTCCGCAAGACGTTCACGCGGGCCGGCACCTACCGGATCGTGTGCACGCTGCACGACGGGATGCGCCTCACGCTCAAGGTCCGCTGAGGCCCGCGGCGCCGCTCGCGGCGCCGCCCAGATAACCTGCCGGCACCATGTCGCCGGCAGCCCCCACGGCCCGCAAGGTCCGCGTCGTCGTCGCCAAGCCCGGCCTCGACGGCCACGACCGCGGGGCCAAGATCATCGCGCGCGCTCTGCGCGACGCGGGCATGGAGGTGATCTACACCGGGCTGCACCAGACGCCGGAGCAGATCGTCGAGACGGTCATCCAGGAGGACGCCGACGCCGTCGGCCTCTCGATCCTGTCGGGCGCGCACATGACGCTCGTGCCGCGGATCGTCGAGCTGCTCGCCGCGCAGGGCGTCGACGACGTCCTGATCACGGTGGGGGGCACGATCCCCGACGACGACATCCCCGAGCTCAAGCGGCTCGGCGTCGCGGAGGTCTTCACGCCCGGGGCCCCCACGCAGGCGATCATCGACTTCATCAAGGGCGCCGTCGCCCAGCGTGAGCGCGGCTAGCCGGTGCGCGGGCGCCCGACGCTCCGTGCGGCGACGTTCCCGCACCGAAACCGATTGACCCGTCAGTCAATACGGGTAGGATCACGAACACTCGTTTGCCACAGGAGGCCGTGAAGTGAAGATCTGTGTCCTCGTCAAGGAGGTCCCGGACGCCGCGGTGCAGAAGCGGATCGACCCGTCGACGGGGCGGATGGACCGCAGCGGCGAGAAGAACCTCAACCCCTACGACACCCACGCCATCGAGGCCGCCATGCAGATCCGCGAGGGCGGCACGGTGGAGGTCGAGGAGATCGTCGCGGTGACGATGGGACCGGGCTCCGCCGTCCGCGCGCTGCACAAGGCCGTGTCGCTCGGCGCCGACCGCTCCGTCCACCTCACCGACGACGCCCTCGCCGGCTCCGACGTCGCCGCCACCGGCTACGCGCTGGCCCAGACGCTCAAGCGCGAGAGCCCGGACCTGGTCCTCCTCGGCCAGCAGTCCGACGACGGCGAGTGCTACACGATCGGCGCGGTCGTGGCCGAGCACCTGCAGATGCCCTCGCTCACGCAGGTCATCAAGATGGACGTCGACCCCGAGAAGCTGCGCTGCGAGCGCCAGGCCGAGTACGGCTACGACACGGTCGAGATCGCGCTGCCGGCCGTCATCTCGGTCGGCGACGCGATCAACGAGCCCCGCTACCCGTCGCTGAAGGCGATCATGGGGGCCAAGAAGAAGCCGCTGGACAGCGTCGGCGTGGGCGACGTCGACATCGACGCGTCCCGGGTCGGCGGCGAGCACTCCGCCGCGCACTGGGTGTCCGCCAAGGCCCCGCCCCAGAAGGCCGCCGGGACCATCATCGAGGACGAGGACACCAACGAGACGGTCGAGAAGATCGTCGCGTGGCTCGACGAGAGGAAGCTGATCTAGCCATGGCCGACATCCTGGTCTACGCCCTGCACTACGAGGGCGCCTTCAACAAGAACTCGCTCGGCGCCGTCTCCGAGGGCGCGAGGCTGGCCTCCGAGCTCGGCGGCGAGTGCCACGCCGTCGTCGTCGGCGGCGACGACCTCAGCGACGAGCTCTGCGGCACGCTGGGCTCCTACGGCGCGACCAAGGTCTTCCGGGTCCAGGCGCCCGAGGGGCTGGCGCAGCCGGTGGTCGACGCCATGGCCGAGGTCATCGGCCAGCAGGGGCAGGGCTACGCGCTGTTCGGCGGCGGCCTGCTCGGCTTCGAGGTCGGCGCCGGCCTGGCCGCGCGACTCGGCGCCGGCGTGGCGATGGAGGTCACCGCGGTGCGCGCCGAGGGCTCCGAGCTCGTGGCCGAGCGCCCGATCCTGGGCGACTCCGCCATCTCGGAGATCAGGTTCCGCTCCCCCGTGGGCATCGTCATCGGCCGCCTCAACGCCTTCGAGATCCGCGAGCGCGACTCGGGCGCCGCCGCCGTCGAGGACGTGCAGGTGACGCCCTCGCCGCAGGCCCAGCAGGCGACGATGGTGCAGCGCGGCGAGCAGCGCGGCGCCGACGTCGACATCGAGGGCGCGGACATCCTCGTCGCCGGCGGCCGCGGCCTGGGCAAGGCCGAGGGCTTCGAGCTCATGGAGCAGCTCGCGGGCGCGTTCGGCTCCAACAGCGCCGTGGCGGCGACCCGCGCGGTCGTCGACGCCGGCTGGTACCCGTACGCCGCCCAGATCGGCCAGACGGGCAAGACCGTCGCGCCGAAGCTGTACCTGGCCGCGGGCATCTCCGGCGCCATCCAGCACAAGGTCGGGATGCAGTCCGCCGAGAACATCGTGGCGATCAACAAGGACTCCAACGCCCCGATCTTCGAGTTCTCCGACCTCGGCATCGTCGGCGACCTCAACAAGATCGTCCCCAAGCTCACCGAGGCCATCAAGGCCAAGCGGGGCGGCTGACCGGATGGCATCGCCCAACGGCAGGGTCGTCGCGCCGTCGCAGTTCCCGCCCGACGTCGACTCGCGCCAGGAGTTCGTCAAGCGCGAGCTCGACGCCGAGGACGAGCGCATCGAGGTCGGGGTCGCGATCGTCGGCGGCGGCCCCGCCGGCCTGGCGTGCGCGAACAAGCTCCTGGCACTCCTCGCCGACGAGCCCGAGCTCATGGAGCGCCTGGGCGAGGTCCCGGTCGCGGTCATCGAGAAGGGCAAGGTCTGCGGCGCCCACAACCTCTCGGGGGCGATGATGCGCCCGTCGGGCCTGCGCGAGCTCTTCCCCGACATGGACCCGAGCGAGTGGCCGACCTACGGCCAGGTCGACAAGGACTCCGTCTACTGGATGCTGAGCCCGTCGCTGGCGCTGCCGCTCAAGCCGACGCCGCCGCCGTTCCGCAACCACGGCAACTACGTCGTGTCCGTCGCCGAGCTGTCGCGCTGGCTGGCCACCCAGGCCGAGGAGGCCGGCGCCTACATCCTCACCGAGACGTCCGCGTCGCAGCTCCTGGTGGAGGACGGCGTCGTGCGCGGCGTGCGCTCGGGCGACAAGGGCCGCGGCAAGGACGGCGAGCCGCTGGGCAACTTCGAGCCCGGCGCGGACGTCGTCGCCCAGGCGACCGTCCTGGCCGAGGGCACGTGGGGCCACCTGACCGGCGCCGCGATCCGCGAGTTCGACCTCGCCGCCGACCGCGAGCCGCAGGTGTGGGCGCTGGGGGTCAAGGAGGTGTGGAAGGTCGCGCGCCCGCTGGACCGCGTCATCCACACGCTCGGCTGGCCGCTGCGCTACGGGTCCAAGTGGAAGGAGTTCGGCGGCTCGTGGATCTACCCCATGGGCGAGGACCGCGTGTCGATCGGCTTCGTCGTCGGGCTGGACCACACCGACGCCACCGTCTCGGCCCACGATCTGCTGCAGCAGTTCAAGACCTCAAAGCTCGTGCGCGGGATCCTCGAGGGCGGCGAGCGCGAGGCGTGGGGCGCCAAGGCGATCCCGGAGGGCGGCTACTGGGCGATGCCGCGGCTGGCGGCGCCGGGCATGGTCATCTGCGGCGACGGCGGCGGGATGGTCAACGTGCCCGTCCTGAAGGGCATCCACTACGCCATCCACTCGGGCATCCTGGCCGCCGAGCGCATCTTCGCCGCGCTCAAGGGCGGCTCGTCGGACTTCTCCGGATACGAGCAGGCGGTCGAGGACTCGGTCATCG
>JAXDHQ010000062.1:0-15452 GCA_034664395.1 Solirubrobacteraceae bacterium | reverse complement strand
GCGGCGCGGGGGCGGCCTTCGGGCCGCCCGCTCGCGTTGGTGACGGCGCGCGGCGCGTCGGGCCCTGACGCCGGGGGCCTCCGAGCCGCGCGGTTCGGGCGCTCGGCGCGGGAGGTCGTGCCGCTGGTCGTGGGCGGTGCGACATGGCACCGAGGGGACGCGTCCGGTACGCCGTCGGTGCCGGGCCGCCGCTCACCGCGCTTCCGTCGGGGGGTGTGCGCGCTTTCCCTCGCATATGCGGGGTTTGCGCGCACACCCCGAGCGGGCGCGGGCTCTCGGTGCCTCGTCGCGGCCCACCCCGGCGCCAAGCGGCCCGCCGTCCCGCGCTCGCGGCGCCGTCCCGCCGCCGCCGCTTACCTAGACTGGGCTCCCGCATGGCCGAACGCCGATTGCAGGGACTCCAGCGGGTCCTCGGGGTCAACGCCCTCTTCGCGACCGCCTACGGCAACGTCGGCTCGTCGATCTACTACGCGCTCGGGCTGGTCGCGTCGTTCGCCCTCGGGCTGACGCCGATCGTCTTCATCATCACGGGCATCATCTTCTTCTGGACCGCCGCCACCTACGCGGAGGCGACGGCGATGTACCCGGAGGCGGGCGGATCGTCCTCGTTCGCGCGGCGGGCGTTCAACGAGTTCTGGTCCTTCTTCGCCGCCTGGGGCCAGATGCTCAACTACGTGATCACGATCGCGATCTCGTCGTTCTTCGTGCCCCACTACCTGGGCGGCGTGCTCGGCGTCGACGCGCTGCGCCACAGCCCGGCCGACATCTTCTTCGGCATCGGCGTCGTGGTCGTGCTCAGCGCGGTCAACGTCGTCGGCGTCAGGGAGTCGGCGGGCGTCAACGTCGCCCTGGCGCTCACCGACTTCGCCACCCAGGTCCTGCTCGTCATCGTCGGCGCCTTCCTCGTGCTCAGCCCGAGCACGCTGGTCCACAACGTCCACCTCGGCGTCGCTCCGGAGTGGAAGGACTTCTTCCTGGCGATCCCGATCGGCATGATCGCCTACACCGGCATCGAGACGATCTCGAACATGGCCGAGGAGGCCAAGGACGAGACGAAGACGATCCCGGCCGCGATCAACCGCGTGGTCGTCGCGGTCTTCGCCATCTACGCCGCGCTGCCGGCCGTCGCGCTGAGCGCGCTGCCGGTCGTCCGCCAGCCCGACGGCACCTACGTCACCAAGCTGGGCCTCCCGGAGGAGAAGGGCGGCTTCGCCGGCGACCCGATCCTCGGCGTGGTCAAGGCGCTGCACCTCGGGCCGCTGCAGGGCGCCGGCGAGGTCTACGTCGGGCTGCTGGCCGCGACGATCCTGTTCATCGCCAGCAACGCCGGCATCATCGGCGTGTCGCGACTCGTCTACTCGATGGGGCTGCACCGCCAGGTGCCCGACCGCATGCGCCAGCTCCACCCGCGCTACGGCACGCCGTGGATCGGCATCCTGCTCTTCGGCGCGATCGCGTGCCTGACGATGCTGCCGGGCAAGGCCGACTTCCTGGGCAACATGTACGCGTTCGGGGCGATGCTGTCGTTCACGATCGCCCACCTGTCGGTGATCCGGCTGCGGCTGAAGTATCCGGACATCGAGCGGCCCTATCTGGGGCCGGGGAACATCACGATCGCGGGGCGCAAGCTGCCGCTCTTCGCCGTCCTGGGCGGCATGGGCACGGGGCTGGCGTTCGTGGTCGTCACCGTGCTGCACCTCGCCGTCGCCGCGGCCGGCATCGGCTGGCTGGCGTTCGGCCTGTTCCTGTACGTCTGGTACCGGCACCGCCAGGGCCTGGACCTCACCTCGACGGTCAAGGTGGCGATACCCAAGCCGGTCGTCGACCACGAGGCCGAGTACGACTCGATCCTCGTGGCGCTCGAGGCCAAGCAGTACACGCCCAACGCGATGGCCACGGCCATCAAGGTCGCCGCGCGCCGGCGGCGCGGCATCCACGTGCTGGTGACGATCACCGTCCCGGCCTCGGCGCCGATCGACGCCGAGCTGCCCGAGCAGGAGCTCGCCGCCCAGACCATCATCGAGCAGGCCAAGCTCCAGGGCGGCCGCCGCGTGACCGGCCACTGGGAGAAGGTCCGCGCCGGGGGCACCGGGCGGCTCATCGTCGACGAGGCCCGGGAGATGGAGGCGCGCGCCATCGTGCTGCCGCTGCCGGCGCGCACCGGCTCGACGGTGTTCGGCAAGACCGTCGAGACCGTCCTCGCCGAGCGGCCCTGCCGGGTCATCATCCAGGCCGATCCGGAAATCGCGGCGCCGCCCGCGGGCGCCCTCGTCTCGCCGTCGTCGTAGCATCAGGCCGATGCCCGCCCCTCGCGAGGTGCACCGCCACGCCACGCGCGTCATGTCCGCGGCGATGGTCGTCATCGGCATCGCCCTCCTGGTCGCCACCTTCGCCAACGGCGGCGGCCCGCTGGCGGTCGGCGCGCTGATGGGGATCCTCTTCGTCCTCGCCGGCGCGGGACGCCTGTACCTCGCCCGCGGGGGCCGGTAGCGGCCGTGTTCCGCCGGGGGCTCGGCCAGCCGGCGCTCTTCGCGATCGTCTACACGTCGGTCGCCAGCACGATCTACTTCTCGCTCGGCGTCGTCGCCGGTCGCGCGCTGGGCCTCACCCCGGCCGTCTACCTGCTGGCGGGGATCTTCTTCGCGCTGGCGTGCATGACGTACGTCGAGGGCGCGTCGCTGCACCAGGATCGCGGCGGCGCGACGGTCTTCGCCCGCTACGCCTTCAACGAGCTCGTCAGCTTCGTGGCCGGGTGGATGATCCTGCTCGACTACGTGATCCTCATCGCGGTCACGGCGTTCTCGGCCACGAACTACCTGGCCGCGTTCTACAAGCCGCTCGGGCGCGGCACGGCCGAGATCGGGCTGTGCTTCGCGATCATCCTGTACGTCGCGATCCGCAACATCCGCGGCTTCTCGACCACGCGCGTGCAGCGCATCGCCGCGCTCGTCATCGCCGACGTCGCCCTGCAGCTCCTGGTGATCGTCCTCGGGCTCGCGCAGTTCTTCGACCTGCACGCGATCACGCGGACCATCCACCTGGGGTCGACGCCGACGTGGGGCGGCGTCGTCTTCGCCATCGGCGTGGCCACCGTCGTCTTCACCGGCCTGGAGTCGGCGTCGGGCCTGTCGGGCGAGGTCGCGGTGGGCCGGCGCGGCCTGAAGCGCCTCGTGGCGTCGGCCGCGATCACCGTGATGGTGGTCTACACCGGCATCGGCCTGATCGCCGTCTCCGCGCTGCCGGTGGTCGGCCACGACACGTCGATCCGGCGCAACTTCCTCGACGCGCCGATGCTCGGCATCGCCGAGTCCTTCCACCCCGGGTGGCTGGCCGACACGCTGAAGTACGTCATCGCCGCCGTCGCCGCGGTGACGCTCGTCGCGGCGGCCAACTCGGCCATGATGGGGCTCTCGCGGCTGGCCTACTCGCTCTCGACCAACCGCCAGATCCCCAGCGCGGTCGGGCGGCTGCACCCGCAGCGCTCGACGCCGTTCGTGGTCATCTCGATTGCCGCGCTGCTCGCCGCCGCGCTCACGGTCGCCCAGGACCTCACGCTGATGGTGGGGATCTTCGCCTTCGGCGCGCTGATGGGCCTGACCATCGCCCACCTGTCGCTCGTCGTCCTGCGCATCAAGGAGCCCGACCGCCCGCGGCCCTACCGGATCCCGCTGAACGTGACCGTGCGGGGGGTGTCGGTACCGGTGCCGGCGGTGCTCGGCGCCGTGCTGAGCGCCGCCGCCTGGGTCGGGCTCGTCGTCACCCACCCGGGCGCGCGCGGGGTCGGCGCGGCGTGGCTGGTCGGCGGCCTGGTGCTCTACATCGTCTACCGCACGACCGAGGACAAGTCGCTGCTGCGGCGCGTGGTCGTGCCCGCCGAGGCGCTGCGGCGCGACCGCCAGGAGGCCGAGTACGGCTCGATCCTCGTCCCGATCTTCGGCAGCCCGCTCGACGACGACATCGTGCAGACCGCCGGGCGACTGGCCGCCGAGGAGGACGCCGACTCGCTCGACGAGGACAAGGGCGCGACGATCGAGGCGCTGTGGATCTTCGTCGTCCCGATGTCGCTGCCGATCGACGCCGCGCTGCCCGAGGAGCAGCTCAAGCGGGCGCGCGCGGCGCTGGCGCGCGCCAAGGCGGTGGGGGAGGAGTACGAGGGCGTCGAGGTGGCGACCGCCACCGTGCGCGCGCGCCGGGTCGGGCACGCGATCGTCGAGGAGGCGCGCCGGCGCGGGGTCCAGGCCGTCGTGCTCGCCGCCGAGGAGCCGTCGAAGATCCGCGGCGGCGGCCTGCTCGGCGGCCGCGGCGGCCCGTTGGACAACTTCGTCGGCGACATGACGAAGTACGTCGTCACCAAGGCGCCGTGCCAGGTGATCCTCACCGCGCCGCCGGCCTCGGAGACCCCGCGCGCCCGCCCCGCGACCCCCGGCCCCGACGCGCCCGCCGCGGCGACCGGCCGCGACGGCGACGGTGACGCGAGCGGCGAGGCCGCGGCGACGGGCGACGCGGGCGACTCTCGCTAGAGTGCCGACCCGATGTCGTTGATCCTCATCGTCGGCGCCGGACGCGTCGGCTCCCAGGTCGCGCGGTCGACGCTCGCGGCCGGCCACGAGGTCTCGGTCCTCGACGAGGACCCCCTCTCGCACGAACGCCTGGACGCGGGCATGGACACGACCTGGGAGGACGCCGGCGGGCGCTTCACGGTCGGCCACGGCCTCGAGATCGACGCCCTGCGCGAGGCCGGGATCGAGGAGGCCGAGGTCTTCATCGCCTCGACCGACGGCGACAACACCAACCTGACGATCGCCCAGATCGCCGCCAAGCGCTTCGGCGTCCCCAAGGTCATCGCCCGCGTGATGGACCCGGCCCGCGCCGAGTGGTACGCCGAGCAGGGCCTGCACACGATCTGTCCCACCCGCTATGCGATCGAGATGTTCGAGCGCGCCCTGGAGCAGGACTGATGTACGTCGTCATCGCCGGCGCCGGGAAGGTCGGCTGGAACCTCGCCCGCGAGCTCATGAACAAGGGCCACGAGGTCACGCTCATCGAGAGCGACCGGGCGCGGTACCTGACCGTCGAGCAGGAGCTCGAGCACGCGATCCAGTACGGCGACGCGACCGAGCTGTGGGTCCTCGAGCGCGCCGGCATCAACCGGGCCGACCTGACCGTGGCGGTCACCGGCGACGACGAGGACAACCTCCTGATCTGTCAGATCGCCAAGGAGAAGTACCTCTGCTCGCGGATCATCGCCCGCGTCAACAACCCCCGCAACCGGCCGTACTTCGAGCTGCTCGGCATCCAGCCCGCGGTCAGCGCCACCGATCTCATCCTGCGCCTGATCGAGCACGAGGTGCCGTCGTACGGCCTGGTCCACCTCCTCGACCTGCGCGACGAGCAGCTCGAGATCATCGAGGTCGAGGTCAGCCGCGGGGCGCCCGCGGCCGGGCGCACGGTCGCCGAGGTCGAGCTGCCCGACGGCTCGCTGATCATCTCCGTCCTGCGCAACGGGCGCGGCTTCGTGCCCAACGCGGACACCGTCATCGACGCCGGCGACGAGGTCCTGCTCGTCCTCGACCCCGGCCTCGAGGACCGCATCACCGCGCAGTTCACCAACGGCACCGGTTAGACCACCGGCACATTCGCGTGCGCTTTCGCGCAGCGCAGGAGTGCGCCCTTCACCCAGGGCGGGCGTCACGACGGCTCGTAGGGTTCCGTTCGTGAGGCGCCTGCGGTCGAGCCACATCACGAAGCCGCCCCATAGGGCGCTGCCCGTCGCTTTCGGGTCAAGCGCCTGCGCTGCCATGCAGCTCCCCGGCCGCGAGCCCCGCGCTGGGAGCATCACCGGACCCGCCGTCCCGGCGACCGGACGCTGAGCGCGCACTTCGTCGACAGGCTGACCGCAGGCGCCCCCCGCGGGCTCGAGGGCGGGGGGCCCTCACCCCACGTCGCCTACCGCACGACGCGGAAGCGGGCCACCGTGGGGCTTCCGAGCCGCCGCGGCGAGAGGCCGGGCGTGACCTCGAGCCGGTACGTGCGGCCGGGCTTCAGGACCCGGGTGCGCCACGTCACGCGCTGCGGGCCGGAGCCGCGCACGCGGCGGACGGTCGACGCGATCCACTGTCGCGGCGTGGGGGCGAAGCGCGGGTTGACCCGGTGCAGGCGCAGGCGCACGTAGAGCGCCTCGGGCGGGGGGTCGATCGTCACCGTCAGGCCGGACGCGCGCACGCGCGCGAAGCGCACCTTCGCCGCCAGGCTCATCGCCCGCAGGCGCAGGACGGCGGCGGGGAGCTGCTGCGGCGGGCCGAGCAGGCCCGCGGCGAGGACGGCCGCAGTGGGCGTCGGGGCGACGACGCGCGCGGGCGCCTCGACGACGTATGCCAGCGACGCCACCGGGCTGCTGTTGCCCACCCGGTCGATGGCGATCGCCCGGATCGTCCGCGAGGTCGGGATCGACAGGCGCGCCGGTGCGAGCAGGCTCGAAGCGCTCGGCGCGCTGCCGTTGGCGGTGTAGCGCACGACGGCCTCGGGGTCGGTGCGCGCCAGCGCGATCGCCAGGCCGGGGGCGTACGTGCCCGGCTGCGGGCTCGCCGTCGGCGCGTCGGGCGCCACGGTGTCCTTGAGGATCGTCAGCGTCCGCCCGACGAACGTGGTGGCGCCCACGGTGAAGGTCGCGGTCGCGGTCAGCGGTCCGTCCGTGAGCGTGGCGACGTCCGCGCCCGCGAAGCTCGCGGTCCAGGTCTGCGCGCCCGTGGCGGGCCGGGGCGCGACCGCGCGCTTGATGTCCACCGTGGTCGGGTCGGTGTCGCTCAGCGCGATCACGACGTCGCTCGCGTCGAGCGCGGTGCCCGAGACGACCAGCGGCGCGGCGGCGTCGGTCGTCGCCACGTTGACGGCCTCGGGCTCGCTGGCGGTCACGGCCGAGCGCACGCGCGGAGGGCACCCGGGCGCGCCGGGGCCGCCGAGCTGGCCGGCCTCGGCGACGGTGATCCCGAGGCGCTCGGCGTCGACGGTCTGCACCTGCCAGGACTCCGTCTCGGCCTGCCCGGCGACGAGCAGGTCGTCGACCTGGTCGCTGTAGCCGTCGTAGACGGCGACGAAGCCGCCGACGACGGCGGGGTCGGGCGCCACGGCGCCGACGACCTGGCGCACCTCCACTCCGAGGTGGGCCTCGAGCCCGCGGTTGAGAATGCGGTGCTCGACGCGGTCGAGCGCCATCGCCGTGCCGTCGGCGTCGCGGGCGGTCCCGCGCGCGATCACGCGCCCGGTCCGGTTGCCCAGCGCGTCGAGCTCGAGCTCGGGCGGCGCGGCCGTGACGTCGGCGGTGGTCATGGCCTCGCCGACGTCGGCGGCCGCCCCCGGCGAGGCGAGGATCAGCCGGTCCTGGGGACGGATGTCCGGCGTGGTGCCGCGCCAGCAGGTCGCGTCGTGGTTGACCTCGAACACACCCGTGTTGTCGGTGCGCCCGCGCGCCGTCGCGATCGTCACGCCGTCGCGCACGAGGCGCGCGGTGAGCTCGGTCAGCCGGGGATAGCCCGCCGCCGTGACCATGTCGGTGTCGGGCAGGACGGTGACGACGTACTGCGGCGGGGGCGGCTCGACGAGCGCTGCGGACGCATCCGCGGGCAGCGCCGCCGCGCCCATGAGGGCGACGGCGAGCGCTGCGGCGCGGATGCTGTGGGGGGTGGGGGGTCGTCGCACGACCCGACCACTGTCCTACGGTACGTAGGTATCTCGTAGGGCAGATCCCGCACACTTCTGGTGCGACCGCGCCGCCGGCCGAGAGGAACGCCCCTCGCGGGGCCGTTGGAGCTGCGGGACAGGGACTCGAACCCCAAATTCGTGATCCAGAGTCACGCGTGTTGCCAATTACACCATCCCGCAATCGGCGTCCCAGAGGATAGCGAGCGACCGCCCGGCGGCGGTCGGCGCTCAGCCCGCCTCGACGAACTCGACGTTCTCGTGCGATCCCCGGAACGCCAGCGGGATGGTGGCCGTGAACGTCGACCCGCGCCCGACCTCGCTCGACACGGCGACCTCGCCCCCGAGCAGGCTGGCCAGGCGCCGGCACAGCGGCAGGCCCAGGCCCGAGCCGCGCAGCTCGCCGCCCTCGCTGCCGAGCTGGACGAACTCCTCGAAGACGCGCGCCTGGTCGGCGGGGGTGAGCCCCGGCCCGGTGTCGGCCACCGCGAAGCAGATCGCGCCGCGCCCGGCCAGCATCTCCGCGGCGATGCGCACCTCGCCGTGCTGGGTGAACTTCAGGCCGTTGACGACGAAGTTGCGCAGGATCTGGCCGAGCTTGAAGCGGTCGGTGCGCAGCGGCGGCACGTCGGTGGGCTCGTCGAAGACGAGGGTCACCTGGGGCGAGCGCGGCAGGCGCAGCACGATGCCGCGCAGCGCGCTGAACAGCTCGTCGACGCGCACGTCGGACAGGCGCAGGCGCTCGCGCCCGGCCGCGAGCTTGGCGAGGTCGAGCTGGTCGTTGACCAGGTCCAGCGCCTCCTCGACGGCGCCGTCCATGAGCGTGAGGTCCTCGCGCAGCACCGCGTCGAGGTCCGACGCGCGATCGCGCAGGATCGCCTCGGCCATGCCGCGCACCGCGTAGAGCGGCGTGCGCAGCTCGTGCGTGAGCGCGTTCAGGAAGCGCGCGCTGCCGGCGGCGCGCTGGCGCAGGTCCTCGGCCTGCTGGCCGAGCTCGTCGAGCAGGGCGGTGACGGCGAGGTTGGTGTCGACGAGCTCGTGGTTCAGCGCGGTCAGCTCGCGCTCGCGCTGGCTCACGGTGGCCAGCGCGCTCATCAGCTCGGCGTTCTGCATGCGCAGCTCGTGGAGGGTCGCGTCGGCCTCGCCGGACTCGTGGCGCTGCAGCGACCTGAGCACGTGCGCGAGCTCGGCCGCGCCCGGCATCCACGCGTCGGGGTCCAGGACGCTGGTCAGGCGCACGCTGGCGGTGCCGTTGCTCTCGTGCGTCTCGACGCGGTCGACGAGCTGGCCCAGGAGGACGAGATCGAGCCGGTCGCCGTCCTCGTCGGGACGCTCGCCGACGATCGCCCGGTGGGACATGCCCCGGATCGTGACCACGGCGGCGCCCGCGTCCTCGTCGACCGCGAGCTCGACCTGCCCCTCGGACCCGTGCCGCTGGGCCAGCCGCGCCACTTCCCAGACGGCGGCGGCGAGTCGGCTCTGGGCCTCGGAGCCGAGCTGCAGCAGCCCCGCCAGGTCGCGGGCTCGTCGCCGCGTGAGGAGCACGTCTTCCTGCGTGCGCAGCCCCAGCGTGATGATGGACCCCCCCATCGCAATCGAATGTAGCCCATCGCACAATGTCCTGTGAAGGGCTTCGAGCAATGACAGCGAACCCTCGCAACCTCATCCGATTGGATGAGGACGAGTCATCCATGCTCCCCTCCGGCCCGGCGATGGCGCCGGCCTCGACCAGGCTCGATGCTGCCGGAGGCCGGCGGAGTCTGAATCAAGGGGGGCGCCGCCGGCTCATCTTCACGGCACCGAACGACGACCGAGGCACGAAACGTGAACAACCGCATCTTCGCCGGGGGGCATGGCGGAGCTGCGGTCCCGGACCGTCGGCGCGGAGGGGGGAACGGGGAAGGACCGCGCCGGAGCCGTGCCGCGACGGACGTGCCCGCCGAGCGAGTCGGCGGGCACGGTCCGGTCAGCGTGCTCGTCGTCGACGACAGCAGGATGTTCCGGCGCGGCATGGTCCGCGCCGTCGAGTTCTGCGCCGGGCTGAGCCTGGCCGGCGAGGCCGACGGGGGGACGGCGGCGCTGGAGGCGATCACGCGCCTGCAGCCCGACGTCGTGCTCCTCGACCTGCGCATGCCCGACGTCGACGGCCTGGAGGTCCTCGCGCGCCTGCGCGGGCTCGAGTCGGCGAGGACGCCGCAGGTGCTCCTGGTCAGCGCCTCGCTGGACGAGGACGTCGAGCGCCACGCGCGCGCCGCCGGCGCCGCGGGCTGCCTGAGCAAGGCCATGTCGCAAGCCGACATCTGCGCCGCTGTCCTGGACGTCGCCCGCCAGTAGGGTGGGGCCGCGGAGGACCGTGGCCCAGAGAGCTCAGCGCACGACGGTCGTCGTGGCCGACGACCATCCGTTGTACCGGGAGGCGGTCGTCCGCGCCGTCCGCAGCCGCCCCGACTTCGAGCTCGTGGCCGAGGCCGTCGACGGGCGCCAGGCGCTCGAGGCCATCCGCGCGTCGCTGCCCGACGTCGCGGTGCTCGACGTCGAGATGCCCGAGCTGCGGGGCGTCGACGTCGTCGAGGCGCTGCGTCGCGACGAGATCCCGACGCGCGTGGTCCTGCTCAGCGCCCACCTCGAGAGCGACACCGTCTACCAGGCGGTGGCGGGCGGGGCGGCCGCCTACCTGTCCAAGTCCACGCCGGGCGAGAGCATCTGCGAGGCGATCGCCGCCGTCGCCCGCGGCGAGACGGTCCTCCCGGCCGAGGTCCAGGCCGGCCTGGCGTCGGAGATCCGGCTGCGCTCGACGTCCGGCCGCCCCGCGCTGACGCCGCGCGAGCGCGAGGTGCTGGGCCTCATCGCCCAGGGCCACAGCGCGCCGGCGGCGGCGCGCGAGCTGCACCTGAGCACGGCCACGGTCAAGACCCACCTCAAGACGCTCTACGAGAAGCTCGGCGTCAGCGACCGCGCCGCCGCTGTGGCCGAGGCCATGCGTCGCGGCCTGCTCGAGTAGGCGCCGCTCAGGCCGCGGCCTGCGCGGCCCAGTCGGCGTACAGCGCCGCGTAGGGGCCGTCGGCGGCGATCAGCTCGTCGTGGCTGCCCTGCTCGACGACCCGGCCGCCGTCGAGCACGACGATGCGCCCGGCCTGGCGGATGGTCGACAGCCGGTGCGCGATGACGATCGCGGTCCGCCCGGCCAGCAGCCGGCGCAGGCCCGCCTCGATCCGCCCCTCGGTGTGCAGGTCGACGTTCGAGGTCGCCTCGTCGAGGACGAGGATCCGCGGGTCGGCGATGAGCGCGCGCGCGAACGCGACGAGCTGGCGCTGGCCGGCCGAGAGCTGCACGCCGCGCTCGCCGACCTCGGTGTGCACGCCGTCGGGCAGCGCGGCGATGAAGTCCCACGCGCCGACCGCGCGCGCGGCGGCCTCGATCTGCTCCGCGACCGCGCCCGGACGCCCGAAGCCGATGTTGTCTGCGACCGTGCCGCTGAACAGGAACGCCTCCTGGGGGACGATCCCCATCTGCGACCGCAGCGAGCGCGCCGTGACGTCGCGCAGGTCGTGGCCGTCGACGAGCACGCGGCCGTCGGTCGGGTCGTAGAAGCGCGCCACGAGCTTGGCGAAGGTCGACTTGCCCGCCCCGGTGGCGCCCACCAGCGCCACGGTCTGGCCCGGCGGCACGGTGAGCGACACGTCGGCGAGCGCGAGCTTGGTGCCGTCGTCGGTCCGGTAGGCGAAGGAGACGTCGTCGAAGCGGATCTCGCCGCGCAGGCGCTCGAGCTCGATCGCGTCCGGGCGGTCGGTGAGCTCCGCCCCCTCGTCGAGCAGCTCGAAGATCTTGTCCAGCGCCGCCATGCCCGACTGGTAGGTCGTGTAGACCTGCGAGAGCTGGTTGATCGGGTCGAAGAACCCGTTGAGTGCGGCGATGAACCCGACGAGCACGCCGATCTGCACGTCGCCCGTGATCACCTGGCGCCCGCCGATGACGAGGATGCCGACGGTGGCGACGGCCGAGACGAACTCGACGCCCGGGAAGTAGGCCGCGTTGAGGTTGACCGTGGTGAGGTTGGCGGCGCGGTTGGCCTCGTTGAGGCGGCCGAACTCGGCGCGGTGGCGCGGCTCCTGGGCGAACGCGCGCACCACGCGGATGCCCGACAGCGACTCCTGCAGGTAGCCCGTGATGGCGCCGATCGTCTCGCGCGTGCGCCGGTAGGCGTCGGCGCTGGCGACGCGGAACGCCAGCGCGCCGAGCGCCATCACCGGGAAGATCGCGAACGTGATCAGCGCCAGCCGCGCGTCGAGCAGCAGCAGGATCGCGACCGAGCCGATCAGCGTGAGCGTGGCCTGGAACAGCGTCACCACGGTGTCGGTGACCAGCGAGTCGAGCGCCTCGACGTCGTTGGTCATGCGCGAGATGAGCACCCCGGCCGGGCGGCGCTCGTAGAAGGCGATCGGCATCTCCTGCAGATGGCGGAAGATCTGCAGGCGCAGGTCGGCCAGCGCGCGCTGTCCCACCCAGCCGACGAGATAGGTCTGCACGTAGGTCGCCGCCCACACCACCAGCGCGCTGGCGACGAACCCGATCACGATGAGGTCGAGCGTGGACTCGTCGCCCTTGAGGATGCCCGAGTCGATCGCGGTCTTGGCCAGCGGCGCCGGCGCCAGCGCGGCGGCGGTGCCCGCCACCAGCGCGACGAACATCCCGATCACCCGGGTGCGATAGGGCGCCAGCAGGACGATCAGCCCGCGCAGCTTGCGCCCGCGCCCGCTCGTGCCGCGCAGGCGCCGGCGCAGGTCGTCGCGCCGGGTGGCGGCGCGGGCGGCGTCGGTGCCGGTCGTCACAGGCCGGCCACCTTGCGCTCGGGCTCCTTGCGGGTGAGGAAGACCTGGTCGGGCAGGCCCTTCTCGACGATCTCGCGGTACAGCGCGGAGCGCTCGAGGAGCTCGTCGTGGCTGCCGGCGGCCACGAGCTCGCCGTCCTCGAGGACGACGATGGTGTCGGCCAGCGAGATCGTCGACAGCCGGTGGGCGATGACGAACGTCGTGCGGCCCGCCATCGTCTCGCGCAGCGCCTCCTTGATCCGCTGCTCGGTCGAGGCGTCGACCGACGACGTCGCGTCGTCGAGGATCAGGATCCGCGGGTCGGCGAGCAGGGCGCGCGCGATCGCCAGCCGCTGGCGCTGGCCGCCGCTGAGCGTGAGGCCGCGCTCGCCCACGCGCGTGTCGTAGCCGTCGGGCAGGCGCTCGATGAACTCGTGGGCCTGCGCACGCCGCGCGGCGAGCTCGATCTCCTCGTGCGTGGCGTCGGCCCGCGCGTAGGCGATGTTCTCGGCGACGGTGGCGCTGAACAGGAACGGGTCGTCGTTGACGATCGCGATCTGCGACCGCAGCGAGGCGGTGTCGACCTCGCGGACGTCGACGCCGTCGACGAGGACCGCGCCGTCCGTCACGTCGTAGAGGCGGGCGATGAGCTGCACGAGCGTCGTCTTCCCCGAGCCGGTGGCGCCGACGAGCGCGACCGTGCTGCCGGCGGGCACGTCGAGGTCGACGTGGTGCAGCGCCGGCCGCATGGCCCCGCGGGCGGCGTCGTACTCGAGCGTGACGCCGCGCAGCTCGACGTGCCCCGAGCCCGGCGGCAGCGCCGGCGCGCCGGGCGCGGACGCCACCAGCGGCTCGCGGTCGAGCACCTGGTAGACGCGCGCGCCGGCCGCCGTCGCGCGCTGGGCCAGGCCGAGCGAGATGCCCAGCGTGCGCATGGGCGACAGCAGCATCAGCAGGTAGGTGTAGAAGGCGCTGAACTCGCCGATCGTGAGCGTCCCGTGGATGACGGCGCGGCCGCCGAAGAAGAGGATCGCCGCGAGGCCGATCTGCGGCAGGAAGCCGATGAACGGGTTGTAGAACGCCTGCAGGCGCGTGGAGAACATCGCCTGGTCCCACACGCGCCCGACGCGATGGCGGAAGCGCTCGAGCTGGAGGTCCTCGCGCGCGAAGGCCTTGACCACGCGCACGCCGCCGATGTTCTCCTGGACGTCGGCGGTCAGCTCGGCGATGCGCTGCTGGACCTCCTGCAGCGCCGGGCGCGAGCGCCGGCCGTAGCGCGCGGCGATGAAGATCACGAACGGGACGGGGATGAGCGAGATCGCCGCCAGCCCCGGCTGCACGGCGAACATCGCGCCGGCCGCGAGCAGGATGGTCAGGGCCGACTGCATCATGAAGATCAGCCCGTAGCCCAGGAAGAAGCGCACCGACTGCAGGTCGACCGTGGCGCGCGACATGAGCTGGCCGGTCTGCTGGCGGTCGAAGAACCCGAGCTCGAGCGCCTGGAGCTGCGCGTACATGCCGTTGCGCAGGTCGAGCTCGACGCCGAGCGACACGCGACCGGCCACCAGCCGCCGCGCCACCGTGAGCGCGAGCCGCAGCACACCGGCCCCGAGCACGGCCACGCCGAGCGCGGTCAGTCCCGGCTTGTCGCCCGCGCGCACGCGGTCGATCGCCCGGCCAGCCAGCCACGGGATGGCGACCGTCATGCCCATCGCGATGGCCGCCAGGACCCCGGACAGCACGACGCCGCGCCGATACGGACGCAGGAAGCCCAGCAGCCGGACGAAGGTCGCCATCCCGCGCCATGATAGTTGGGGACCTCAAGGATTCCGCTCCGTCTTTCGGCCTAGTGCCGCCCTCCAGCTCGCGGCGCGGGCGCTCTGCCGCGCGCGTCCGTGGCCGACAGGTCACCGAGGGGAAGGGACCGGGGGTGGTTCGTGACGTTTCGCGGCTCCGTTGTCGCCGGTCGCCCCTGCCGCGTGGGGGGTGGGCTCTCTTCAACTCGACTATCGAGTTCAAACGAGCCCACCCCCCGGCGCGCGGGTCGCGGTGTGCCGGCGCACGCGCGGTTCGTCACGCAACTGCGCCGCGCGGAGACCGGGCGGCGGCGAGCGCCGGGATAGTCTGGCCCGGTGGCGCCCCCGAGCTTCGGCCTGTGCGAGAGCTGCCGGCACCAGCGCCTGGTGACCAACACGCGCGGGTCGACGTTCAGCCTGTGCGAGCGCTCGCGCACCGACCCGGCCTATCCGCGCTATCCGCGAATGCCGGTGCTCGCGTGCGCCGGCTACGAGCCGCGGCCTACGCCGGATCGGCCGGACGCGTGACGGCGGCCGCGCGCCGGGCCTGCACCTCGTTGGGGTTGTCGGCGTAGCCGCGATACAGGTAGGAGAGCGGCATCGCGAGCGGGTGGTGCTGCATCTGCCAGACGTGGCAGAGCTCGTGCGTGACGAGGTCGTCGTCGGCCTGGGCGACCCGCGTGCGCACGAGGATCAGGTTCCACATCGTGTAGCCGTCGAAGCGCCGGAACCACGGCAGCGCGAACAGCCACGGGGCGCTCACGAGTCGCACCCGGCGCATGCGCACCGGGTGCGGGTACCAGAGCAGCGTGTCGAGACGGGACTTGGCCTGCGCGAGCTTCGCGCGTGCGGCTGGTCTCACCCGCCGCTCGCCGCGCCGGCGGCCGCGGCCGCGGCCTGCTGGCGAAGCTGCTTCTGGAGCTTGTCGTCCGCCGCGGGCGTGTAGGGGTCCAGCACGAGGAAGCCCTTGTCGTTGAAGCTCGAGCCCATCAGCGTGAACAGGTAGGTCGCGTCGGTGGCCTGCTTGACCAGCCCCGCGTCGGGCGACACCGTGACGGTCTTGATCGACGGGGCGCGCGGGGCGAGCGACGCGGTCAGCGGCCGGTCGAGCTCGGCCTGGACGTCGTTGCGGCGGAAGTACTGCGCGATGGTC
>JAXDHQ010000061.1:0-5711 GCA_034664395.1 Solirubrobacteraceae bacterium | reverse complement strand
CGGCGGGCGCCCCGAGACCATCGCCGGCCTGGCCGGCACCGGCGGCCTCGTCGCCGGCGTCATCGCCGGCGACGACGGCAACCGCCGCGCGGGCGAGCTGCTGGCCGCCGGCGTGCCCAGCGCCGACATCCCACCCGCGATCGGCCGCCCCGCCGAGGCCCTCGACGCGCTGCCGCTGCTGGCCGCGGCGCTAAGGGAGGACGGCGTCGAGGCGCCGGCCGTGGCCGGCCTCGCCGCGGTCGTCGAGGGTCGTGTCGAACCCGAGCACTGGGCGGTCGCCGTCGCCCAGCCGACCCGCGCGCGGCGGATGACCGCCGCCTGAGTAGGCTCCGTGCGTGGACAAGGCACAGCTCGACCAGGAGTTCTCGGAGCTGTACCGGGCTCACCTCCGGGACGTGTACTCCTACTCGTACTACCGGGTGGGCAACCACCACGACGCGGAGGACCTGACCGAGCAGACGTTCCTGCAGGCCTACCGCCATTTCGAGCGGGCGACGAACGAGTCCGACGGGCGTCCGCTGCGTCCGTGGCTCATCCGGATCGCGCACAACCTGGCGGCGAACCTGTACCGCGACCGCTCGCGCAAGCCGCAGACCCCGATCGAGGACACGGGGACGCTGAGCGCGACGCACACGACCGAGGACCTGGTGGAGGGCCGCGACGAGCTGGCGCGCATCCTCGACGGGGTCAAGGACCTGCCGGACGACCGTCGCGAGGCGCTGATCATGCGCTTCGCGCTGGGCATGGACAACCGCGAGATCGCTCGCGCGATGGGGCGCTCGGACGGCGCCACGAAGGTGCTCATCCACCGCGCCATCAAGCAGCTCGAGGAGATCGTGGCCACGAAGGGAGGCGTGAGCTGACATGAGCGACCCGATGGCCGCCGACATCGAGACCCTGCTGCGCCAGGCCTTCCGCCCGGTCGATCCGCCGGACAGCCTCTCCGCCCGGCTGGAGTCGACGCTGCAGGAGCTGACCGACCTCGCCGCCGAGGAGCTCGACTCCTGGGAGCTGGGGGCCATGCGCGACCCGCGCAACTGGGCTCGCCCCGTGGCCGCCCTGGCGATCGGCACCGCCGCGGGCGCCGGCCTGGTCATCCTGCGCGTGCGCCGCCAGCACCGCCGCCAGCGCCGTCACGTGCAGGGCGTCGAGCTCGCCGAGCGCACGTTGCGCAGCGCGGCGGACGAGGTACGGCGCCTCGTCGATCGCCGCTGAGCGCGGATCGCTGATCCGAGTGGAGGGCCAGAGCGTTAATCCCCCTTCGGGAATGGCGCTCTCTCAGCTCGCTGACGAAGACCTGATGCAGCTCGTCCGCCGCGGCGACGCGCGCGCGTTCGAGCTCGTCTACGAGCGCCACGCGACGGCCGCGTTCTCGCTCGCCTACCGGATGATCGGCACGCGCAACCGGGCCGAGGACGTCGTCCAGGAGGCGTTCCTCAGCCTGTGGCGCTCGGGCGCCCGCTACGACCGCGCCCGCGGCTCGGTGCGCACCTGGGTGCTCGGGATCGTCCACAACCGGGCGATCGACGCGCTGCGGCGCTCGATGGTCCACGACCGCCGCCGCGCCAGCGACGAGGGGATCGAGGAGCGCTTCGAGGCGCGCGAGCGCACCGAGGCCGAGGCGGCGCGCCGCGACGAGGCCCGCGAGGTCCGCGAGGCGCTGAACACGCTTCCGGCCGAGCAGAGCCGCGTCATCGAGCTCGCCTACTTCGGCGGCTTCACGCACAGCGAGATAGCGGCGATGCTCGACACGCCGATCGGTACCGTCAAGGGCCGGATGCGGCTGGGGCTGGAGAAGATGCGCGGGCAGCTCGGCGGGCTGGCGGAGGTGACGTCGTGACCGCGTGCCGGCAGGGCGAGAGCGTCGGCGCCTACCTGCTCGGCGCCCTGCCCGAGGAGGAGCACGCCGCGTTCGTCGCCCACCTGCCCGCCTGCGTGGACTGCTCGCGCGACGTCGCCGAGCTCCAGGTCGTCGTCGACACGCTGCCGCTCGCCGCGCCCCAGGTCGCGCCCCCGCCCGAGCTCAGGGACCGCATCATGACGGTCGTGCGCTCGGAGGCCGAGCTGCTCGCCGCCGCCGGCCCGGAGGCCGACCGGTCGCGCGAGCGGCCCGCGCGGCGGGGGCGGTGGCGCCGGCAGGTGCTCGCCCTGCGGCCGTTGCCCGCGGCGCTGGTCGCCGGCGTGCTCGTGGCCGTCGGCGTGGCGGGCGGCGTCGCGCTCTCGAGCGGCGACGGCGGGCGCACCGTGCCCGGGCAGGTGCACATCGCCTCGGCGCCGACCGCGCGCGCCTCGCTCTTCATCTCCGACGGCTCCACGCGGTTGCACGTGCGCAACATGCCGCCGCCCCCGCCGGGCAAGGTCTACGAGATCTGGCTCAAGCGCGGGAGCGCCGCGCCGGCCCCGACGACGGCGCTGTTCATGGTGGATCGCGCCGGTCGCGCCGACGTCAACGTCCCCGGCGCGGGCAAGGACGTCGACCAGGTGCTGGTGACGGCCGAGCCCGATGGCGGCTCGCAGGTCCCGACGAGCGCGCCGGTCATCGTGGCCAGCACCGCGTAGGCGGTCAGGCGCTGCGCGGCACGAGCTTGGCCGGCGCCGCCGCGGGGCCCGGCGCCACGCGGGGGAGGTGCCCCAGGCGCAGCGTGAAGACGCTCCCGCGCCCCGGCGTGCTGCGCACGTCGACGCTCCCCCGGTGGGCCTCGGCGATGGCCCGCACGATCGCCAGGCCGAGGCCGGTGCCGCGGCCCTGGCCGGCGGGGCGCGCGAACGGCTCGAACAGCCGATCGAGGTCCTCGGGCTTGATGCCGAAGCCGCGGTCGCGCACCTCGAAGGCGACCTCGTCGCCGGTGCGGCGCACCGCGAGGGTGACCGGCTCGCTCATCGCGCTCGAGCGCAGCGCGTTCTCGATGAGCGCGTCGAGGGCGGCGCGGACGCGCTCGCCGTCGGCGACGATCTCGCCGCCGCCGCTGGGCGCGGCCTCGGCCTCCACGCGCCGGCCGGCGGCCACGGTCCAGCGCTGGGCGACCTCCTCGACCAGCGCCGTGGGATCGAAGGGCTCGAGCATCAGGAAGTCGGGGTGGTCGGCGGCGGCCAGGGCGAGCAGGCGGTCGGACGTCCGCGACAGGCGCTGCAGCTCGTCGAGCACGACCTCGAGGTCGCCGCGGGCGGTCGAGAGCTCGGGCAGCGTGTCGCGCGCGACCTCGGCGTGGCCGAAGGCGACGGTGAGCGGCGTGCGCAGGCTGTGCGACGCGTCGCGCAGGAACATCCGCTCGCGCTCGTGCGCGTCGGCGAGTCCGGCGATCGCCCGCTCGGCCCGGCGGGCGTGCCAGACCATCGCCCCGAACACCGCCGCCATGAGCGGGATCTCGAGCATGTACGGCATGTCGCCGGTCATCTGGCCCGTGGCCATCATGGCCACCGTGGTCGACACGGTCACGGAGCCGAGCGCGATGGTCGTCCACGGTCGCGGCCACACCCGGACGGCGAACACGAGCGCGAGGCTCAGCCACAGCAGGTGGAACGGCAGCGTCTGGTACTCGGTGCCGAGCAGCATCAGCCCGACGCAGACGACGGCGAACACCACCCACGCGACGTCCAGACGCCGGCCCCTCATCGCCCGGATCCCCCGGTGCGCGGGCAGGGTCGGGCATCCCTGTGCAGGTGGACGTCGCGGGTCGCGGACATTGCCCCTCCCTGAGTATCAGAGGCGCGAGTGCGGACGGAACGGCACATGCCGCATCCGCCGTGCGAGAACGCGCAAGCACCGCGGAGCGGCCGGGTCGGCGCCGGCCGGTTGATAGCGTCACGCGCCCCGATGGCCACGTGCTACCGCCACCCCAGCCGGGAGACCGGCGTCGCCTGCTCCTCGTGCGGGCGCCCGATCTGCCCGGACTGCATGACGACCACGTCGGTGGGCATGCGCTGCCCGGAGTGCGCCAGCCAGCGGACGAAGGTCCACACGATGCGCTCGATAGGCGGCGAGCCGAGGGTCACGGTCGCGATCATCATCGCGTGTGTCGTCGTCTTCCTCGCCAGCGGGGCCTTCAGCCTCGGCGGCGCCCCCGCGGGCAACCGGCTCTTCTCGGACCTCGAGCTGTTCGGTCCGGCGATCGCCGCCAACCACGAGTACTGGCGGCTGGTCACCGGCGGCTTCCTGCACGCCAACGTCATCCACATCGGCTTCAACATGTACCTGCTGTGGATCCTCGGGCAGATGCTCGAGCCCACGCTGGGCTCCCTGCGCTTCGCCGCGCTCTACCTGACGGCGCTGCTGTGCGGCTCGTTCGGGGCGCTGCTCATCCAGCCCGACGTGCCCACGGTCGGCGCCTCGGGCGCGGTCTTCGGGCTCATGGGCGCGGCGGCGGTCGAGCTGCGCTCGCGGGGGATCAACCCGTTCCAGACCAGCATCGGGACGCTGATCATCCTCAACCTGGTCCTCTCCTTCGCGATCAGCAACATCTCCGTCGGCGGCCACATCGGCGGCCTCATCGGCGGGGCGCTGGTCGGCGTGGCGTTCGACCTCGCCGACCGCCGGCGCGCGCGGGCGCTCGGCTACGCGGCGTGCGTGGTGCTCTCGGCGGCGGCCGTCGTCGGCGCCATCGCCGTCGCCTGAGCGCCGCGCCGGCGCGAGCGCAGCTCGTCCTCGAGCTCGTCCAGCGCGCGGCGCAGGTCGTCGATGCGGTCCTCGACGGCGACCACGAGGTCGTCCTCGGCGTCGTCGCTCGCCGCGGCGGCGGCGCGCTCGGCGTCGCGGGCGCGGCGCTGCTCCTCGGCGCGCGCCTCCTCCATCGAGTTGATGACGATCCCGATGAAGAGGTTGAAGATGAGGAACGACGCCACGAGGACGTAGCTGAGGTAGAAGAGCAGCGTCCAGTCCGAGAGGTCCTGCCCGCGCTCGATGTAGGTCGGCAGGTTCTCCAGCGTGAGCAGGACGAACATCGTCACCATCGCCTGGCCGACGTTGCCGAAGTTGCCGGGGTCGTGGTCGTGGAAGATGACCCAGCCGACCATGCCGTAGAGATAGACCAGCAGCAGCGTCATCACCGCCAGGCTCGACACGCCCGGCACGCTGCGCACGACCGCGGCCAGCACGACGCGCAGGTCGGGCAGGAAGCGCACGGCGCGCACGATCCGGGCCAGGCGCAGCAGCCGCAGCAGCGTCGCGTTCTCGCGCAGGCCGGGCAGGAAGCTGGCGACGACCACGACGAAGTCGAAGACGTTCCAGCCGTTGGAGAAGAAGCGCCCCGGGCGCGGCCAGCACGCCACGAGCCGGATGACGAGCTCGACGACGAAGAAGCCGAGGAAGATCTCGTTGAGGAGGTGCAGCGCGTCGCCGTAGCGGTCGCGGACGCCGCCGTACGTCTCGGCGCCGAGCACGATCGCGTTGAGCGTGATGACGGCCAGCATGAGCCCGTCGAAGCGGGGCGAGCTCGCGAGGCGGCGGCAGGTGCTCAGCACCCTACGGATTGTAGGAAAGGTCCGCCGGGCTGCTTCAGACCTCGATCGCGAGCGCCTGGCCGGGCGCTGCGGGCACGAGGTCGGGGTGCAGGACGTGGGCCATCAGCTCCACGCCGTCGACCAGGCGTGGGCCCGGGCGCGAGAAGTACGCGGCGGCGTCGACGGCGACGACGCGCTCGGCGCCCACGGCGCGCAGCTCGTCGGCGTGGTCGCGCGCCTCCTGGGCAGATCGCTGCGCGTCGTAGCCGCACGGC
>JAXDHQ010000060.1:0-3860 GCA_034664395.1 Solirubrobacteraceae bacterium | reverse complement strand
CAGCCCGCCGGCGTCGGACCGGCGAGGCCGAGGTCGGCGACGACGAGCCGCTCGCCGCGCGCCCGCGCCAGGACGCCGATCGCGGTCTCGCCGCGCGCCGCGGCGGCGGCGACCTGGGCCGACACCGCGCCGGCGAAGAGGCTCGTCCCCCGCGCCACGTGGCCGTGGTCGGCGGCGCAGACCAGGTGCGCGGCGCGCAGCGGCACGGGCGGCGGCGCGCCGGTGGCGGCGGCCCAGCGCTCGACGACGTCCTCGAGCAGGCCCAGGCTGCCCAGCGGCTTGACCAGGCGGTCGGCGTGGTCGCGCGCGGCCGTGCGGGCGCGGGCGTCGGGGGCGGGCCCGGCGGGCGCGTCGTCGCCCGCGTCGGCGGGCCAGCGCTCGCGCAGGACGACCTCGTCGAGCGGCCGGCGCGCGCCCCACCCGGTGCGCTCGAGCCCGGGGCGCGTCGGGCGCTCGTCGGGCCAGCCGAGGCACAGCCACGCCACCGGCTCGACCGCCGCGGGGATGCCGAGGACCGCGCGCAGGTCGTCGGGGCGATAGAAGCTGACCCACCCGACGCCGAGGCCCTCGGCGCGCGCGGTGAGCCACAGGTTCTCGATCGCGCACGCGGTCGAGTGCAGGTCGGTCTCGGGGATCGTCGCGCGGCCCAGGACCTCGGCCCCATCTGGCGGCGGCACGCAGCAGACGCAGATCCCGACCGGCGCCTCGAGCACGCCCTCGACCTTCTGGTCCAGGAACGCTCGCGCGCGTTCGTGCAGGCGCGGGGCCTGGCGCCCGCGCTCGCGCTCGGCCAGCGCGCGCACCTGCGCGCGGGTCCGTTCGCTGCGCACGACGACGAACCGCCACGGCTGCGAGAGGCCGACCGAGGGCGCGGCGTGGGCGGCCGCCAGCAGGCGGTGCAGCAGCTCGTCGGGGACGTGGTCGGGGCGGAAGCGGCGGATGTCGCGGCGGGCGCCGATGACCTGCGCCAGGGCCGCGCGGACCTCGGGCGCCATCCGCCAGCCCCCGGGGTCGGCGGCGCGCTCGGCCGCCCGCGACGGGTCGAGCGACGGGTGCAGCGCCGGGCGCCTCACGGCCGCGACGCCTCATCGATCTCGACCGCGCGCCGCCAGGCGAGCGCGCCGGCGAGGACCGCCTCGTGGACCGCGCCGGCGATCGCGGCGCCGACCGCCGTCGCCGGCCCGGCGAAGGGCTCCTCGCCGCCGGGCGCCGCCGCCACGCAGAGGGCGTCGGTCGCCGTGCCGGTGGCGGCGCCGGCGTGGTTGATCGCCCCGATGCCCGCGTCGGCCAGCGCCTGCGCCTTGGCCTCGGTCGCGGTCTGCGCGGCCCCCACGAGCGCGCCGTCGCACAGCCCGGCGTCGACCACGACGAGCAGGTTGATCGTCCCGGCGCGGGGCACCGCACGCGGTACGCGGCCGGCCGCCGCGAGCGGCTGCCCGATCCCCACGGTGGCGTGGGCGACGACGCCCGGGCGGACGCGCCGCTGGATCGCGCCGACGTCCGCGGCGGTGAGCATCCCCACGACGGCGGCGGGGTCGAGGCCGCGCCGGCGCGCCTCCTGCTCGAGGTGCGCGGCCGGGTCGCGGCGGCGGTAGCCGTGGACGACCTGGAGGTTGAGCCAGTGCGTCGCGGTGCCCAGCCCGCCGCCGAGGACCGCCGAGGACAGGCACCGGCGCGCACCGCCGAGGTCGACGACGACGGCGCGGCTCACGCCGGCTCCTGCGCGTAGATCAGCGCGTTGACCGCGGCGACCGCCACGGCGCTGCCGCCGCGCTCGCCGCGGTTGGCCACGCACGGCAGGCCGCTGGCCGCGAGCGCGGCCTTCGCCTCCGCGGCGCCGACGAAGCCGACCGGCAGCCCGACGACCAGCGCCGGGTCGCGCGGGGGGCGCTCGACCAGCTCGACCAGCGCGGTCGGCGCGTTGCCGACGACCCAGATCGCCCCCGCCGGCGCCTCGGCGGCCGCCAGCCGCATCGCCGCGGCGCTGCGCGTGATGCCCTCCTCGCGCGCGAGCGCCGGCGTGCGCGGGTCGTCGAGCGGCACCGACGGGCGGCGCGAGGTGATCCCGGCCGCGGCCATCCGCGCGTCGCAGACGATCGGCGCGCCGGCGACCAGCGCGGCGCGTCCCCGGCGCAGCGCGTCCTCGTCGAGGACCAGGCTCTCGGCGAACGACAGGTCGGCCGAGGCGTGGCAGACCCGCTCGGCCACCGCGCGCGACAGCGGCGGCAGGTGCGAGAGGTCGATCCGCGAGCGCAGGATGCGGTAGCTCTCGCGCTCGATGGGATGGATCGCGCGCGTCACCGCGGGACCTCGACGAAGGCGTCGGCGGGGCAGATCTCCATGCACTCGCCGCAGCCGGTGCAGCGGTCGGCGAGCGTGACGAGCGGGGGCAGGCCGGCGGCGGCGGAGCCCGCAGGGGCCGGGCGCAGCGCGCGCTCGGGGCACGTGGCCAGGCACGCGCCGCAGCCCCGGCACGCCGCGGTCGCCACGAACACCCCCGTCACGGCCGGACCTCGGCGAGCGCGCACGTCGCATGGGCGGAGCGGCGCTTGGCGACCACGATGCGCCCGTCGCCGGCGGTCAGGAGCGCCGCCGCCTCGGCCACGCTCGGCGTGCCGACGTGCGCGGCGACGACCGGCGACGGCGTCGGGACCGCGACGGCGGCCAGCGCCGCGGGCGCGTGGGTGCGCAGCGGCCAGCCGCGGCGGCGCGCCGTCGCCACCAGGGCGGGCTCGCCGGCGCGGGCGTCGATCGTGGCCAGCGCGCGCACGGCCCCGGCCCCGACGCCGGCGGCGGCGAGGACCTCCTCGACCAGGCCGTCGAGCTCCTCGGGCGGGCACCCCAGGCTGCAGCCGGCGCCGACGACGTAGGCGCTCATCGCCGCTGCGCCGTGACGACGACGACCGGGTTCTCGGCGGCGAGGCGGTGCCCGCCCGCGAGCGGGCGCAGCCGGCTGGCCTGCACCATCGTCGCGTCGGCCTCCAGCCCGCCGGCGCGCAGGCGCTCCAGCGCCGGCGCCACGCGCTCGACCAGCGCCAGCGTCACCACGACCGCCCGCGCAGTCCGCACGGCGCACGCGTCGAGGATCGCCTCGAGGTCGGCGCCGCCGCCGCCCACGAAGGTCGCGTCGGGGTCGGGCAGGTCGGCGAGCGCCGCGGGCGCGCGACCCCGCACCACCCGCACCGGCACGTCGTGGGCGCGCGCGTTGGCCGTCGTGCGGTCGACCGCGTCGGCGTCGTCGTCGATCGCCACGGCGGCCGCGCCCAGGCGCGCGCACTCGATCGCCACCGAGCCGCTGCCGCAGCCGACGTCCCAGACGAGGTCGCCCAGGCCGGGACCGAGCCGCGCCAGCGCCACGGCGCGGACCTCGGCCTTGGTGATCATCCCGGCGCGGTGCGAGAAGGCGTCCTCGGCCAGCGCCCAGCGCTCGGGCGTGCGTGGCGGCCAGCTCCGGGCGCGCGCGCCGTCGGCGTCGGGCGCGAGCACGAGCAGGACGTTGGGCTCGGCGAACGACCCTGCCGCGAGCTCCTCGGCGCTGCCCGTCAGCACGCGCTCGCCGTCGAGGCCCAGGCGCTCGGCCACCGCCAGGCGGCGCCCGCTGCCCGCCAGGCGCGCCGCGAACCACGCCGGCCCGTTGCCGGGCGCGGTGAGGATGGCGACCTTCGGGTGGCGCAGCGCGACGTGCAGCGCCGGCCGCGGATCGCGGCCGTGGGCGCTGACGACGATCGCGTCGTCCCACGGCACGCCGAGCCGCCCGAACGCGAGCGCCACCGACGACGGCGCCGGGTGGACCGCGAGCCGCTCGGCGCCCACCCGCTCGGCCAGCGCGCGGAGGATGCCGAAGAAGCCGGGATCGCCGG
>JAXDHQ010000059.1:0-19674 GCA_034664395.1 Solirubrobacteraceae bacterium | reverse complement strand
GCCAGCTCGGCCGGCAACGACCGCGAGATGCGCTTCGAGGCGGCGGTCGACGGCGACGGGCGCATCCGCGCGCTGCGCCTGGACCTCATCGACAACGTCGGCGCCTACCTGCGCCCGCCGGAGCCGTCGACGCTCTACCGCTGCTTCGGCAACCTCACGGGCGCGTACGACATCGAGGCGGTCGGGCTGCGCTCGCGCGCGGTGGTGACGAACAAGGCGCCCACCGGCCTGAACCGCGGCTTCGGCGGCCAGCAGCTCTACTTCGGCCTCGAGCGCCTGATCGACAAGGTCGCCGAAGCGCTCGGCGAGGACCCGGCCGCGCTGCGCCGGCGCAACTTCGTCGCGACCGACGCCTTCCCGCACCAGACGCCGACCGGCGGCAGCTACGACAGCGGCGACTACGAGGCGGCGCTCGACCTCGCGCTGGAGCGCTGCGGCTACGCCGAGCTGCGCGAGCGCCAGCGCGTCGCCCGCGAGGAGGGCCGCCTGCTCGGCGTCGGCATGGCGACGATCGTCGACCCGTCGGGCACGAACCTCGGCTACGTGAGCGTGGCCACGCCGGCAGAGACGCGCTTCGGCGGCCACCAGAAGTCGGGCTCGACCGAGCACGTGCGCGTGTCCGTCGACATGGCCGGCGGGGTCACCGCGATGCTGGGCACGACGCCGCAGGGCCAGGGCCACCGCACGGTCGCGCGCCAGGTCGTGGCCGAGCGGCTCGGCCTGCCGCTGGACCGCGTGCGCGCGGTGGTGGAGATGGACACGGCCACGACGCCGTGGACGGTGTCGTCGGGCAGCTACTCCAGCCGCTTCGCCCCGCTCACGACGAGCGCGCTCGTCGACGCCGCCGACCGCGTCGCGGCCACGATCCGCGCCGCCGCCGCCGTGCTGCTCGAGGTCGACGCCGACACGCTGGAGCTCGCCGACGAGCAGGTGCGCGTGAAGGGCGACCCGGAGCGCGCCGTGCCCTTCCGCCACGCGGCCGGCCTCGTGCACTGGGACCCGGGCTCGCTGCCGCCCGACGTCGAGCCGCGCCTGTACGCCGACGTCGTCTTCGCCCCGCCCGAGTCGCGCCACGCCTCGCGCGACGACCGCATCAACTCCTCGATCGCCTACGGCTTCGTCGCCGACGTCGTCGTCGTCGAGATCGACCCCGAGACGCTGCAGATCCGCGTCGAGTCGGTCACGTCGATCCACGACTCGGGCACGATCCTCAACCCGCTGCTCTACGACGGGCAGACGATCGGCTCGATCGCCCACGCGCTCGGCGGCGCGATGCTCGAGGAGCTGCGCTACGGCCCCGACGGCCAGATGACCGCCGCGTCGTTCATGGACTACCTGTGCCCGACGGCGGCCGAGCTGGACTTCGACCTGCGCCTGGGCCACCTGCAGACGCCGTCGCCGCGGACGCGCCTGGGCGCCAAGGGCGGCGGCGAGGGCAGCGCGATGAGCATCCCCGTCGCGCTCGCCAACGCGGTGACCGACGCGCTCGCGCCGCTGGGCGGGGCGCAGATCGACCGCCTGCCGGTGCACGGCTCGACCCTCCACGACCTCCTCGAGAACCCCAACGAAAGGACGACCACGACATGGCCCTGACCGGCGGCGACGTCGTCTTCTCCCGCGAGCACGACGGCCAGGTGGCCGTGCTCACGCTCTCGCGCCCGGAGAAGATGAACTCGATCACCTGGGAGATGCGCGGCATCGTCGAGGACCACTTCAAGGTCATCGACCGCGACGACGACATCCGCGCTGTGGTGATCCGCGGCGAGGGCGACGTGTTCTCGCCCGGCGGCGACATCGCCGGGTTCATGGAGCTCGAGCCCGAGGCGTTCATCGACCTGGGGCGCAACCTCACCGCCCCCGCGCGCAGCCCCAAGCCGGTGATCGTCGCGATCGACGGCTACTGCCTGGGCGCCGGCCTGGAGCTGTCGATGTCGTGCGACATCCGCGTCGCCACCCGGCGCTCGAAGTTCGGCCAGCCCGAGATCCGGCTGGGGATGATCCCCGGCAGCGGCGGCAGCCAGCGCCTGGCGCGCTACCTCGGGGTCTCGCGGGCCAAGTACTACATCCTCACCGGTGACCGCTTCGACGCCGAGCAGGCGCACGCCTGGGGCCTGGTCGCGTCGCTGGTCGAGGACGCCGAGGCGCTCGACGCCGAGGTCGACCGCATCGTCACGACGCTGCTGGGCTACTCGCCGCTGGCGCTGCGCGTCGCCAAGGAGGTCATCGACGCCGGCGTCGACGGACCGCTGGCCACGGGCATCGAGCTCGAGCGCAAGGCCTACTCGCTACTGCGTGCGACGCACGACTTCGCCGAGGGCGTCGAGGCGTACGTCGAGAAGCGCAAGCCGCAGTTCATCGGGAGCTGAGGGAGGGCCGATGCCCGACGACGGGGAGACGCTGGAGATCGTCGAGGACATCGAGCTCGGCGCGCTGGACGAGGAGCTCGACGCCGCCGGGCTGCGCCTGTGGCGCAAGGCGCTGCGCAACGGCACCTGGGACCCGGCCGAGATCGACTTCTCCGCCGACCGCGAGCACTACGAGCGGATGGAGCCGCGGATGCGCGCGTACCTCGACCGCTTCTGCGCCGCCTTCTACAACGCCGAGGAGAACGTCGCGCGGATCTTCGGCCCGTGGGTGATGGCGGCGCCGACGACGTGGCAGAGCGCCTTCCTCTCGACGCAGATGGTCGAGGAGTACAAGCACGCCGACCTCTTCCAGCGCTTCTTCGACGAGGTCATCGGGCACGAGCCGGCCGAGGCGCTGGCCAACCCGGTGCACGACAGCGTCGAGGCCCGCGGCGACCGCCTGCTCGCGTGCCTGGAGAGCGCCGAGGACGAGGCCGAGCTGCGCCTGCTGTGGGTCGAGGCGGTGACCCACTACCAGGGGATCATCGAGGGCGTCCAGGCCAACGCGGGCTACCAGATCTTCCGCACCCTGTTCGCCCAGCAGGGGCTGCTGCCCGGGCTGTCGGAGGGCTTCGCGAACATCCAGCGCGACGAGGGCCGGCACGTCGGCTTCGGCCTGCAGGTCCTGCGCACGCACGCCCGCGAGCACCCGGCGCTGGGCCGGCGCATCCACGAGCTCTACGACGAGTACCTGCCGCTGATCAAGCGCCGCTACGGCCAGCGCTTCGTCGGAGCCGACGGGGTCGAGTACGAGCCGCCCGAGCAGGAGCGCGGCCTCGAGCGGCTCATGGCGCTCTACGGGCGGCGCATGCGCGACATCTTCGGCGAGGAGGCCGTGCCGGCGTGAAGGCGGCGCCCTTCGCCTACGAGCGTCCCGACTCCCTGGAGGCGGCGTTCGACCTGCTCGGCGCGCCGGGCGCCAAGGCGCTCGCCGGCGGCCAGAGCCTGGTGCCGATGATGGCGATGCGGCTCGTGCGCCCGAGCGTGCTCGTCGACCTCGCGCGCGTGCCGGGCCTGACCGAGCTGCGCGACGAGGGCGAGCACGTGCACGTCGGCGCGATGACCCGCCAGCGCGTGCTCGAGCGCTGGGAGCCGCTGGCGCGGCGCGTGCCGCTGGTCGGCGCCGCGCTGCCGTGGATCGGCCACCGCGAGATCCGCAACCGCGGGACGGTCGGCGGCAGCCTCGCCCACGCCGACCCGGCTGCCGAGCTCCTGCTCGCCAGCGCCACCCTCGGGGCCGAGGTCACCGTCGACGGGCCCGACGGCGAGCGGACGCTGCCCGCGGCCGAGCTCGCCACCGGGCCGTTCCAGACGCGGGTCGGCGCCGGCGAGCTGCTGACCTCCGTGCGCCTGCCCGCCGTGCGCGACGGCGAGGGCTTCGCCTTCGACGAGGTCGCCCGCCGCCACGGCGACTTCGCCCTGTGCGGGGTCGCGGTCGCCCTGCGCCGCCGCGGCGACGGCGTGCAGCGCGCGCGCGTCGGCCTGCTCGGCGTCGGCCCGGCGCCGCAGGTCCACGACGTCACCGAGCTGCTGCAGGCCAACGGCTCCGGGCCGCGCTGGAGCGCCGTGGGCGAGGAGCTGGCCGAGCGCGTCGAGCCCAGCGGCGACATGCACGCGTCGGCCGGCTACCGCCGGCGCCTGGCGCGCGTCCTCGTCACGCGCTGCCTCGAGCGCGCGTGGCGCGACGCCGGGGAGCGCACGCCATGACCGCGATCAGCCTGACCGTCAACGGCACCGCGGTCGACCTCGACGTCGAGGAGCGGATCACCCTGGCCGACGCGCTGCGCCACCACCTCGGCCTCACCGGCACCCACGTCGGCTGCGAGCACGGGGTCTGCGGCGCCTGCACGGTGCTCGTCGACGGCGACGCCGTGCGGTCGTGCCTGATCTTCGCCGTCCAGGCCCAGGGCGCCGAGGTCGTCACCGTCGAGGCGCTCGGCCGCGCCGACGCTCTGCACCCGCTGCAGGAGGCGTTCCGCGAGCGCCACGGCCTGCAATGCGGGTTCTGCACGCCGGGCTTCCTCATGAGCGCCTACGAGCTGCTGCGCGACGGCGTCGAGCCCGACGACGAGCGCATCGCCCAGGAGCTCTCCGGCGTCCTGTGCCGGTGCACGGGCTACCGCGGGATCGTCCAGGCCGTCCGCGACGTCGCCGCCCGCGACGAGCCGCTGCCGGGGCCGGGCAACCTCGGGCTGCCGATCACGATCGTCGCGCCCGCCGGCGCGCCCCCGACGGTGCCGGCCCGGGCCGAGGACGGGGCCGCGCCGGCGGTCGACGCCGCGCGCGTGGACCTGTCCGAGCCCCAGGGCGAGCCCAACGCGGTCGTGGACGTCAGCTACGAGATCGGCCATCCCCCCGACGTCGCCTGGAAGCTGCTCTCCGACTTCCCGCGCATGACGCGCTGCCTGCCCGGCGTCGAGCTCTCCGACGTCCTCGGCGACGACACCTACGGCGGCCGCGCCGAGCTGAGCATGGGGCCGCTGCGGTTCGCGTTCGCCGGCGCCGCGCGCGTGATCGAGCGCGACGACGACGCCCGCGAGCTGCGCGCCATCGGCGCGGGTCAGGACGTCAGCGGCGGCGGCGTGCGCGCCGACCTGCGCTTCGGCGCCGACGCCGCCGAGGGCGGGGGCACGGTCGTTCGCGCGCGGGCGCGTCTCTACCTCAGCGGTCGCGCCGCCCAGTTCGGGCGCTCGCTGGTGGGCGACGTCAGCCGCCAGCTCTTCGAGCAGTTCGGCGCCTGCGTCGACCGCACGCTGACCACCGGCGAGCCGGCCGAGCCGGTGCGCCTGCGCGGCGGCGCCCTCGCGTGGCGGGCGCTGCGGGCGCGGGCGCGGGTCGCCTGGGGGTCCGTGCGCGCGCGGCGGCGGTCGTGACCGCCGCCGCCTTCGCCGGCGCCACGGTCGTGGTCACGGGCGGCGCTCGCGGCATCGGCGAGCGCTACGCGAGGGCGTTCGCGCAGCGGGGCGCGCACGTCGTCATCGCCGACCTCCTGCGCGACGAGGGCGAGGCGCTGGCGCGCGAGCTCGACGCCGCGTTCGTCGCCACCGACGTCGCCGACGAGCAGAGCACGATCGCGATGGCGAGCGCCGCGGCGCAGCGCACCGGCGCGATCGACGTGCTCGTCAACAACGCGGCGATCTACGCCGAGCTCGGCGGCAAGGTCGGCTTCGACGAGCTCTCGGTCGACGACTGGGACCGCGTGATGGCGGTCAACGTGCGCGGCCCGTGGCTGTGCGCCCGCGCCGCGTTCCCGTACATGCGCGAAGGCGGCGGCAGCATCGTCAACGTGGCCTCGGTCGTCGCCCACCTCGGCACTGCCGGCTTCGCCCACTACGTCGCCTCCAAGTCGGCGGTGATGGGGCTCACGCGGGCGCTCGCGCGCGAGCTCGGGCCGCACGGCATCACGGTCAACGCCGTCGCGCCCGGCCTGGTCGCCAACGAGTCCTCGCGCGTGCTCAACGACGAGGCCTACCTGGCGCAGGCCGCGCGGGGGCGCGCGGTGCCGCGCGACATGGCGCCCGACGACCTCGTCGGCGCGGTGCTCTTCCTCGCCTCGCCCGACAGCGCGTTCGTCAGCGGGCAGACGATGGTGGTCGACGGCGGCGGGGTGATGCCGTGACGGCGCTGCCGGCGCCCGGGACGCCCGAGGGCTGGCCCGCGACCCAGGACCTGCGCGCCTGGCTCGGGCTCCTCGAGCAGCGCGGCCGGCTCGGCGTGGTCGCGCGCGAGGTCGACTCGCGCTTCCAGCTCGCCGGTCTGCTGACGCGGCTCGACGGCCGCGCGGCGGTGCTCTTCGAGCGCGTGGCCGGCGGGCGGTTCCCGGTCGTCGGCAACACCGTGCCGGGGCGGGCCGAGCTGGGGCTGGCGATGGGCTGCGAGGTCGCGTCGCTCGCCGAGGCCTACGGCCGTGCCGCGTCGGCGCCGGTGGGCTTCGAGGAGGTCGGGCGCGACGACGCGCCCGTGCTGGCGCGGCGGATCGACGGGGACGCCCCGCTCGACGCGCTGCCGATCCCGGTCCACCACGAGAAGGACGGCGGGCGCTACCTGTCGGCCGGGGTCGTCGTCTCGCGCGACGCGTCGTCGGGCGCGACCAACCTCTCGATCAACCGCCTGCAGGTCGCCGGGCCGGCCGAGCTGCGGGCGCTGGTCCTGCCCGGGCGCCTGCGGCGGATCGTCGCCGACGCCGAGGCCCGCGGAGAGCCGCTGGACCTGGCGATCTGCCTCGGCGTCGACCCGACCGTCACGCTCGCCAGCCAGGCTCGCTCGCCCCGCGAGGTCGACGAGCTCGAGGTGTGCGGCGCGCTGCGCGGCTCGCCGCTGCCGGTCGTGGCGACGCCGGAGCTGGGCCTGCGCGTGCCGGCGCGGGCCGAGATCGTGGTCGAGGCGCGGATGCGCCCGGGCGAGCGCGCGCCCGAGGGGCCGTTCGGCGAGTTCCCGCGCACGTACGGGCCGGCCGGCCCTGGGCCCGTGCTCGACGTGCTCGCCGTCTGGCACCGCGAGGACGCGATCTTCCAGACGATCCTCTCCGCCGGGCGCGAGCACCTGCTGATCGGCGCGATCCCGCGCGAGGCCGACCTGCTGCGCCGCCTGCGCGAGCTCAACGCCGGCGTCCGCGCCGTCCGGCTCACCGAGGGCGGCACGTGCCGCTTCCACGCGGTCATCGCGATCGCCGATCCGCAGCCGGGCCACGCGGTCAACGCGATCATGGCCGCCTTCGCGTCCAATCCCGTCCTCAAGCACGTGGTCGTGGTCGACGCCGACGTCGACCCCTTCGACGACGAGCAGGTCGAGTGGGCCATCGCCACGCGCGTGCAGGCCGACCGCGACGTGCTCGTCGTCCCGCGCGCGGGTGGCTCGACGCTCGACCCGTCGGCGCGCGACGGCGTCACGGCCAAGCTCGGGGTCGACGCCACGGTCCCGCCTGGAGACCAGGAGGCGCACGCCAGGATGCGCGTGCCCGGCATCGATGACCTCGATCCCGACGAGTGGGTGGAGCTGTAGGCCGTGCGCCTCGTGGTCGGCATGACGGGCGCCAGCGGCGCGGTCTACGGCATCCGGCTGCTGCAGGCGCTGCGCGAGCTGGGCGTCGACACCCACCTGGTCGCCAGCCGCTGGGGCGAGCGCACGATCCAGCACGAGACGTCGTTCACGCTCGCTCAGGTGCGCGAGCTCGCGACCGAGCACCACGGCGCGTTCGACCAGGCGGCGTCGATCTCCAGCGGCTCGTTCCGCACGGACGGCATGGCGATCGTCCCGTGCTCGGCGCGCACGGCGGCGGCCATCGCCCACGGGGTGGGCGACACGCTCGTGTGCCGCGCCGCCGACGTGACGCTCAAGGAGGGGCGCAAGCTCGTCCTCGTCGTGCGCGAGACGCCGCTGAGCCCGATCCACCTCGACAACCTGCTGACGCTGGCGCGCCTGGGTGCGGTGGTGCTGCCGCCGGTGCCGGCGTTCTACAACCACCCCGAGACGATCGACGACCTCGTCGACGACCTGGTGGTCAAGGTGCTCGACCAGTTCGGCCTGCCGGCCGAGTTCGGCCGGCGCTGGGGTGGCCGGCTCGAGCGCCGCGCCGGCGACGACGACGCCTGAGCGTCGCTCAGTTCAGCGCGCCGGGGACGACGAAGCCGAGGTTGGCGGAGATGCCCGCCGCCGCGTCGACCGTGTGCCGGATGAGCTCCGGGCGCGCCTTGGCCGAGAACCGCTGCGCCGGCAGGCACACGCCCACGCTCGCCTTGACCTGGCCCGAGAAGTCGCGCACGGGGGCGGCGACCCCGCCGATCTCCGCCCGCCAGCTCCCCTCGTTGACGGCGTAGCCGCGGCGGCGCACCCGCTCGCGGTCGGCGTCGAGCGCCGCGCGCGTGGTGGCGGTGTGGGTGGTGAAGCCCTCCAGGCCGCGCGCGAGCAGCGCGTCGATCTCGGCGTCGGGCGCGAAGGCGAGGATCGCCCGACCGGTCGAGACGCAGTGCGCCGGCGCGCGGGCGCCGATGCGCGAGATCGGGCCGATCGGGTGGGCGCCCTCGAGGCGGTCGATGTAGATGACCTCGCCGTCGGCGTAGAGCGCGAGGTGCACGGTCTCGCCGGTGCGCTCGTTGAGCCGGCGCAGGTGCGGCGCCGCGGCGGTGCGTAGGTCGAGGTCGGCCGTGGCCAGCGTCGCGAGCGAAAAGCAGCGCAGCCCGATCGCGTAGCGCGCGGTCACCGGGTCCTGGCGCGCGTACCCGCGCGCGTGCAGCGTGGAGAGCAGCCGGTGCGCGCTGGGACTCGACACGCCCAGCGCCCGCGCGAGCTCGCCCACCCCGACGCCGTCCCCGCGTCCGGCCAGCAGCTCGAGCGCGTCGAGCGCCCGCTCGACCGTCAGCCCGGTATTGGGCCGGCCTCCACGCTCGCCGTTCGCGGAACGTGATTTCGCAGCCGTGGCCATTGGCGAACGATACCCACGCTCGGCGCGGACCGTGGCCCCGGGCACCTGCCCTTCGAGGCGGGTGGCGACCGGCGGTCCGGCCGGTCGTGGTGCCGCCGCGCGCTTGGGAGGCTCGGCGCTTCCTTCACTGGAGGTGGGCATGCCGGCGACGGTGGTCCTCGTCCACGGCGCCTGGCACGGCGCGTGGGCCTGGAAGCGGTCTCGCTCGCCTACGCCGCCGCCGGCGTGGTCACCGGCTGCGGCCCGCGGGCCGCAGCGCGGTTCGCGAGCGGCGGTGGGCGAGGCGGGCCTCCCTGACGAACGCCCGTGCGACCCGCCTCTGGCCGGTGGGTGGCAGCACCGCGGCGAGCGTCCGCGTCGGCGCGTCGCGCACGTCGAGCAGGCGCACGCCGTGCAGTCGAGGAGCGAGCAGACGGGGGACGAGGGTCACCGCCATGCCGGCGGCGACGACCGCCACGGTCGCCATGGGGTCGCCGAGGACGAACGCGATGCGCGGGTCGAAGCCCGCGTCCCGGCACGCGCGCCGGATCGGGTGGTCGTGCGAGGGCGCCGCCCAGACGTCGCCGGCCAGCTCGGCGAGGCGGATGCGGCTCCGGGCCGCGAGCGGATGGCGCGGCCCCACGGCGGCGATGAGCGGGTCGTCGCCGAGCTCCACCCGCTGGACGGGCGGCCGCGTCGGCTGGTCGGCCTCCTCGAGGACCAGGGCGACGTGGAGGCCGCCGGCGGCCACGGCGTCGGCGAGCTGGCGGCTGCCCGCCTCGACGACTTCGACGTCGAGGTCAGCGTGGGCTGCGGTCAGGCGTGCGAGCGCGGTCGGGACGATGCCCGCGAGCGCGCTCGGGAAGGCGCCGATGTGCAGGCGGCGCTCGTCCTCGGCGGCCGCCTCGGCGACCTGGGCGTCGGCGAGGGCCAGCCGCGCGGCGAGGGCGTCGGCGTGCTCGAGCAGCAGCGAGCCCATGCGAGTCGGGACGGCGCCGCCGGGCCCGCGCGTGAGGAGCGTGGTGGCGAGCTCGCGCTCGAGCGCGGCGACCTGCTGGGACACGGCGGGCTGGCTGAGCGACAGGGCCTCAGCCGCCCGCGAGAACGAGCCCCGCCGCGCGACCTCGCGGAAGGTCAGCAGGCGGCGAGGCTCAAGCATAAGCTAAGCTTATCGACATCCCAAGATCATCAGTTGCGTGAAAGGGCGCGCAGCATGACGCTGAATGGGTGCCGGCACGCGCCCTCCGCTCGCTGCAGGTCCGCAACTACCGCCTGTTCCTGACCGGCCAGCTCATCTCGGTCAGCGGAACGGCGATGCAGCAGGTCGCCCAGGACTGGCTGGTGGTGCAGCTCACCGGCCGGGCGCTGTCGGTCGCGTTGGCGAGCGTGCTGCAGCTCGGGCCGGTGCTGGCGCTCGGGCCCCTTGGCGGGGCGGTGGCCGACCGCGTCGACCGGCGCCGGCTGCTCGTCACGACCCAGGCCGTGCTGGCCCTGCTCGCCCTCGCCCTGGCCCTGCTCGCGTTCGTCCACGCAATCCGCCTGTGGACGGTCTACCTCCTCGCCGGCCTGCTCGGATGCGTGACCGCGTTCGACATGCCGGCGCGCTCGGCGCTCGTCGGCGACCTCGTCGGAGCGGACCTGGTCGCCAATGCCGTGGCGCTCAACACCGGTGCGCTCAACGCCGCGCGCGCCGTCGGACCGGCCATCGCCGCCGCGCTCGTGGGAGCGCTGGGCGTCGGCGCCGCTTTCCTGGTCAACGGACTCTCCTACTTCGCGGTCATCACGGGGCTGCGGCGCATGGACCCCGTCGTTCCGCCTGCCGACCACTCGGAGAGAGGCCGGGGCGCCCGCCCGGGCGCACGACCCCGGCGTTGCGCCGGGCGATGCTGCTCATGGCCACGGTCTCCGCGGTGGGGGCGAACCTCCAGGTCGTCCTCCCGCTCCTGGTCCGATCGACGTTTCACGGCGGCGCTGCCCTCTTCGCGCTGCTGATGGCGACGCTGGCGGCGGGATCGGTCCTCGGCGCCGTGCTCGCCGGGAGCGCGACGTGGCCCCGGCGCGGCCTCCAGGTCGCCGCCGCCACGGCGTTCGCGGCCCTCACGGCGCTGGTCGGGGCCGCCGGGTCGCCGGCGGACGCCGCGGGCGCGCTGCTGCTCGCCGGCGTCGCCTGCGGCGCCGCCCTCTCGCTGACCAACGGCTTCGTGCAGATGACCGTCCCGCCGGGCGCGCGCGGTCGGGTCCTCGCGCTGAACGGGATGGCCTACCGCGCCGCTCTGCTCGCCGGCGCCCTCCTGCTCGGATGGCTCGCCGATCGCCTCGGCGCGCCCACCACCCTCCGCCTCGCCGGTGGCGCGACGCTCGTGGCGACCCTGCTGCTCGCCCTCAGCCCGTGTTCCGCAGCCCGGCGGCGATCCCGTTGACCGTGAGCAGCAGGGCCCGGGCGACCGTCGGGTCGGGGTGGCGACCGGCGTCGTGGTCGGCGCGCCAGCGCTGCATGAGCGTCACCTGCAGCAGGTGCAGCGGGGCGAGGTAGGCGTCGCGGACGCGCAGGGTGCGCTCGAGCACCGGGTTGGCCGCGAGCAGCTCGTCCTGGCCGGTGACGCGCAGGACCTCGGCGACCGTGAGGTCGTGCTCGGCGCGGATCGCGTCGTAGAGGTGGTGCAGCTCGGGGGCGACGAGCGTGCGGACGTAGTGGCCGGCGAGGTCGAGGTCGGTCTTGACCAGCGTCATGGCGACGTTCGAGAGGAAGGTGCGGAAGAAGCGCGAGCGCGCGTGCATCTCGCTCAGCAGGTCGCCCAGGCCCGCCTCGCGCGCCGCGGCCAGGCCGCTGCCGACGCCGTACCAGCCGGGGACGACCTGGCGCGACTGGGTCCAGCCGAACACCCACGGGATCGCGCGCAGCCCGTCGATCCCGGCGCCGGCGTCGGGGCGCCGCGACGGGCGCGAGCCGAGCTGCAGCTCGGCCAGCAGCTCGACCGGGCACGAGGCGAAGTAGTACGCCGGCAGGTCGGGGTGCTCGATCAGGCCCCGGTAGCGGGCGAACGCCGCGTCGGACACGAGGTCCATCGCCTGCGACCAGCTCGCCAGCTCGTCCTCGTCGTGCTGCGGGCGCTTGTGCAGGACGGTGGCCTCGACCGCGGCGGCGAGCGTCAGCTCGAGGTTCTCGCGCGCCAGCCCCGGGAGCAGGTACTTGTCGGAGATGACCTCGCCCTGCTCGGTGAGCTTGATCTCGCCCTCCAGCGTGCCCGACGGCTGGGCGAGGATCGCGTCGTGCGTCGGACCGCCGCCGCGGCCGACGGTCCCCCCGCGGCCGTGGAACAGCCGCAGGCGCACGCCGTGGCGCCGGGCGGTCTCGCGCAGGCGCTGCTGGGCGCGGTAGATCTCCCACTGGCTCGTCGCGACGCCCGCATCCTTGTTGGAGTCCGAGTAGCCGAGCATCACCTCCTGGACGTCGCCGCGCAGCGCCACCAGGCGCCGGTAGCCGGGCTCCTCGAGCAGCTCGGCGAGCAGGTCGCCGGCGGCGCGCAGCTCCTCGATCGTCTCCAGCAGCGGCACGAACCCGACCCGCGCGACGCCGGCGTCGAGGTCGATCAGCCCCGCCTCGCGGGCGAGGACCGCGGCCGCGAGGACGTCGTCGGCGCCGCGGCACATCGAGACGATGTACGACTCGATCGCCTCGGGCCCGTACGTGTCCAGCGCACCGCGGATCGCGTCGAAGGTCTCGTAGGTGCGCGCCCCGCGCTCGTCCAGCGGCGGCGGCGAGGGGGCCAGCGGCCGGCGCGAGGGCAGCTCGGCCGCCAGCAGCTCGAGGCGCTCGGAGCGGGAGAGGTCGGCGTAGCGCACGGGGCGATCGGCCAGGCGGTCGAAGAGCTGCGCCAGGGCCTGGTGGTGGGCGTCGGCGTGCTCGCGGACGTCGAGCGTCGCCAGGTGCAGGCCGAAGGCGGCGAGCGTGCGCATGGCGCGCTCGAGGCGCCCGCGCGCGACGAGCTCGCCGCGATGCACCAGCAGCGAGTCGCGCACGAGCGCGAGGTCGGCGAGCAGGTCGTCCGAGCCGAGGTAGTCGCGCCCGGGCTCGTGCGGGCGACGCTCGTTGCGCCGCGCGCGCGTGTTGAGCAGCTTGTGGCGCACGCACGTGAGCTTCAGCCGGTAGGGCTCCTCGGCGTTGAGGCGGCGGTAGCGGTCCTCGAGCTCGGGCAGGCGCTCGAGGTCGGCGGCCAGCGACTCCTCGAGCTCGTGCGTGACGCCGGTGATCCGCACCGACGACGAGAGGTCGGCGCGCAGGCCGTCGACGAGCGCCAGCGCGTCGCGCAGCGCGTGCTCGTGCTGGAGGGCGAGCGCCTCCAGCGTGGTGGCCGGCAGCACGTTGGGGTTGCCGTCGCGGTCGCCGCCGATCCAGCTCCCGAAGCGCAGCGGGCGCGCCTGCACCGGGACGTCGATCCCGAGCCGCCCGAGCTGCTCGACCAGCTCCTCGAGCGTGTCGGGCACGGCGTGGCGATGCAGCTCGTCGAGGTAGTAGACGGCGTTGCGCGCCTCGTCGATGACGTCGGGCTGGGTGACGCGCAGCTCGTCGCTCTGCCACAGCAGGTCGATGAGCTCCTCGAGGCGCCGCTCGACGCGCCGCCCGGTGGCGCCGTCGCCGGCGCGGTCGCGCTCGTCGAGCAGGTCGGCGATGCCGGCGAGCTTGCTCAGCACCGTGCGGCGGGCCGCCTCGGTGGGGTGGGCGGTGAACACGGGACGGACGGCGAGCGACTGGATGGCGGCGGCGAGCTCGCCCCGGCCCACCCCGGCGGCGACGATCCGCTCCATGGCCTGGAACAGCCACGTGCCGCGCTCGGCGCGGATGGCGGCCAGCTCGCGCGAGCGGTGGACCTGCTCGGCGACGTTGGCGAGGTTGAAGTAGCTGCTGAAGGCGCGCACCAGGCGCGTGGCGGTGATCGGGTCGACCTCGGCCAGCACCGCGGCCGCGGCGTCGCGGTCGGTCCGCACCAGCGCGCGGACGCGCTCGACGAGCGCGAGCGCCTCCCTGCCCTCCTGGCGCACGAGCGTGCGACCGAGCAGGACGCCGAGCTCGCGGATGTCGCGGCGCAGGAGGGCGTCGTGGGCGTCGTCGTGGATGGCGGAGGGCTCATCGGTGAGCATCGTTGCCCCGCATGGTGACGCAGCCCGGCCGCCGGCATGCGGCCGCGACGAGTTTCGCGGTCGGACCATTGGGGTATTCACGCGGCCGGTCGTTTCGCAGCCGTCGTACTTCGGGAGGGTGTGGGAGATGAGGTTCTGGAAGGCGGTCGCGTGCGTCGCGACGATCTCGGCGGCGGCGGCGGTTCCCGTCGCGGCACAGGCAGCGCCGACGGTGAAGGCCGTCTGCGCCTCCGGGCCGGTGCGCTGCTTCGCGGTGCTGCGCACGGACATCCCGGCGGTGCCGGCCGCGCAGGCCGCGCACGACGGCTACGGGCCGGCCGACCTGCGCAGCGCCTACAAGCTGACGAGCGCGTCGCTGCGGAAGGGCGTGGGCCAGACCGTCGCGATCGTCGACGCGTACGACGACCCGAACGCCGAGGCGGACCTCGGCGTCTACCGCTCGTTCTACGGGCTGCCCCCGTGCACGACCGCGAACGGGTGCTTCAAGAAGGTCAACCAGGACGGGGAGCAGGGCAACTACCCGCCGCCGAACCCCGACTGGGAGCTCGAGGAGTCGCTCGACCTCGACATGGTCTCGGCCGTCTGCCCGCGCTGCCACATCCTGTTCGTCGAGGCCAGCTCGGCCGACGAGACGGCCGCGGCCGGCACGCCGCTCACGCACAGCGACCTCGGCGCCGCCGTCGACACGGCCGCCAACATGGGCGCCAACGAGGTCTCCAACAGCTACGGGTCGGTCGGGCCCGAGAGCAACTTCACGGCGTGGGACCACTACTACGACCACCCCGGCGTCGCGATCACGGCGAGCTCGGGCGACGAGGACTACGGGACCATCTGGCCGGCGTCGTCGGGGTTCGTGACCTCGGTCGGCGGGACCTCGCTGGTGAAGGCCGCCAACGCCCGCGGGTGGGACGAGACGGTCTGGGGCAGCCTCGGGCCGGGCTTCCCCGCGGACGCCCAGGGCGCCGGCAGCGGCTGCTCGATCTGGGAGGCCAAGCCGGCGTGGCAGAAGGACGCCGGCTGCGCGGGACGCACGGTCGCCGACGTCTCCGCGGTCGCCGACCCCGGCACCGGCGTGGCGATCTACGACTCGGGCGTGCTCGGCGGCGGCTGGAACGTCGTCGGCGGCACGAGCGTGTCCTCGCCCGTCATCGCCAGCGTCTACGCGCTGGCCGGCAACGCGGCGAAGGTCAACTACGGCTCGTTCCCGTACAGCCACACGCGCAGCTTCTTCGACGTGACCCAGGGCACGAACTTCACGCCCAACCAGGCGTGCGGGTACGTCTGCACCGCCGGCCCCGGGTACGACGGGCCGACGGGCTGGGGCACGCCGAACGGCACGGGCGGCTTCTGAGCCCGAGCCACGCAATTTCCGGGCAGGACAGGGAAAGGCCCCGCACGCGCGGGGCCTTTTCGCATCCGGAGCGGGCGGTCAGTCGCCCGACTGGTACTTGAACGAGATGCCGAGGCGCACGCGGAAGTTCACGATGCCGCCGTCCTCGATGGTGAGGTCCTGCCGCACGACCTCGGCGACGCGCAGGTCCCGCACCGTCTTGCCCGCCGTCTCCACCGCGGCGCGGGCGGCCGCCTCCCACGACTCGCTGCTGACGCCGATGACCTCGGTGACGCGGTACACGCTCTCGGCCATTGCAATGGACCTCCGGAGTGGTTGGGACGCTGGTGTGTCCGACCCTCTCAGATCGCGCACCGGGCGGTAGGAGTCGTCGTCTGACGTCGCGCCGCCGACCGATGTGCGGCTTCCCGCAACGCCGAGGTGCGGGATCTGCCCTGGGGCGTCCTCCGATTGGACGACACGCTGGCCATGCACTCCGACATGGAGTAGGTCCAGCAAGCCAAGAGGTTGGGAGCAACACCCGGTGCAGCCCAAGATGTCCAGCACGTTTCTCGGCACGGCCGTCGCCCGGCGCGCGCTGCTCGGCGCTGCCCTCGCGGGCGCGCTGGCCGCGACGCCCGCCGCGGCGGACGTCGGCCCACAGGGCGTTCGGTCAGGCCACAACGTCACCGTCTTCCACAACATCGACATGGTCGGCGTCTTCGGCCACGCCTTCGGCGGCCAGACGCTGGTCGAGGTCTTCCGCGGCCCGCACCGCATCGCCAGCGTGCGCGGGGCGGCCATCAGCACCGCCGAGGGGGGCGGCTTGGAGATCAACCACGCCCCGACCGTGACCCCGCCGCTGCCCGGCGAGTGCTGGGAGGGCGCGACGCCCGACATCCTCCCCGGCGACCGCATCGTCGTCTCCAACCCGGGCGGCGCCGCCGGCGTCGACGAGGCGATCGTCGACGACATCGCCATCGCCTCCCGGCGCCAGCTCACCGTCGACCCGGCCACCGGCCAGGAGGCCGTTCCGGTCCCCGACCCCAACGACCCGACCGCCACGGTCATGCCGCCCGGCTCGCGCCAGGAGGTCTGGGTCGAGGGGGCCGCGCGCTTCGGCAACGCCGACGGCACCCCGGGGGCGCCGATCCCGCTCGAGCGCATCGACTCGGCCTCGTTCATCGGCCTGCCGGCCGACAACCAGCTCCGCGTGCTTCCGAGCCTGGTCGACGCGCCCAACGGCCCGGGGACCTTCCGCGCCCGCTACTTCGCGGCGCCGCAGTTCAACGTCGAGCGCAACCGCTCGGGTCGCAGCAACGCCTACATCCTCGACGCGCTGACCAACGGCGACGCCCACGCGGTCGGCTACGGCCACGGAGCGGTCCTGCCGCCCGTGACGATGATGTTCGACGGCATCGCCCCGGCGGCGGGCCCCGCGCTCGGCTGCGAGGCGGCCCCGGCGTACCCCAGCTCGGCCGGGTCCACCAGCGTCCGCGCGCTGAACCTCGCCACGGCCGGCGTCGACGCGACCGACCCCGTCCTCACCGTGGGCGGCTGGGCGGCGAGCGCCGTGACCGACGCCGACGTCGTGCTCGAGGACGCCGACAACACGTCCGCGGTCGCCCCCGCCACGCTCGGGACCGACGCCGGCGAGAAGGGCTGGAGCGCGTCGTTCGCCAAGGCCGACCTCGACGGCCTGCGCGAGGGCGCGCTCACCGCGCGCCTGCGCATCGCGGGCACGCCGGTCGGCGCCACGAAGACCGTCCTCTACGACCTCGAAGCGCCGAGCGCGCCCGCGGCGAGCCCCGGCTCGGGGACCTACGAGGGCAGCCAGGCCGTCGGGCTGACGACCAACGACCCCTCCGCGGTCGTCCGCTACACGACCAACGGCACCGACCCGACCCCGACCAGCGCCGTGGCGCCGGCGCAGCTCACCGTCAGCCGGTCGCAGACGATCAAGGCGATCGCCATCGACCGCGCCGGCAACGCGAGCCAGGTCCGCACGTTCCAGTACACGATCACGACGCCGCCCGCCCCGACGCGCGGCAAGGGCGCCGACGACGCCTCGGTGCTCGGCGGGGCCACCACCGTGATCATCCAGCAGTTCCTCCCGCAGTCCGCCGTCGCCGGCATCCAGGCCAAGCCGGTGGCGCTGCGCCACCTGACGGTCTCCAAGCGCGTGCGCGTCGGCCGTCTGCGCAGCCAGGGCCTGCGCGCCACGGTCGGGCTCGACGCCGAGACCGAGCTCCTGCGCTACGCGGTCTACCGCGTGCGCGGCGGCCGGCCGGCGGGGACGGCCCTGACCATCGGCTACCGCGTGCCGGCCTCCGCCGCGGCCTCCTATCGCCTGCGCCTGCGCGACCGCGCGCTGCTGCGCCGGCTCAAGCCCGGGCGCTACGTGCTGAAGGTCACGCCCGGACGCAGCCTGTCCGACCTCGGGGTCACCCGCCAGGTCGGCTTCACCGTCACGCCCTAGCCCCCCTGGGTCGTGCCGACGCGAGTGACGAGCGCCCCTGCGCGGGGGGCGCTCGTCACGACACGCGTAATCTGCGTGCGTGCTCCCGCCCGACGCGTTCGCCACCCCGGGCCTGCTCCTGACCGAGCACGAGTTCTCGGTGCCGCTGCATCATGCGCGACCCGAGGGCGAGCGCATCACGGTGTTCGCGCGGGAGGTCGCCGACCCCGACGGGCGCGACCGGCCGCTGCTCGTGTTCCTGCAGGGTGGGCCGGGGAACGAGGCGCCACGGCCGGCGCGCCATCCCAGCGACCCCGGCTGGCTCGACCGCGCGCTGCGCGACTTCCGCGTCCTCATGCTCGATCAGCGCGGCACCGGGCGCTCGTCGCCCGTCGGCGCGCTGGAGGGGCTCACGCCCGCCGAGCAGGCCGCCTACCTGACGCACTTCCGGGCCGACGCGATCGTGCGCGACGCCGAGTGGATCCGCCGCGAGATGGGCGTCGAGCGCTGGAGCGTGCTCGGGCAGAGCTTCGGCGGCCTGTGCGTGACGAGCTACCTCTCGCTGGCGCCGGAAGGGCTGCGCGAGGCGTTCATCACCGGCGGCGTGCCCGTGCTCGGCGATCGCATCGACGACGTCTATCGCGCGACGTACGCGCGCGCCCTCGAGCGCAACCGCCGCTACTACGAGCGCTATCCGGCCGACCGCCTCCGGGTCCGCGAGCTCCACGAGCGGCTGCGGGCCGACGACCTCCGCCTGCCGAGCGGCGACCGCCTGACGTCACGCCGGCTGCGCCAGCTCGGAGACGGGCTGGGCATGAGCGACGGCGCCGAGCGCCTGCACTACCTGCTCGAGCGGCCCGCCGACTCGCCAGGCTTCCTGCACGACGTCGAGGCGGCGCTCCCGTTCGCGCGCAACCCGCTGTACGCCATCCTGCACGAGGCGTGCTGGGCGGACGGCGGCACGACCCGCTGGGCGGCCGAGCGGCTGCTGCCCGCCGACTACGAGCAGGCCCCCGAGCTCTTCGTCGGCGAGCACGTCTACCCGTGGATGTTCGAGGAGTACGGCGCCCTGGCTCCGCTGCGCGAGGCGGCGGAGCTCCTCGCCGCGCACGAGTGGCCGCGGCTCTACGACCCCGATCGCCTGCGCGCGAACGACGTGCCGGTCGCGGCGGCGATCTACGTCGAGGACATGTACGTCGAGAGCGCGCTCTCGCAGGAGACCGCGGCGCAGATCCGCGGCCTGCGCCCCTGGATCACGAACGAGCACGAGCACAACGGCCTGCGCGCCGACGGCGAGCGGGTCCTCGGCCGGCTGATCGACCTCGTGCGCGGCCGGGCCTGAGCCCGCGGCGCGCTCAGACGACGACGAGCGGCCCGATGGCGTCGAGCTCGGCCTTGAGGCGCTCGACCGTCTCGGGCATGAGCCGGTTGGCGGCGGCGATCGCGTCGAGCTCGGCCCGGGCGCGGGCGATGAGCGTCGCGGTGTCGCCGTCGACGGTCTCGGTGAACAGCAGCGCGTCGGCCGCCTGCTCGAAGAGCTCCATCTGAGCGTCGGTGAACTTCGAGGGCCTCAGCTCGCGCAGGCTGTGCAGGGCGATGCCGTAGGCCTTGGAACGGTGCGAAGTCATGATCTGGATCTCCTGGATCGCCTTGGCCCGGTTATCGGCAGCGAGGGGGTGGGGCTGAACGCCGACTTCCCGGTTCTGTCCGTTGGCAAGCGTCGGTGTGGGCGTGTGTCCGTGTGCGCTTCGCGGCGCCGCACGGCCAGGGCATCGAGGGTAGCGAGCCTGCGCCGATTCGATGCGGTGGTGGCCGGCGGCCGACCGCAGAGCGCCGGCGACCTGCCGCTGCCGTCAGACCCCCAGCCCGACCCGCAGCCGCGCCAGCGCCTCGGGCTCGGGGTCCAGCGGCCGGTCGTCGCACGCGGCCGCGGCCGCCACGC
>JAXDHQ010000058.1:0-24163 GCA_034664395.1 Solirubrobacteraceae bacterium | reverse complement strand
GCGGCGCGGTCGGCGAACCGGTCGCGCACGCCCTCGAGCAGCGCCCGGGCCGCGAGCGCCTCGCGGCGCACCGGCAGCTCGCCCTCGCCGGCGCGGGCGATGACCAGCAGGTCGGCGGCGAGCTGGGCCAGGTGGTCGCATTCCTCCACCGCGGCCACCAGCGCCTGGCGCACCGGCTCGCCGTACTGCCCGGTGCGCAGCGCGCCCTCGAGCTCGGTCTTGACCACCGCCACCGGCGTGCGCAGCTCGTGGCTGGCGTCCGCCACGAAGCGCCGCTCGCGCTCGAACGAGCGCCGCAGCCGGTCGAGCATGTCGTTGAGCGTCTCGCCCAGGCGCCGGATCTCGTCGTGGGCCGCCGGCAGCGGCAGCCGCTCGTCGGCGCGCGTCAGCGACACCTCGGCCGCCCGCCGGCGCATGGCCTCGACCGGCGCCAGGCCGGCGGTGGCCAGCGCGTAGCCGAGCCCCGACACCAGCACGACGGCGAGCGCGCCCCCGATGACCAGCGACGTGACGAGGCCCGACAGCGCCACGTTGCGGTCGTCGAGCGACTGGCCGACCACCGCGATCGACGATCCCGCGCGGTCGGGCACCCGCCGGGCGAAGAGGCGCGTCGTCGACTCGATCCCGGGCACGTGGCGCTCGACCAGCAGCGGCGCGCGCAGGGCGCGCCGGACCTCGACGGCGGTCAGCACCTGGTGGTCGAGCGTGCCCGCGGCGTCGAGGACGCGACCGTCCGTCGCGAGCACCTGCGCGAAGCTCTCGTCCGCCTGCCCGCCGCCGGCGCCGGCGATCGGGACGTGCGACTCCTGCGCCGAGGAGGCGATCGCATCGGCGCGCGTGTGCAGGGCGCCGACGATCGACTCGTTGAGGTCGGCGCGCAGCTTCACGTAGACGAACACCCCCGCGCCGGTGAGCACGAGCAGCGTGGCCAGCGCGAAGGCCGCCGTCAGCCGGACGCGGACGGGCAGCCGGCTCACGCGCCGCCGTCCTTGCGCAGGCGGTAGCCCATGCCGCGCACGGTCTCCAGCGAGCGCACCTGGAAGGGCCGGTCGACCTTCTCGCGCAGATAGCGGACGTAGACCTCGACGACGTTGGAGCGGTGCTCGAACCCGAGGTCCCAGGCGGCGTCGAGGAGCTGGGTGTGGCTGAGCACCTGGCCCGGCCGGCGCATGAAGGTCTCCAGCAGGGCGAACTCGCGCGCCGACAGCTCGATCTCGGCCTCGCCGCGCCACACCTCGCGCGTCGCGGGATCCAGGCGCAGCTCCCCCACCACCAGCACCGCCGGGCGCTCGACCGGCCCGCGCCGCGCGAGGGCGCGCAGCCGCGCCAGCAGCTCGGCGAGCGAGAACGGCTTGGTCAGGTAGTCGTCGGCCCCGGCGTCGAGGCCGCGGACCCGGTCGTCCACCGCGTCGCGCGCCGTGAGCATGATGATCGGCACCCACACGCCGGCCGTGCGCAGCCGCCGGCAGGCCTCGAACCCGTCGACGTCGGGCAGCATCACGTCGAGGACGACGACGTCGAACTCGCCCGGGCGCACCCGCCGCAGCGCCTCGCCCCCGTCCATCGCCACGTCGGCGACCACGCCCTCGGCCCGCAGCCCGCGCCGCAGCGCGGCGGCCATCCGCACATCGTCCTCGACCACCAGCACGCGCACCCGAGCAATCATGCTCCTCCAGATGAGAGCGAGCTGAGAACTCGCGCCGAAGCCGCCGGAAAACCGGCCTCGATCTCAGGTTCGTCTCATCCGCCGGGGCTACGGTCGTCGCGCTTTCGCTGGGACCGAACGATCCGACGGAGGGGGACATGGTCAGGATGTTGCTTCGCGGACGCCGCGCCTCACCGTCGATGGTCGTGGCGTTCCTCGCGCTCGTGCTCGCGCTCAGTGGGATCTCCTACGCGGCCACCCGGCTGCCGGCCCACAGCGTCGGCGCCCGCGAGCTCAAGCCGCGGTCGGTCTCGCGCGCCGCCATCAAGGCGAACGCGATCGACGGCTCGAAGGTCACCGACGACTCCCTGAGCGGCGTCGACGTCAACGAGGCCACGCTGGCGAAGGTGCCGGCGGCGCTCGCCGCCGACCACGCCGCGACCAGCGACCACGCGAGCGCCGCCGCCGCCGTCGACCGGGTCACCTACCGGGGCACGCCGGGCTCGGTGGGGCCGGCCAACGCCGTCTCCGGCAGCGCGACGGCGGGCGCCACCGCGAGCTGCGCTCCGGGCCAGTTCGTCGTGGGTGGCGGCGTCCGCGTCGAGGACATCGAGAACACGGCGATCGTCGACAGCTTCCCCGACGGCGGCGGCACGGCCTGGACCGGCCACGTCGACAACAGCGACACCGCGGCCGGCCACGCCTTCTCGGTGTTCGCGGTCTGCGTGGCCGCCACGAGCGTCGGCTAGACGATGCGAGCCCTGCGATCCCGGCGCATCGGGACGATCGCCGCCGGCGGGCTCATCCTCCTGGCGATCGTCGGGTGGATCGCGGCGCGGCAGATCCGGTCGCCCGCGCAGGTCGCGGCCGACACCGCGGCGCCGCCGCCGTCGCCGATCACCGTCCCGGTCGTGCGACGCACGCTGTCGACGGTGGTGATCGTCCGCGGCACGGTCCGCTACAGCGCGGCCCGGCCGACCGTGCTGGCGACCTCGAAGGTCAAGCAGGGCAGCGACATCGTCACCCGGGCACCGCGACGGCGCGCGCAGCTCACGGCCGGCGACCTGGCGATGGCGGTCGACGACCGCCCCGTGTTCGTCCTCCCCGGCGCGGTCCCGATGAGCCGCGACCTGCATCGCGGCCTGCAGGGCCCCGACGTCATGCAGCTCGAGCGCGCGCTGTCGCAGCTCGGCTTCGACCCCGGCCCGGTCGACGGCCGCTACGACGCCCGCACCGAGTCGGCGGTCACGGGCTTCTACCTGCGCCACGGCTGGGAGCCGTTCGGGCCGACCGACGTGCAGCTCGAGCAGCTCCGGACCGCCGAGGGCGCGGCCGCGCAGGCCCGCGACGCGCACCTGCAGGCGCTGAGCGCGATCGCGCAGGCGCGCACGGCGACGCCGGCCGAGGTCGAGCAGGCCAGGTCCGACGTCGTGACCGCGAAGGACGCCGTCGACACCGCGGTGCTCGGCGTCGTCAGCGCGCAGACCAAGCTCCAGACCGCGCAGAAGCTGGCGAGCAACGCGCAGGCCGGCGTGACCGTGGCGGACGCCAACAGTGCGCGCGACCAGGCGGCCGCCGACGCGGACGTGGCGATCAAGCGCGCCGCGGTGAACACCGCCCTGGACGACCAGCACGTCGCCCAGCTCAAGCTCCTGGAGGTCCCGCTCGACGCCGCGCCGTCCGATCGCGAGACGGCGGCCGCGGCCGTGCGCCAGGCGACCGAGGCGATCCCGCGCGCGCAGGCCGAGCTCGACGCGGCCATCGCGGCCGCCGCCGCCGCCCGCGCCGCCGGCCCCGACGCGCAGCGCCGCGCGCAGGCCGACGGCATCCAGGCGACGGGCGACCTCGCCGTCGCCGCCGCGGAGCTCCGACGCGCCCGGGTCGAGGTGCGCACGATGCGCTCGGCCGCCCGGCTGGCGGTGCAGCGCGTGCGCGTCCTCAGCGCCCCGTTCGACACCCGCGCGATGCAGGCGATCGCCGGCGCCGCCGCGAGCGAGGAGCGCCGCACGCGCACCGAGGCCGTCCGCCAGGCCAGCGAATCGAAGGTCCAGGTGCCGGCCAACGAGATCGTCTTCTTCCCGAGCCTGCCGCTGCGCGTCGACACGGTGAAGGTCACGCGCGGCAGCGCGGTGTCGGGCAGCGTGATGGACGTGACCAGCTCGCACCTGGTCGTCGACTCGTCGCTCTCGGTCTCCGACGCGCGCCTGGTGCGCCCGGACGACGCCGTGACGATCGAGGACCAGGACCTCGGCATCACCCAGCACGGCGCGGTGAGCGAGGTGGCCAACACGCCGGGCACCAACCGCGTCGACCCGAGCCGCTTCTACTTCGCCGTGCGCCCGTCGACCGACGCCGCGGCGCTGCTCGGCGCGTCGGTCAAGCTGACGATCGCGGTCAAGAGCACGCGCGGCGTCGTGCTCGCGGTGCCCGCGAGCGCGCTGTCGGTGGGCGGCGACGGCAACTCGCGCGTCCAGGTCCGCCGCGGCGGCCGGAACGTCATCGTCCGGGTCGTCCCCGGCCTGGCCGCCGAGGGGCTCGTCGAGATCCGCGCGGCCGCCGGGCAGCGCCTCGAGCCCGGCGACCTCGTGATCGTCGGCGCGAGGTGAGTGGATGGACGCTGCGGCCTGGCCGGTCGACGTGACCGAACTCCCGCCGGCGCCGGGCGCCGTGCCGGTGATCGACCTGCAGGACGTCGGGCGCACGTTCGGCGCCGACCCGCCCGTCCTCGCGCTGCGCGAGGTCAACCTCACGCTGCGCCACGGGGCGTCGCTGGCGATCGTCGGACCCTCGGGGTCGGGCAAATCGACGCTGCTGAACGTCCTCGGCTGCCTGGACCGCCCGACCTCGGGCACCTACCGGTTCGAGGGGATCGACGTCGGCGCGCTGAGCGACGACCAGCGCGCGGCGCTGCGCGCGCACGGCATCGGCTTCGTGTTCCAGACGTTCAACCTGCTCGCGCACCGCACGGTGCTCGAGAACGTGATGCTGGCCGAGGTCTACCGCGGAGTGCGCCCCGAGGGGCGCGCGGACCGCGCGCAGGCGGCGCTCGAGCAGGTGGGCATGGCCCACCGCACCGACTTCGTGCCGACGCGGCTGTCCGGCGGCGAGCAGCAGCGCGTCGCCATCGCGCGGGCGCTGATGGGCGACCCCAGCGTCCTGCTCTGCGACGAGCCGACCGGGAACCTCGACTCGGTGAACACCGAGTCGGTGCTCGCGCTGTTCGACGGACTCGGCGACGCCGGGCTCACGCTCGTCATCGTCACCCACGAGGAGCAGGTGGCCCGGCGCGCGCGCCGGCGCGTGCGCATCGTCGACGGCTGGCTCACCGAGGAGCACGACGAGTGAGCGGAGCGCGCATGCGACCCGGCGACCTGGTGACCGAGGCGATCGCCGCCCTCCTGGCGCGCCCGGCCCGCGTCGCGCTGACCGTCCTCGGAACGGTCATCGGGGTCGGCGCGCTGGTCGCCACGCTCGGCCTGTCCAAGACCGCCGGCAACCAGATCGTCGGGCGCTTCGACGCGCTCGAGGCGACCGACATCGTGGTCAGCCCGTCCGCCCGCGCCGGGGGCAGCGGCGCGATCGTGCTCCCGTGGGACGCCGAGTCGCGCCTGCGGCGGCTCAACGGCGTGGCCGCCGCCGGGACGCTTTCCGACGTCGACGTCCGCGGCGCACTCGTGCGCTCGGTGCCGATCAACGACCCGCTCGCCGCCGGCGCGATCCAGCTTCCGATGAAGGCGGCGTCCCCCGGCCTCTTCCGGGCCGTGCACGCCCGCCTGGCGACCGGCCGGCTGTTCGATGCCGGCCACTCCGAGCGCGCCGACCGGGTGCTCGTCCTCGGACCGAACGCGGCCAGCCGCCTGGGCATCTCGCGCATCGACGACCAGCCCGCGGTCTTCGTGGGCGACCGCCTGTACGCCGTCATCGGCCTGCTCTCCGGCGTGCAGCGCCAGGCCTCGCTGCTCGGCGCGGCGATCATGCCCGAGGGCACCGCGCGCCGCGAGTTCCGGCTCAAGGCGCCGGCGCTGGCGCAGGTCGAGACGCGCATCGGCGCCGTCGACCTCATCGTCCGCCAGGCACCGGTGGCGCTCAGCCCCAGCGAGCCGGCACTGCTCAAGGTCGCCAGCCCGCCCGACCCGCGCCAGCTCCGCGGCGCCGTCAAGCACGACCTCAACGCGCTGTTCCTGCTGCTCGGGGGCGTGTCGCTGCTGGTCGGAGCGATCGGGATCGCCAACGTGACGCTCGTCTCGGTGCTCGAGCGCGTGGGCGAGATCGGCCTGCGCCGCGCGCTCGGCGCCGGCCGGCGGCACATCGTCGCCCAGTTCCTGCTCGAGAGCACGGCGATGGGCCTGGCGGGCGGCATCGTCGGGGCGAGCCTGGGCACGCTCATCGTCGTCGCCGTCTCCGCCAGCCGGACCTGGACCCCCGTCCTCGACGCCTGGGTGCCGCTGGGCGCGCCCGCCCTCGGGGCGCTCGTCGGGCTCGTCTCCGGCACCTATCCGTCGCTGCGCGCCGCCTCGCTGGAGCCGGTCGAAGCGCTGCGCTCGGGCACCTGACCAACCCCACGCCCCCCGCCTGGAGGAAGGCATGCGCCAGCCCACACGACCACATCAGCCGGCCCTCGCGCTGACCGCCCTCGCCCTCGCCTGCGCGCTCGCGCTCGGCGCCTGCGGCGGGCACGGCGCGACCTCGAAGGCATCGGCGAGCAAGCGGTCCAACGGACCCGTCGAGGACCAGCTCGGCTTCGACAGCGCGGGCATCATGGCCCGCGAGAGTCGCGTCGAGGCCGACATCGGCCGGTGCATGCGCGCCCAGGGCTTCGACTACGTCCCGATCGACCCGTTCGCCCAGCGCGCCGCGGTCACCGGCGCCAGCCGCCTGAGCGACCAGGACTTCCTCGAGCAGTTCGGCTACGGGATCAGCACGCTCTGGGACCGCGGCGGCGTCCAGGCCGACCCCAACCAGCGCCTGCGCGCGGGCCTCGGCACCGCCGACCGCCGCGCCTACGACCGCGCGTTGTGGGGCGAGGACCCCGGCGCGACGTTCCAGGCCGCGGTCGACAGCGGGGACTTCACCAAGCTCGGCGGCTGTACGCGCAAGGCGACCGAGACGGTGTTCGGCGGCGCCCAGGTGCTCACCGAGCTGCAGGGCAAGCTCGACCAGCTCGACGAGCGCATCAACTCCGACCAGCGGATGGTCCGCGCGCTCGGGCGCTGGACGACGTGCATGGCCGGCGCGGGCTACCGCTACAACGACCCCGACGAGATCGACGCCGACATCACCAAGCGGATGGAGCGGATCGTCGGCCCGGTGCCGGGCCCGTTCGCGACCGGGCCGGCGCCCGGCGTGCCGCCCCCGCCCTACGACCACGCGGCGCTCGCCACCCTGCAGCGCGACGAGGTCCAGATCGCCCGGGCCGACGACAGCTGCGAGCGCCGGTACATCGCCCCGGTCGAATCGGTCGTCCGTCCCCAGTACGAGGCGCAGTTCCGCCAGCGCAACCAGCAGCTCATCGGCGCGGTCAAGCCGGTGCGCTGACCTGGCGCGAAGCCCGCGGCAGCGCGAGCGAGAACGCGCTGCCGCGGTCCTCCTCGCTCTCGACCCAGACCCGCCCCCCGTGGGCGCCGGCGATCTCGCGGCAGATCGCCAGGCCGAGCCCGCTGCCGCCGCCCTCGCGCCCGCGGGCGCCGTCGACGCGGTAGAAGCGGTCGAAGATGTGCGCGCGCGCCGCCGCGGGGATGCCGGGGCCGTCGTCGGCCACGGTCACGCCGACCTCGTCGCCGCGCGACCACGCGGTCACGAGGACCTGCCCGCCGGGGCGCGCGTACCTGATGGCGTTCTCGATGAAGTTGGTCAGGGCCTGATGGAGCCGGTGCGCGTCGGCGTCGACCTCGCAGGCGTCGCCCCGCACCTCCAAGCGCAGCCGCTTCTCGTCCGCGAGCGGCCGCAGCGGTCGGGCCGCCGCCTGGATCGACTCGTTCAGGCTCAGCCGCTCGGGCAGCAGCCCGAGCCTGCCCTCGTCGACCTCGGCCAGCGTCAGCAGGTTGTCGACGGTGCGGCTCATCCGCGAGACCTCCTCGCGAGCGCTCTCGAGCACCGGGCGCGCGTCGGCCGACAGCTCGCTGGCGCGCAGGGTGACGTCGAGCTCGGCGCGCATGACCGCGAGCGGCGTGCGCAGCTCGTGCGAGGCGTCGGCGATGAGCCGGTGCTTCTCGATGACCCCCTGCTCGAGGCGGTCGAGCATCGCGTTGAGCGTCACGGCGAGGTGGCCGATCTCGTCCGCCTCGCGCGGGACGGCGATCCGCTCGTGCAGGCGGTCGATCCCGATCTCCTGCGCCTTGGACGTCATCCGCGCCACCGGCAGCAGCGCCCGGCGCGCCAGCCACCAGCCGCCGAGCGCGGTCGCGGCCAGCACCGCCGGGCCAGCGAGCAGGAAGAGCAGCAGGACCTGGTGCGTGGACTCCTCGACGGATTGCAGCGACTCGGCGACGACCGTGACCTGGCGCTCGCCGAGGCGGCGCACGGGCAGGACCATCGCGCGGTAGCGCTGGCGGCGCGGGCCCAGGCGCAGCGTGACCATGCGCGGCTGCCGGACGCTGGCCTCGGCCCGCACCGCGGCTGGCGCCATCTGCCGGGCGGCGACGCCCGCGCCGAACGCCAGCAGCACGCGACCGTCGGAATCGAGCACCTGCGCGGCAGAGCCGACCCGCGGGAGCGCGCGCTCGGCCACCTCGAGGAACTCGTCCGTGCCCTGTGCGGCGTACCCCTCGGCGATCAGCGGCGCGCTGGCGCGCAGGTCACGGTCGAGATCCCCCTCCAGGTCGGACCGCAGCTTCAGCACCAGGAACGCGCCCAGCGCGACGATCGTCACCGCGAGCAGCGCCGCGTGCCAGGCGGTCAGGCGGGCGCGGAGCGGCAGGCTCACTAGGCCTCCAGCAGGAACCCCACGCCGCGGACCGTTCGGATCAGCCGGTGATCGTCGTCATCCTCGAGCTTCTTGCGCAGGTAGCCGACATAGACGTCGACGATGTTCGAGGACGCGTCGTGGTCGCCGTCCCAGACGTGCTCGAGGAGCTGCCGGCGGGAGACGACCTGCCCCTGATGCCGGGCCAGGAACGCCAGCAGCTCGAACTCTCGAACGGTCAGCTCGGTCTCGCGGCCGGCCCGTGTCACGACCCGCGTCGCCGGGTCGAGTCGCAGGTCGCCCGCCTCGAGGCCGCCGGAGCCCTCGGAGGGACCGCGGCGCGTGAGCGCGCGCAGCCGCGCCAGCAGCTCGCCGAAGTCGAACGGCTTGACCAGGTAGTCGTCGGCGCCCGCGTCGAGGCCACGGATGCGGTCGTCGACGTCGGCCAGCGCCGTGAGCATGAGCACCGGCAACCATCGGCGGCGGCGGCGCAGCTCCTCGCACACCTCGAAGCCGTCGGCGCCGGGGAGCATGACGTCGAGGATCATCGCGTCGTAGTCGGCGACGCCGGCCTGCGACAGCGCGTCCTCCCCCGTGTGCGCGACGTCGACCGCGTAGCCCTCGCGCCGCAGGCCGAGGTCGAGGGCGCGCACGAGCTTGAGGTCGTCCTCGACCAGGAGCAGGCGCATCGGTGAGCCGGGCGGTCCAGCCATCTCTTCAGCCATCGACCACATTAGAGCGCCTCGCCGAGGTGACACGACGATTTCGCGCGCTGAAAAAGGACCGGTCTGGGTTGCATCCCCGGCAGCCTCGAAAGTAATATGAGAGAACTCTAAGAGAAGCGTTTTCCGGGGGGGAATCTCTTCACATCCGCCGAGGCGCACCGCCCCGACGGTGAGATGCGGCCGCAGCCACGGGCGCGCGAATCCCTGCCCGGAGCCACTGGGGGAGCCGTATGCCTGCGCGCATCGACGGTCAGGGCACTGAGACGACGACCCGTCCCCCGGGTTGAGGCGGGCCGGGGGGCAGGTCATGGGACCTGGTCATCTCGCCATCGCCGCAGCGGCGGCCTTCGCGCTGACGCCGGCGGCGGGCGGGGCACGAGTTGCGCAGCCGGCCGCGCAACGGCCCGGCTTCACGCACCCGACGCGCATCGACAACCGCTGGCTCCCGCTGGTGCCGGGCACCCGCTACACGCTCGTCGGCCACGCCAACCGCGGCGACGAGCGCCTGCGCCACCGCGAGGTGCTCGTCGTCACCGACCTGACCAAGGTCATCGACGGCGTCCGCACGGTGGTGATCTGGGATCGCGACTTCGCCGCCGGCCGGCTGCGCGAGGGCGAGCTCGCCTTCAACGCCCAGGACGACCGCGGCAACGTCTGGAACTTCGGCGAGTACCCCGAGGTGTTCGAGCACGGGCGGCTGACCGGCGCCCCGGACACGTGGATCGTCGGGCTCGCCGGCGCCCGAGCGGGCATCGCCATGCGCGCCCACCCGCGCGCGGGCACGCCCGCCTACCGGCAGGGCCTGGCCCCGGCGATCGACTTCGCCGACGAGGCGCGGGTGTACCGGCTCGGTCAGCCGCTGTGCATTCCGCTGCGGTGCTTCGCGGGCGTCCTGGAGACCGACGAGTGGACCCCGGCCGAGCCCGGCGCCCACCAGCGCAAGTTCTACGCGCGGGGCGTGGGCACCATCCGGGTCGGCGCGGTGGGCGACCGCGAGGACGAGATCCTCGTGCTCGACCGCGTCGAGCAGCTCGGCGCGCGCGACCGAGCGGCGGTCCGCCGCGCCGCGCTGCGGATCGACGATCGGGCCTATCGGGTCAGCAGGGACCTGTACGGCAAGACCCCACGCGCGGAGGCCACGCCCCGCGCGGGCGAGGAGTAGCTGGCGATGACGCGTTGGATCGTGGAGCGAGCCATCCGGTTCCGCCTGCTGGTGGTGCCGATCACCGCGGCGCTGATGATCGCCGGCCTCGCGCGCCTGCACGGCGCGCCGGTCGACGTCCTGCCCGAGTACACGCTGCCCGTGGTGCAGGTCCAGACCGAGAGCCTCGGCCTGTCGTCGGCCGAGGTCGAGCAGTTCATCACCGTTCCGCTTGAGCAGGACCTGCTCAACGGCGTCAAGGGCGTCGACACCATCCGCTCGGACTCGGTGCCCGGACTGTCGTCGATCACGCTCGTGTTCGAGCGCGGCACCGACATCCTGCGCGCCCGCCAGCTCGTCCAGGAGCGCCTGTCCCAGCCGCACGCGTTCCCCAACGTGTCCCAGCCGCCGCAGATGCTCCAGCCGGTCTCCTCGACGAGCCGGGTGATGATGATCGGGCTGTCGTCGAAGCGGCTGACCCCGATCCAGCTCTCGGTGCTCGCGCGCTGGACCATCCGCCCGCGCCTGATGGGCATCCAGGGCGTGGCCAACGTGGCGATCTGGGGCCAGCGCGAGCGCCAGCTCCAGGTCCAGGTCGACCCCGAGCGCCTGCGGGCCCGCCACGTCTCGCTGCTGCAGGTCATCAAGACCACCGGCAACTCGCAGCTTGTCTCCCCGCTGAGCTTCCTCAACGCCTCCACGCCGGGGACCGGCGGCTTCATCGACGGCCCCAACCAGCGCCTGAGCGTGCGCCACATCCTGCCCTTCGGGGCGCCTGCCGATCTCGGCCAGGTGCCGATCGAGAACACCGCCGGGGTGCGCCTGGGCGACGTGGTGAACGTCGTCGAGGACCACCAGCCGCTCATCGGCGACGCCGTCGTCAACCACGGCAACGGGCTGCTGATGGTCGTCGAGAAGCTCCCGGGCACGAACACGCTGGACGTCACGCGCAGGCTCGACCGCGCGCTGGACGAGCTGCGCCCCGGGCTCGCGAACGTGACCATCGACGCCTCGGTCTTCCGCCCGGCGACGTTCATCCAGAGCGCGATGCGCCACCTGGCGCTCGCGCTGGCGATCGCGGGGGCCCTGGTCCTGCTCGCCCTGGTCGCGCTCCTGCGCCAGTGGCGCGCGGCGCTCGTCGCGCTCGTGGCCATCCCGCTGTCGCTGCTCGCCGCACTGGTGGCGATCGCCATGACCGGCGGGACGATCAACGCTCTCGTCATCGCGGGTCTGGCGATCGCGCTGGGCATCGTGGTGGACGACGCCGTCGGCGACGTCCAGAACGTCGGCCTGCGCCTGCGCGAGCACCGGCAGGCCGGGGCCGACCGCTCGACCGCGAGCGTCGTGCTCGAGGCGTCGCTGGAGATGCGGGGGGCGCTGGGCTATGCGACGCTCGTCGTCCTGCTGGCGATGCTGCCGGTCCTGCTCACGGGCGGACTCACCGGCGCCTTCGTACGCCCGATGGCGGTGTCCTATGCGCTCGGCGTCGTCGCGGCGATGGTCGTCGCGCTGACCGTGACGCCGGCGCTGACGCTGCTGCTCTTCGCCCGCGGACCGCGCCAGCCGCGCGCGTCGGCGCTCGCCCGGCGCCTGCGCCGCGGGTACGTGGCGGCCCTGTCGCGGCTCGTCCGCACGCCGCGTCCGGCGCTGTCGATCCTCGCCGCGCTGCTGCTGGTCGGCGTCACGGTGCCCGCCCTGATGGGGTGGTCGCTGCGCCCCGCCTTCCGCGACCGCCAGCTCCTGGTCCAGTGGGCCGCCACGCCGAGCACGTCGCTGCCGGAGATGGAGCGGATCACCGGGCGGGCGACCGCCGAGCTGCGGGCCCTGCCGGGCGTGGGGGACGCCGGCACCCACGTCGGGCGCGCGGTGACCGCCGACCAGGTCGTCGGCACCGCCTCCGGCGAGACCTGGGTCACGGTCGCCCCGTCGGCCGACTACGACGCGACGCTGCGCGCCATCCGGGGCGTCGTCGGCGGCTTCCCCGGCCTGCGCGGCACCCTGCTGACCTACGAGAGCGATCGCACGCGCGCCGTGCTGACGTCGGCGCCGAGCGCCATCGTCGTGCGCGTCTACGGGCAGGACCTCGGCGTCCTGCGTGACCAGGCGCAGCGCCTGCGCCGGGCGCTCTCCCCCGTGCGCGGCCTGCGCGACCTGCGCGTCGACGCGCCGGTGATGCAGCCCACGCTGCAGGTCGAGGCGAACATCGCCGCGGCGCGGCGCCACGGCCTGCTGCCGGGCGACGTGCGCCGGGCGAGCGCGGCGCTCGTGGCGGGGCTGGAGGTCGGTAGCTTCTTCGAGGAGCAGAAGGTCTTCCAGGTGGTCGTCCGCGGCGTGCCGGCGACGAGCCGCAGCGTCACCAGCGTCCGCAACCTGCTGCTCGACACGCCCGGCGGCGGCCACGTGCGCCTCGGCGACGTGGCGAGCGTGCGGATCCGGCCCAACCCGGTCGACATCCGCCACGACGCCGTCTCGCGCTACGTCGACCTCCGCGGCGCCGTGGCCGGGCGCGACCTGGGCGCGGTGCGCGCCGACGTGCAGCAGCGCCTGCGCGGCGTCAGCTACCCGCTCGAATATCACGCGGAGCTGCTTGACCCGCCCTCCGACGAGACCGGCGGCCACGGCTTCCTGACCGTCGCCGCCGTCGCCGCGATCGGGATCTTCCTGCTGCTGCAGGCGGCGTTCTCGAGCTGGCGCTTGGCGCTGCTGACGTTCGTGACGCTGCCCTTCGCGGTGGTCGACGGCATCGTGTTCGCGGCCGCCGGCGGCGGGCGGCTCTCGCTGGGCGAGCTCGTCGGCCTGTTCACTGTGTTCGGGATCGCCGCCCGCAACGCGATCGTGCTGATCCGCCGCCTCCAGCGCCTGGAGCGCGAGGAGACCGAGGCGTCCGGGCCCGCGCTCGTCCTGCGCGGGGCGCACGAGCGCGCGACGCCGGTGGTGATGACGGCGCTGATCACGGCGCTGGCGATGCTGCCCCTCGCGGTCATGGGCAACATCGCCGGCAACGAGATCACGCAGCCGATGGCGGTGGTCGTCCTGGGCGGGCTCGTCACGTCGACGCTGCTCGTCCTGTTCGTCCTGCCCGCGCTGTACCTGCACTTCGGCATGGGCGCCGCCACGAAGTCCGGGAGGCCGGTCGCGCGAATGGCCGCGGCCGGCGCGGAGTCGAGCTGAGCGCCGGGGAGGCGATCAGATGCAACACAGCAATCGGTGGCCGTTGGTGGCGCTGGCTCTCGCCGGCCTGGGCCTGTCGGCGTGCGCCAGCTCGTCCACGTTCGACAACGAGGCAGCCAGCAACGCGGGCCCGGCCCGGGTGCAGGCGGTCGCGGGGTCGCCGTACAAGCGCATCGTCCTGACCCCGCTCGCCGCCCGGCGGCTGGGGATCCGGACGGCGCCGGTGCGCGCGGCGGGCGGCGGGCGCAAGCTCGTGCCCTACGCCGCCGTCGTGTACGACGCCGACGGCAACGCCTACGCGTACGCGAGCGTGGGACCGCTGGCGTTCGTCCGCAGCCCGCTCGCGGTCGACGCCATCGAGGGACGCTTCGCGGTGCTGCGCGCCGGACCACGTCCCGGGACCCCGGTGGTCACGGTCGGCGCGGCCGAGCTGCTGGGCACCGAATACGGCGTCCAAGAAGGCTGACGGGGCGGGCCATGCGCTGGATCGTCGGGTCGAGCCTGAGGTTCCGCTTCCTGGTCGTGGCCGTCGCCGCGGCGCTGGTGTTCTTCGGCGCCCAGGAGCTGCACGACGAGAAGATCGACGTCTTCCCCGAGTTCGCGCCGACGCGGGTCGAGATCCAGACCGCGTGCCTGGGGCTCTCCGCGCAGGAGGTCGAGGAGCTGGTCAGCGTCCCGCTCGAGGACGCGCTCAACGGGGTGCCCGGGGTGCAGACGATCCGCTCGGAGTCCGTGCCCCAGCTCTCGAACGTCACCCTGCTGTTCAAGCGCGGGACCGACTTCCTCGAGGCCCGCCAGCTCGTCCAGGAGCGCCTGCACAACGTCGCCACGACGCTGCCGACCTGGGCCGCGCCGCCGTTCCTCATGCAGCCGGTCTCGGCGACGAGCCGCATCATGAAGATCGGGCTGTCGTCGAAGACGCTGTCGATGATGGACCTGTCGGTGACCGCGTATTGGAAGATCCGAGCGCGGCTGCTGCGCGTCCCCGGCGTCGCCAACGTGGCGATCTGGGGCGAGCGCCTCAAGCAGATGCAGGTGGACGTCGACCCGAGCCGCCTGCGCACCGACCGCGTCTCGCTGGACCGGGTCATGGAGGCGACCTCTGGCGCGCTCGACGCGGGGCTGCTGCAGTTCTCCGATGGCTCGCTCGTCGGCACCGGCGGGTTCGTGGAGACGCCCAACCAGCGCCTCGGCGTGCGCAGCGTGCTGCCGGTCACGTCGCCGAGCGCCCTGGCCCAGGTCCCGCTCGCCCGGCGCGGCGGGCGCTTCCTGCGCATCGGCGACGTGGCGAAGGTGGTCTACGGCCCGCAGCCGCTCATCGGCGACGCGGTGATCAACAACGGCCCCGGGCTGCTGATGGTGGTCGAGAAGCTCCAGGGCGCCAACACGCTGGAGGTCACGCAGGGCGTCGACCGCGCGCTGCAGGCGCTGAGGCCCGGCCTTCCCGGCGTGCAGATCGACGACAACATCTTCCGCCCGGCGGGCTTCATCCACATCGCGATCCACAACCTGAGCATCGCGCTGCTCCTCGGCTGCATCTTGGTCGTCTTCGTCCTCGTCGCGTTCCTGTACGAGTGGCGCGCGGCGTTCATCAGCATGGTCGCGATCCCGCTCTCGCTGGTGGCCGCCGGGATCGTGCTCGACCTGCGCGGCGCGTCGGTCAACACGATGGTCCTCGCCGGCTTCGCGGTCGCCGTCGGCGTCGTCGTCGACGACGCGATCATCGACATGGAGAACATCGTCCGGCGCATCCGCGTGAACCGGGCGACCGGCAGCGACGCGTCGCTGATGTCGATCATCCTGCACGCGTCGCTCGAGGTCCGGATCGCGATCTTCTACGCGACCCTGATCAACGTCGTCGCCGTCGTGCCGGTCGTCTTCATCGGCGGCCTGTCGGGAGCGTTCTTCCGGCCGCTGGCGCTGTCCTACGCGCTCGCCGTGCTCGCCTCGATGGTGGTCGCGCTGACCATCACGCCCGCGCTGGCGCTGATCCTGCTGTCGCGCGGGCCGGTGAAGCGCACCGAGCCGCCGCTCGTGCGCTGGCTCAAGCGCGGCTACGGAGCGGTGCTCGCGCGCGTCATCCGCACGCCGCGCGGGGCGTTCCTCACCGTCGGCACCGTCCTGCTCCTCGGCCTGGCGGTGTTCCCGCGGCTGGGCTCCGAGCTGTTCCCCGGGTTCAAGGAGCGCGACTTCCTCATGCACTGGATCACGCCGCCGGGGACGTCGATGCGCGAGGAGCGGCGCATCGTCACGCGCGCCAGCCAGGAGCTGCGGGCCATCCCCGGCATCCGCGACTTCGGCTCGCACATGGGTCAGGCGTTCCTGGGCGAGGAGATCGCAGGCTCGAACTTCGGCGAGAACTGGGTGAGCGTCGACCCCGACGCGGACTACGACAAGACGTTGGCGCGCATCCACAGCGTCGTCGACGGCCATCCGGGCCTCTACCGCAACGTGCAGACCTACCTGCGCGAGCGCATCGACGAGGTCCTGGTCGGCGCCAGCGAGCCGATCGTGGTGCGCATCTTCGGCGACGACCTGCACGTCCTGCGGCGAACCGCGGGCCAGGTCCAGCGCTCGCTGGCGTCGGTGCCCGGCCTGACCGACCTGCACACCGACCTGCAGGCCGACGTGCCGCAGATCGACGTCAGGGTGCGCCTTGCGGTGGCCCGGCGCTACGGCGTCAAGCCCGGCGACGTGCGCCGCGCCGCGGCGACCCTCGTCGCCAGCGAGGAGGTCGGCGACCTGTTCCATGCCGGCAAGGCCTACGACGTCCACGTGTGGAGCACGCCGCAGACCCGCAACAGCCTCAGCGCGATCCGCCGCCTGCCGATCGACACGCCGCGCGACGGCCAGGTGGCGCTCGACCGGCTCGCCAGCGTGCGCATCCGGCCGACGCCGAACGTCATCCAGCGCGAGAACGCCTCCCGGCGCATCGACGTCGCCGCCAACCTCAGCGGCCGCGACCTCGGCGCGATCACCCAGGACATCGACAGCAGGCTGCACCGCCTCCGCTTCCCGCTCGGCTACCACGCCGAGCTCATGGGCGAGGCGGCCGAGCGCAAGGCCGCCCAGCGGCGGCTGCTCACCTACGCGAGCGCCGCGAGCTTCGCGATCTTCCTGCTCCTGCAGGCCGCGTTCGGGAGCTGGCGGCTGGCGTCGCTGATGCTCTCGACCCTGCCGATGGCGCTGGTCGGCGGCGTGCTCGCCGCCTACGGCGCGCTCGGGACGATCTCGCTCGGCGCGCTCATCGGCTTCTTCACCGTGTTCGGGATCGCGGCCCGCAACGGCATCCTCATGGTCAGCCACTTCCAGCATCTCGAGCGCCACGAGGGCGAGCCGTTCGGCCCGGAGCTCGTGCTGCGCGGGGCGCGCGAGCGGCTCTCGCCGATCCTCATGACCGCGCTGGCGACGGCGCTGGCGCTCGTCCCGCTGGCGATCTCGGGCGACAAGCCCGGCCAGGAGATCGAGCACCCGATGGCGGTCGTCATCCTCGGCGGCCTCGTCACCTCGACGCTGCTCAACCTGTTCCTGCTGCCGGCGCTGTACCTGCGCTTCGGCCGGGGTCCGGACGATCGGCCAGCCGCCGCCCGAGGGCGTCGACGTCTCCTGCGCCCATGACCAGGCACAGGTCGCCGTCGCGCAGCTCGGCGCGCAGGACGCGCTCGGCCGCGTCGAAGCCGGGCAGCCACAGGACGGTGCGCCCGGGCGCGGCGTCGGCCGCGGCCTCGGCGACGAGCAGGCCGCTGACGCCGGGGAAGTCCTCGGCGCGCTCGCGCGCCGGATAGACGTCGAGCACGGCGGCGACGTCGGCGCGCGCCAGCGCGGCGCCGAACTCGCCCGCGAGGTGCCGCGTGCGCGAGTAGAGATGGGGCTGGAAGACCGCGACCACGCGCCGGGGGCCGAGCGTGCGGGCGGCGTCGATGGTGGCCGCGACCTCGGTCGGGTGGTGCGCGTAGTCGTCGACGACGCGGGCGCCGGCGGCGGTCGTCCCCACCGGCTGGAAGCGCCGCCCGGCGCCGGCGAAGTCGGCCAGCGCGGCGGCGGCGCGCGCGGGGTCGGCCCCGGCGAGCACGCACGCCTCGAGCGCCGCGGCGGCGTTGCGCGCGTTGTGGGCCCCGGGGACGGCGAGGCTGACCTCGTGCCCGCGCCACGCGAAGCGCGCGCCGCCCTCCCCCAGGTCGGGCGCGGCGACGTCGAACGCGACGAACGGCGCGCCGTCGCGCAGCGCCACGACGTCGGGGCGGTCCCAGAGGACGGCCTGGGGCGCGCCGGCGAGCAGCGTGCGGAAGACCTCGCGGACCTCGGCGAGCGAGCCGTAGGTGGCGTGGTGGTCGAGCTCGACGTTCGTCACCACGGCGACGTCGACGTGCAGCGACAGCATCGAGCGATCGGACTCGTCGGCCTCGACCACGAGCCACTCGCCCCGCCCCCAGTCGGCGTTGAGGCCGGTCGTCGTCAGCGCCCCGCCGATGAGGTACGCCGGCTCCATCCCGCAGCGCAGCAGGACGTGGGCCGCCATCGAGGTCGTCGTCGTCTTGCCGTGCGCGCCGGCGACGGCGATCGTCCGCTTCAGCGCGCTGAGCTCGGCCAGCAGCGCGGCGCGCGGGCGGTCGGGCAGGCCGCGCTCGCGCGCGGCGACGCGCTCGGGGTTCTCCGGTCCGATCGCGCTGGAGTGCACGACCTCGACGCCGTCGCCGTCCGGGACGTTGGCCGCGTCGTGGCCGACGTGCACGCCGACGCCGAGCTCTCCCAGCGCCGACAGGGCCGGCGAGCCGGCGCGATCGGAGCCCGAGACGCTGGCGCCGAGCTGCGTCGCGACGCGGGCGTAGCCGCTCATCCCGGCGCCGCCGAGGCCGATGAGGTGCAGTCGCCGGCCCTCCCACGGGCGTTCGTCGGCCATGGACCCGGACCCTACGCCGCCGCGGCGGCCAGGACCTCGGCCGCGATCCGTCCAGCGGCGTCGGGCCGCGCCAGCGCCGCCGACGCGTCCGCCATCGCGCGCAGGCGGGCGCGATCGCCGAGCAGCGCCCGGACCTCGCCGGCCAGGCGCGCCGGCGTCAGCTCCGCGTCGGGCACCACGATCGCGGCGCCGGCCCGGGCCATCCAGGCCGCGTTGGCGCTCTGGTGGTCGCCGGCGGCGTGCGGGTAGGGCACGAGGATCGCCGGGCGTCCGTGCGAGGCGATCTCGAAGATCGAGCCGCCGGCCCGCGCGACGCACAGGTCGCTGGCCAGGATCGCCTCGCCGAACGGCTCGATGTACGCGCGCAGGTCGTAGCCGGCCGGCGGGTCGGGGCCCAGGCGCTCGCGCAGGGCGTCGTGGTCGCGCGCGCCGCTGGCGTGCAGCACCCGGAAGTCGGCGCCGGCCAGCCCGTCCACCGCCGACTCGTTGATGGAGCGCGCGCCGAGCGACCCGCCGAAGACGAGCACGCACGTGTCGTCCTCGCCGAGGCCGAAGCGGGCGCGGGCGGCGGCGCGGTCGGTCGCCGGCGGCGGCACGGCGCGCCCGGTGACCAGGTAGCGCCGGCTCTCGCGTCCGGCGATCGGGAAGGCCAGGCACACGCGCCGCGCCCAGCGCGCCAGCAGCCGGTTGGTGAGGCCGAGGTGGCTGTCGGCCTCGGTGAGCACGAGCGGGACCCGGCGCGCGACCGCGGCGAGGCCCACCGGCCCGGCGACGTAGCCGCCGCCGCCGAGGACCGCGTCGGGTCGCAGCTCGGCGAGGATCCCGCGCGCGGCGGCCACCGCCGCCGCGGCGCGCGCCAGCGCCCGCGCCGCCTTGAGCGGATTGGTGCGGCTCAGCCCCTCGGCCGCGATCGGGCGCAGCTCGTAGCCGGCGGCCGGGACGAGCGTGCGCTCGGCGCGCTCGCCGCCGACGAAGACGACGCGAGCGCCCTCAGCCCGCAGTGCGTCGGCGACGGCCAGCGCCGGCACCACGTGCCCCGCTGTCCCGCCGGCCGCGATCACGATCGTCGGCGCCATGGCGGCGGGATCCTTCCACGACCCGCAGACGGGCGCTCCCGCCGGCGGCCACGTTGAGCAGCAGCCCCATGCCGGCGAGCAGGACCGTGAGGTTCGTCGCCCCGTAGGAGATGAAGGGCAGCGGCACGCCGGTCAGCGGCGCCAGCCCGAGGACGGCGAACACGTTCAGCGACGCCTGGCTGAGGATCAGCGACGTCACGCCGGCCGCCAGCAGCTTGGCGTACGCGCCGCGCGCGGCCTTGGCCACCCGCAGGCCGGCGTAGGCGATCATCCCGTAGAGGAAGAGGACCACGAACACGCCCGCGACGCCGAGCTCCTCGCCGATGATGGCCAGGATGAAGTCGGTGTGGGCCTCGGGCAGGTAGAAGATCTTCTGCACCGACTGGCCGATGCCGCGGCCGAACAGGCCGCCCGACCCCAGCGCGATCTGGCCCTGCACCGCCTGGAAGCCGGCGCCGCCCGCGTGGCTCCAGGGGTCCAGGAACGTCGTCAGGCGCGCCCGCCGGTAGGGCTCCGAGATCGCGTAGACCGAGACCAGGAAGGCGAGGATGCCGGCGCCGATCAGCAGGTAGCGCACGGGCAGGCCGGCGGCGACGAGCAGCGCCGTGAGCGTGAAGGCGATGACGAGCGCCGTGCCGAGGTCGGGCTGGGAGGCGACGAGCAGCAGCATCGTCCCGCCGACGAGCAGCAGCGGCGTGACGCTGCGCGGCGAGCGCAGGCGCCCGGGCTTGGTGGCCAGGAACTTGGCGGCGTAGAGGACCAGGGCGAGCTTGGCCATCTCCGACGGCTGGAAGATCAGCGGCCCCGCCCCCAGCCACCGCCGTGCGCCGTTGACCTCGACGCCGAGCCCGGGGAGCTTGACCGCCACCAGGCAGAAGAACGCGAAGCCCAGCAGCGGGCCGGTGAGGCGCACGACGACGTCCAGCCCGCGGCGCGCGATGACGTGCAGCGCGACGAACCCGATCGCGCCGTAGACGACGTAGCGCACGAGGTAGGTCGTCCCCTCGCCCTGCCCCTGCAGCAGCGTCCGAGCGCTCGAGGCGCTGTAGACCATCACCGCTCCGAGCGCCAGCAGGCACAGGGTCGCGGTGAGCAGGATGTTGTACTCGAGCGGAGGCTTGGGCTTGACCCGAGCGCGGGCGGCGGCGGCGGCGCGCATCAGGGCTACGTTCGCCGCGCGGCGACCATCTCCTTGAACGCGCGTCCGCGCGCCTCGAAGTCCTCGAACTGGTCGAACGAGGCGCACGCGGGCGAGAGCAGGACGACCTCGCCCGGCCGCGCCGCCGCAACCGCCGCGTCGAGCGCGCTCTCGAGCGTCCCGCAGCTCCGGCCGCCGACCGCGGCGCCGATGCGCCCGGCGTCCTCGCCGATGAGGTAGACGCCGGCGCAGCGCTCGGCGACCGGCGCGCGCAGCGGCTCGAAGTCCTGTCCCTTGCCCTGGCCGCCGAGGATCAGGTGCACGGGCACGTCGAAGCTGGCCAGCGCCACCAGCGTCGAGTCGACGTTGGTCGCCTTGGAGTCGTTGACGAACAGCACGCCGTCGAGCGTCGCGACGTCCTCGAGGCGGTGCTCGACCCCGGCGAACGTCCGCAGGCCGGCGCGCACCGCCTCGACGTCGACGCCGCGGGCCAGGCAGACCGCGGCGGCCGCCATCGCGTTGCGGCGGTTGTGCAGCCCGCGCAGGCCGATCTCCTCGACGGCGAGCAGCGGCTCGTCGTCCCACCACAGGTGCCCGGCGCGATCGGCCAGCTCGGCCTGCGTGCCGTCGCCGAAGCAGACGCGCCGCGCGCAGCCGCCGAGGTCCTCGACACCGAGGCCGAGCGGCGCGACCGCCACGTCGTCGTTGCCCTGGTGGGCGAAGACGCGCAGCTTGGCCGCCCTATAGGCCTCCAGCGAGCCGTGGCGGTCGAGGTGATCGGGCGCCACGTTGAGCAGCACCGCCGCCTCGGGCGCGAACTCGACGGCGTCCTCGAGCTGGAACGACGACGCCTCGCACACGACCGTGGCCTCGGCCGGCAGGCGGTCGACGATCGAGCTCAGCGCCGTGCCCACGTTGCCCGCCACCGCGACCGGGAGGCCGCTCTCGCGGTGGATGTGGCCGATCAGCTCGACGGTCGTCGTCTTGCCGTTGGTGCCCGTCACGGCGATGAACTCGTTGGGCAGCAGCCGCCACGCCAGCTCGAGCTCGCCGAGGACCGGCAGCCCGCGCTCGCGCGCGGCCGCGACCACCGCCGCCCGGGCCGGCACGCCGGGCGACTTCACCACCGCGCGCACGCCGTGCAGCGCGTCCGGGGTGTCGTCGCCCTGGCGGCGGTCGACGCCCCGCGCCTCCTCGCCGCGCGCCCGTAGGACGTCGAGCGCGGCGCTCCCCGAGCGGGCCAGTCCGACCACCAGCCACGGCCCGGGCGGCAGCGGCGGCCGGCGCCCCACGGCTACGACACCGACTGCTGGTACACGGTGAAGCCGATCGCGGCGCACACCGAGGCGACGATCCAGAAGCGCAGGATGATCTTCGTCTCCGACCACCCGAGGATCTCGAAGTGGTGATGCACCGGCGCCATGAGGAACACGCGCTTGCGCAGGGTCTGGAAGGAGAAGACCTGGATGAGGACGCTGAGCGCCTCGATCACGAAGATCCCGCCGAGGATGATCAGCAGCTCCTCGGTCTTGGTCATGATCGCCAGCCCGGCGATGGCCCCGCCCAGCCCCAGCGATCCCGTGTCGCCCATGAAGATCGTCGCCGGGAACGCGTTGAACCACAGGAAGCCCACGCACGCGCCGACCAGGCAGCCGCACAGCAGCGCCAGGTCGCGCTGACCGCCGGTGATGAACGTGATGCCGATGTACGCGAGCACTACGATCGCCGCGCATCCGCCCGCCAGCCCGTCGAGGCCGTCGGTGAGGTTGACCGCGCTCGTGGTGCCCGCGACCACGAGGTAGATCAGCACCGGGTAGAAGACGCCGAGGTCGATGGTGGCGTCGATCGAGCGCAGGCGCAGGGTCGGCGTCAGCCCGGCCTCGTGGGTGGCCAGCCACCACAGCCCGAGCGAGATCGCGATCGTCACGCCGAGCTTGGTGCGGGCGCGCAGGCCCAGCGAGCGGCGCCTGACGATCTTCGTGTAGTCGTCGGCGAAGCCGAGCAGCGCGCACGCGACCGCCACCGCGTAGACCCCCACCGACCGCCAGTCGTAGTTGCTGAGGATCAGGAACGGCGCCGAGATGGCGGTGAAGATGATGATCCCGCCCATCGTCGGCGTGCCCGCCTTCTCGTGATGGCCCTCGGGGCCCTCCTCGCGGATGAACTGCCCGAACTCGCGCTGGCGCAGGAAGGCGATGAAGCGCGGCGACAGGAAGATGCACATCAGCAGCGCCGCCGTCCCGGCGATGAGGACCTCCCCCATCAGCTCGCACCCAGCGCCCGCGCGACGACCTCGAGGCCGACGCCGCGCGAGCCCTTGACGAGCACGGTGTCGCCGGCGCGCAGCAGGCCGGGCACCGCCGCGGCCGCGGCCGCGGCGTCGGGCACGGCGACCACCTCGCCGTAGCCGTCGGCCATGTGCGCGGCGCGCGGGCCGACGGCGACCAGCAGCTCGACCCCGGCGCCGCGGGCGTGGGCGCCGACCTCGGCGTGGAAGCGGGCCTCGTCGGGCCCGAGCTCGAGCATGTCCCCGAGCACGGCGACGCGACGCCCTGATGCGGACGCGGCGAGGTCGTCGAGTGCGGCGCGCATCGACATCGGGTTGGCGTTGTAGCAGTCGTCCACGACGACGATCCCCCCGGCGAGCTCGATCCGCTGTCCGCGCAGGCTCGACAGGACGACGTCCAGCACCCCCGTCGGCTCCACGCCGAGCGCCCGCGCGGCCGCCAGCGCGGCGAGCGCGTTGCGGCGCATGTGGGCGCTGGAGATGACCGCGCCACCGCCCGCCGACCGCAGCTCCAGGCCGCCGGGAAGCTCCTCCACGTCGCCGCCCGGGCCGAACGTGACGGTCGTCACGTCGTCGCGGCGGTGCGCGTCGAGCAGCGCCTCGCCGGCGGGCACGACGGCGGTCCCGCCCGGACGCAGCGCGGCGACGAGCTCGGCCTTGGCCGCGGCGATCGCCTCGATCGAGCCCATCAGCTCGAGATGCACGGGCGCCACCGCGGTCACGACCGCGACGTCGGGCTCGGCGATCGCCGCCAGCTCGGCGATCTGGCCGGGGCCGCGCATGCCCATCTCGAGCACCAGCGCCTGCGTGCCCGGCGGCGCCTCCAGGACGGTGAGCGGCAGCCCGATCTCGGTGTTGAGGTTCTCGCGGTTGGCGAACGTGCGCAGGTCCTGGGCGAGCATGGCGGCCAGGACGTCCTTGGTCGACGTCTTGCCGACCGAGCCGGTGATCCCGACGACGGGGCAGCCCAGCTCGCGCCGCCAGGCCGTGGCCAGGCGCTGCAGCGCGGCCAGGGGGTCGTCGGCGGCGATCAGAACGCCGGGCGGGGCACAGCGCGCGGCGTCGGCGTGCTCGGGCGCGACGAGCACGCCCCACGCGCCGGCGGCGAGGGCCTGCACGGCGAAGCGCCCGCCGTCGACCCGTTCCCCCGGCAGCCCGACGAACAGATCGCCCGGGCGG
>JAXDHQ010000057.1:0-16509 GCA_034664395.1 Solirubrobacteraceae bacterium | reverse complement strand
ACGGCCTGGGCGGCGTGGGCTGCGAGCGCGGACAGGACGTGGAGGTCGCCGTCGGAGGGTCGGCGACCCGAGACCGGCTCGTCGACCGACAGGATCCCCAGCACGTGGCCGTCGCTGTGGCGCAGCGGGACGAACAGCGCGTCCTCGGGATGCCACGCGTCGGGCCCGTCGACCATCTCGATGTCGGGAACGAAGGAGACCGTCGTGTCCACCGACCAGTCGAACTCGTCCCACGGCAGCAGGTAGCAGCCGTGGCGCTCGAAGCCGGGGTGGAAGAGCGGCTCCCACTCCTCCCAGGTGCGCTCGCGCCCGAGCAGGGTCTCGCGGCCCTCCTCGGAGCCGTGGACGATCTCCACCCGGAAGTCGTCCCAGGCGGGCCGGTACAGCGAGACGACGACGGTGCCGAAGCCCATGGCATCGGCGATCGCGGCGGCGAGGGCGGGCAGCAGCGAGGCGAGGTCTTGCTCGCTGCGAACGAGCCTCGTGACCTCGAGCAGGCCGGCCAGTCGCGCGACGGTACCGGCGCCATCGTCGTATGACGTCCTCACGCCCGTGTCATCGGCCGGCGGCGCTCGGGACTGAACGGTGCAAGTCGCAGCCGGATTGCGCGTTAGCGTGTCTGTTCGTGCGGATTCTTCGCTCCCTCATGCGCGCGCCTCGTGCGGTGGCCCGTGGCTGAGCAGCGCGCGCGGCCGGAGGGCATCGCCGGCTCGCCCCATGCCGGGCCGTTTGCAGTCGGCGCGTACGCGGCCAAGCTGCGCGACGAGCTGCGCAAGCGGGCGCGGGTGCAGCTCTTCGGAGAGGTCTTCGGCCTGCGGGTGGGGCGCGCGCGCGTGTGGTTCGAGCTGCGCGACGCCGAGGGCGCCGTCCCCTGTGCCATGTGGCGCGACGCGTTCGAGGCGCTGGGGCTGCCCGAGGGCGCCCTGAGCGACGGCGCCCAGGTGGTCGTCGCCGGCGGCCCGGACTACTACCCGGGCTCGCGCACGGCGTCGCCGTCGTTCTCGTTCGCGGTCAGCGGGCTGCGGCCGGCCGGCGAGGGCGACCTGCTGGCTCAGCTCGAGGCGCTGCGGCGCACGCTGGCCGCCGAGGGGCTGTTCGAGCCCCAGAAGCGCCTCGCGCGCCCGGCCCTGCCGCGCTGCATCGGGGTCGTCACCGGCGAGGGCGGCAAGGCGCGCGACGACGTGCTCGCCGGCCTGCACCGCCGGGGCTGGGCGGGACGCGTCGTGTGGGCCTTCGCCCCCGTGCAGGACCGCCACGCGGCGCCGGCCATCGCCCGCGCGCTGACCGACCTCGCCGCCGTGGAGGAGGTCGAGACGATCGTCGTCGCCCGCGGCGGCGGCTCGCTCGCCGACCTGTTCGCGTTCTGCGACGAGAGCCTGTGCCGCACGGTCGCGCTGCTGCGCGTGCCGGTCATCGCGTCGGTCGGCCACCACACCGACCGCACGCTCATCGACGAGGTCGCCGCCGTGAGCTGCTCGACCCCGACGCACGCGGCCGAGACCGCGGTGCCGCTGCACTGCGGCGAGGCGCGGACGGCGGTGCGGACGGCCGCCGGGCGCCTGGCGGTCCACGGCCGCCGCGCCGTGCTCGACCGCGCCCGCCACCTCGCCCACCTCTCCCGCGCGCCCGGCGAGCACGTCGCCCGCGAGCGCCGGCGCCTGCACCAGCTCCTGCGCGAGGCACGCGCCAGCACCGCGCGGCGCGTGCGCGAGGACCGCACGGCCACGCGCGCCCGCGCGGTGACGATCGAGCGTCGCGCCGCGGCCGCCGCCGGCCCGGAGCTGGCGGCGCGCCGGACGTCGCTGCAGGGCCTGGTCCTCGCGCTGGGCGCCCACGACCCCGAGCGCGTGGTCGAGCGCGGCTACGCCGTCGTCGACGACCGCCGCGGCAACGTCGTGACCAGCGCGCAGGCCGCCCGCGAGGCCGGCGCCGTGCGCCTGTTCTTCGCCGACGCCGCCGTGGATGCGACGATCGAGGACGATGGCTGACGAGCTGACCTACGAGGCCGCCACCGCGCGGCTAGAGGAGATCATCCGCCGCCTGGACTCCGGCGAGGCCGGTCTGCGCGAGACCCTCGAGCTCGTCCGCGAGGGCCGCGGCCTGGTCGAGTTCTGCGCCGGCGAGCTCGACGCCGTGGGCAAGGGGCTGGAGGAGCTGCGCCTCGAGGAGCTCGTGGCGCGGCTCGAGGCGGGGTGATGACCGGCCCCTTCGCCCACCGCCTCCAGGAGCTCGAGCTGCGCATCGACGACTACGCCCTGCGCGGGCTGGCGTTCGAGGTGATGCCGGAGTTCACGCGCCGCTCGACCGTCATCGCGCTGCGCGGCGGCGGCGAGGAGGGCGTCGGCGAGGACGTGACCTACGACGAGGTCGACCAGGAGGCGCTGCAGGCCGCGGGTCCGACGCTGCCGCTGGCCGGCGACTGGACGCTGGGCTCGTTCTGCGACCACGTCGAGGCGCTCGAGCTGTGGCCGGCGGCGCCGCAGCGCGAGGCGTCGCGCCACTACCGGGTGTGGGCGTACGAGTCCGCGGCGCTCGACCTCGCCCTGCGCCAGGCCGGGACCTCGCTGCACGCCGCCATCGGACGCACGCCGCGCCCGGTGCATTTCGTCGTCTCGATGGGCCTCGGCGACCCGGCGAGCTTCGAGGCGGTGCGCCGGCGCCTGGACCGCTATCCCGCCCTGCGCTTCAAGCTCGACGCCCGCAGCGACTGGACGCCCGAGCTCATCTCCGAGCTGCAGGCGACCGGCGCGGTCGACTCGATCGACCTCAAGGGCCTGTACCCGGGATCGATCGTCGACCCCGGCGCCGACCCGGTCCTGTACGGACGGGTGGCCGAGGCGTTCCCGCAGGCCTGGATCGAGGACCCGCGGCTCAACGAGGAGACCGACCCCGTCCTGCGCCCCCATCGCGACCGGGTGACGTGGGACGCCAACATCCACGGCATCGACGACATCGACACGCTGCCCTTCCCCCCGCGGATGGTGAACATCAAGCCGTCGCGCCTGGGCTCGCTGCGCGAGCTGTTCGCCGCCTACGCCTACTGCGACATGCGCGGGATCGCGATGTACGGCGGCGGCCAGTTCGAGCTCGGCCCCGGTCGCGGGCAGATCCAGTACCTGGCCTCGCTGTTCCATCCCGACGCGCCCAACGACGTCGCGCCGGGCGGCTACCACCACGCCGATCCGGCCGACGGGCTGCCCGACAGCCCGCTCGAGCCCCAGCCCCAGGCGACCGGCTTCCGCTGGGGCGCGGACGTCGTCGCAGCGCGCTAGACGCCGGCGCGCTGTTCACCGTTCCGGGCTTTCAGGCCGTCCGCGGCCGACGCACCGCTTTACCAACCCTGAACCTTCTCCTGGCACTGCGCTTGCCCGCACATGGGAGGCGCCTGGGGGGTCGCTCGCGATGCTGCCTGTCATCACGTACCGCACCCCGAACTCTCCAGGAGGACGCACCATGAGGACCACCCTGAGCATCGTCGCCGCCGCGGCCACCCTCGCGGCCAGCGGCCTCGCCGCCGCCGGCGCAGGCGCCACCGCCCCGTCGGCCGCGACCACCGCAGTGGCCACACGCCACGTCGAGGGCAAGGTCACCGCGATCAACCGCTCGGCGCGCACCTTCACCGTCCGCGACGTCCAGCGCGGCACGCTGACCGTCAAGGTCACCGGAGCCACCATCTTCGAGCGCATCTCCGGCTTCGCCGCGCTGCGCACCGGCCAGACGGTCGACGTCCGCGCCAAGCGCGTCGCCGGCGCCTGGCGCGCCACCAAGGTCGAGCGCCCGCGCCCCGGCAGCGGCGGCAACCACAGCGGCGGCGCCGACGACACCCCGGGCCACACCCGTCAGGGCCGTGGCGCCGACGACCCCGCCGGCCACCGGTAGGCCGGAAGACGAACGGAGAACACGACCATGCGCATCCTGATGCTGTGTCTCGCGGCCGCCGCCATCCTCGTTGGAGGCGCGGCCGCCGCGGTGGCCATCTCGAGCAACTCGCTGGCGCTCGCCGGCAACACGACGAGCACCGGCGCCACGACCGGCGCCACGACCACCACCACCACGACCACCGGCCGTGCGCCGGGCGAGGACGTCTCGGGCCCCTGTGACGAGGCCGAGCACGCCAACGACCCGCGCTGCGCCGGGACCGCCGCCAAGGCGACCCGCCGCGACGACAACGGCCGCCACCGTCACCGCGGCCGGCACGGGCGTCGCGCCCAGACCGTCAAGAGCGTCAACAGCGCCAGCGGCACGGGCACCACGTCCAACCGTCGCGGCAACGACGACGGTCCCAACCACGACGCCAACGACGACCGCGTCACCGGCACCGACGACAACGCCGGCGCCGACGACCACGGCGGACTGCGCAACCGCAGCTCCAACAGCGGTCCCGGCAGCTCCAACAGCGGCAGCTCCGACGACAGCGGCCACGGCGGAGGCGGCAGCGACGACAACGGTGGCCACGGTGGCCACGGCTCCGACGACTGACCCTCGACCGTCGTGCTCCGAGCCGGGGCGGGAACCTCCCGCCCCGGCTCACGTGCGCGTGCGGGCCTGGGCGGGCCCCGACCCTCGGTCCTACGATGGGGGCATGAACAGCCAGCCACGGATGGTGCTCATCGTCGAGGACGAGGAGGCCATCGCCGCCCCGCTCACCGAAGCCCTCGGCCGCGAGGGCTTTCGCACGGAGACGGCGGGCACGCTGGCCGACGGCCTGCGAATCGCCCGCGAGCAGCGTCCCGACCTCGTCCTGCTCGACGTCATGCTCCCCGACGGCTCCGGCTTCGAGCTGCTGCGCGAGCTGCGCTCCGACGGCCGCGTCCCGGTGATCATGCTCACCGCCCGCGGCGACGAGGCCGACCGCGTCCTCGGCCTCGAGCTCGGGGCCGACGACTACGTCGTCAAGCCGTTCAGTGCTCGCGAGCTCGTCGCCCGCATCCGCGCGGTGCTGCGCCGCGCCAGCGCCCTCGCGGCGCCCGCGGCGGCCGACCGCCTGCGCATCGGCGCCGTCGAGGTCGACGCGTCGGCCCGCACGGTGATGCTCGACGGCGAGCCGCTCGAGCTCACGCGCAAGGAGTTCGACCTCCTCGCCCTGCTCATGGGCCAGGCGGGCACCGTCGTGACGCGCGAGCGCCTGATCGACGAGGTCTGGGACGTCAACTGGTTCGGCTCGACCAAGACCCTCGACGTCCACGTCAGCGGGCTGCGCAAGAAGCTCGGCGACGACCCGTCCGACCCGCGCTACCTGCACACGGTCCGCGGCGTCGGCTTCCGCTTCGCCGCGGCGGAGGCGACATGAGCCTGCGCTGGCGACTGCTGGGCGCCTTCGGGTACGTGCTGCTGTTCGCCATCATCGCGCTCGAGGTCCCGCTCACGCTGAACTTCTCGCGGCGCGTGGACTCCGAGATCCGCGCCGAGGCCAGCTCCGGCGCCCAGGCGGTCGCCGCCGCCGCGTCGGGGCGGCTGACCAACCAGCGCTCGCTGGCCGCGCTCGCCCGCCAGCAGGGGCAGCGCCTCGGCGGACGGGTGATCGTCGTCGACCGGCTCGGCCGGGTGCTCGTCGACTCCGACGGCGCCGCGGCCTCCGGGACGCCGTACGCCAGCCGGCCCGAGATCGCCCAGGCGCTGCGCGGCGTCACCGCGCAGGGCACCCGCCACAGCGACTCGCTCAACGCCGACCTCCTCTACACCGCGGTGCCGATCGTCGACGCGGGCCGCGCCAACGGCGCGGTGCGGCTGACGCAGAGCGTCAAGGCCGTCCGCGACGAGGTCCGCCGCGACGTGCTCGCGCTGCTGGGCCTCGGCGGCGCCGTGCTGCTGCTCGGCCTCGGGCTGGCGTGGGCGATCGCCGGCTCGCTGTCGCGCCCGCTGCGCAGCCTGGCCCGCACCGCGCGGCAGATCGCGGGCGGCGACCTGCAGGCGCGGGCGACGCCGACCGGCTCCACCGAGCAGGTGGAGGTCGCCCAGGCGTTCAACGACATGACCGAGCGGCTGGTGCGCGCGCTCGACGCCCAGCGCGACTTCGTGGCCAACGCCTCCCACCAGCTCCGAACGCCGCTCACCGGGCTGCGCCTGCGCCTGGAGTCCGCCGGGCTGAAGGCCGACGACTCCGACCTGCAGCGCGACCTCGCCGCCGGCGAGCGCGAGACCGAGCGCCTGGCCAAGCTGCTGACCGACCTGCTGCGCCTGGCCCAGGACGGCCAGCGCCCGGCGACCGCGACCGCCGTGGCCCTCGCCGCCGTCGCCGAGCGCGCCGCCGAGCGCTGGAGCGACCAGGCCGAGCTCGACGGGCACGCGGTCGAGCTCGCCGGCGCCGGCGCGCCGCACGTGCACGCCTCGGCGGGCGACCTTGACACCATGCTGGACAACCTCGTGGAGAACGCCTTGAACTACACCGGCCCCGACACGTCCATCCGCATCGAGTGGGGCGCCGACGCCGCGGGCGCGTTCATCGCCGTCCTCGACCGCGGCCGCGGGCTCGCCGACGACGAGTCCGAGCGCGTCTTCGACCGCTTTTACCGCGGCAGCGCCAGCCGCGCCGGGGTGCCCGGCACCGGCCTGGGCCTGGCGATCGTCGAGGCGCTCACCCGCCGCTGGGGCGGGCGCGCCACCCTCGCCAACCGCCCGGACGGCGGCGCCCGCGCCGAGCTGCGCTTCCCGTCGGTTCCAGCGCCGGCCGCCCGGCCGCCCGCCGCGCCGGCCACGAGCCCAACGGTGACGCCATGACCCGCTCGGGGGCGATCCGCACCGCGGTGCTGAGCATCGTCGGCCTGGCCCTGGCCATCGCCGTCGGCCTCACCGCCAACGCAATCTCGCGCGACTCGATCGGCCTGGCGCCGACGCCCGACGCGTCGGAGACGCCGCTGGCGCCCGCCGCGGCGACGCCGGCGACCACAGCCGCGCGTCCCTCGACCCGCACGAAGCGCAAGGCCAAGGCCACGGCCAAGGCCAAGAAGCGCTCGACGACGACCACCACGCGGAGCAACACGACGACGACCACGACGCAGCGCCAGACGACCACGACCCCGCGACCGTCAGCGACGACGACGCCCCGGCGCCAGACGAAGACGACCACCACGCCCACGCAGACGACCACCACTCCGACGACGACCACCGACGACCACGGCGGCGGCCACGGAGGAGGCGGCGGCGGGCACGGAGGCAGCGGCCGCGGCGGCGGCGACGACTGAGCCCTAGGCCAGTCGGGCCCGCAGCGGCGCCGCCAGCGCCGGCGGGTCGACCTGGCCCAGCGCCACCGCGTCGCAGCCCACCCACGAGGCCGCCTCGCGCAGCGCGTCGGCCATCGCGTCGACGGCGCCGGCAGCGCAGGACAGGCGCTTGGCGACCAGCGTGCGCCCGTCGCGCCCGGGGTCGACGCGCCCGCGCAGCCGCCCGCCCGCGAGCAGCGGCATCGCGAAGTAGCCGTGCACGCGCTTGGGCGCCGGCACGTACGCCTCGAGGCGATGGCGGAAGTCGAAGACCCGCTGCGTGCGGTCGCGGTCCCAGACCAGCGAGTCGAAGGGCGAGAGCAGCGTCGTGCGATGCCGGCCGCGGGCGCCGACCGCCTGGAGGGCATCGGGGTCGGCCCACGCCGGGCCGTCCCAGCCCTCGACGGCGACCTCGACCAGCCCGGTGTCGCGCACGACGGCGTCGACCTGACGCCCCTTGAGCCGGTGGTAGTCGGCCAGGTCGGCGCGCGTGCCGACCCCCAGCGCGCGCCCCGCCTGGGCGACCAGCCGGCGCAGGCACGTCTCGTCGTCGGGCTCGTCGGCGAGCGCCTGCGCCGGCAGCGCGCGCTCGGGGAGGTCGTAGACGCGCTTGAAGCCGCGGCGCTGCGCGCACACGACCTCGCCGATGTCCAAGAGCCACTCGACCGCGATCTTGACGTCCGACCAGTCCCACCACTCGCCGCCGCGGCGCGCGCCGCCGAGGTCGGAGACCGTCATCGGCCCGTTGGCGCGCAGCGCGACGAGCACGTCGTCGCACGCGCGCTGGGGCACCTGGTGCCAGCGCCACCCGCGGGCGCGGAAGTGGCGCCGGCGGAAGGCGAACATCGGCCATTCCTGCACCGGCAGGACGCAGGCGGCGTGCGACCAGTACTCGAAGCTCTGCGACCCGCTCCAATACGCGCGCTCGACCTCCTCGCGGTCGACCGCGCCCAGGCGCGCGTAGGCCACCAGCTCGTGCGAGCGCGCCAGCACGGAGATCGTGTCGAGCTGCACCGCGCCCAGCCGGCGCAGCATCTCCCGCGGCCCGCCGCGGCGCCACGCCGCGCCCTCCCCCAGCAGCCCCTGCGCGCGCAGGGCCAGGCGCCGCGCCTCGTCGCGCGAGAGCGACGCGGCGCTCAAGGTCCGCCCGAGATCAGCTCCCAGGCCCGGCGCAGCCGGTCCCGCAGGCGATCGGGCTCGGTGTCGCGCGGGCCGGCCGACATCTCCGGCGGCCCGGGCTCGGGCTTCGGCAGCGCGTGGCACTGCTTGGTGCTGAGCGCGAGCACGACACCACGCTCGTGGATGGCCTCGACCTCCTCGGCCAGCGCGACGCGCAGGCCCTCCTCCTCGTCGATCACGAGCGCGTCGAAGATGTCCGCGTCGCGGTCGGCGACGACCACGCGCACGGTGCCCACCTGCTGCCCCTGGCGGGAGAGCACGGGCGTGCCCGGCTGCAGCTCGAGGTAGGACGAGAGGGCGCCGAGGTTGTCCACGCCCTGAAGGTAGCGGACGGCGGGCACGGATCTCCACGCGCGCCCGCCGGGCGCGTCAGACGCGCTGGATGAGCGTCCCGGTGCCGAGGCCGCCGCCGCAGCACATGGTGACCAGGCCGAGCTCCTTGTCCTCGTCCTCGAGCTCGTGCAGCAGCGTGGTCAACAGGCGGGCCCCCGTCGAACCGAGCGGGTGGCCGAGTGCCATGGCGCCGCCGCGCGGGTTGACGCGGTCCATGTCGGGCGCGTGCTCGCGCGCCCACGCGGCGACGACCGGGGCGAAGGCCTCGTTGATCTCGATGATGTCGATGTCGCCGATCGCCATGCCGTTGCGCTGCAGGATCTTGGCCGTCGCCGGGATCGGGCCCTCGAGCATCTTCACCGGGTCGCAGCCGACCGTGGTCTGGTCGACGATCCGCGCGCGCGGGCGCACGCCGAGCTGGTCGGCCTTCTCACGCGACATGAGCAGGATGGCCGCGGCGCCGTCGGAGATCTGCGAGGCGTTGCCGGCGGTGATCTTGCCGTCCTCCTTGAACACGGGCTTGAGCGCCGCCAGGGCCTCGAGCGTCGTCTGCGGCCGGATGCCCTGGTCGGTCACGTAGGTGTCGCCGTTGACCTGGAAGGCGAGCATCTCGCGCTCGAAGCTCCCGTCCTCGGTGGCCTTCGCGGCCAGCCGGTGCGAGCGCAGGGCGAGCTCGTCGAGCTCCGAGCGCGGGACCTCCCACTGCTCGGCGATCATCTCGGCGCCCAGCCCCTGGCCGACGATGTTGTGCTTGGCCATGAGCTCGGGCGTGTAGGCCGTCCCGTACTCCTGCTGCGTCTTCATCGACGCGCCGAACGGCAGGTGGCCCATGTGCTCGACGCCCGAGCCGATGACGACGTCATGGACCCCGGCGGCGATGAGCGCGGCGCCGAAGTTCACGGCCTGCTGAGCCGAGCCGCACTGGCGGTCGACGGTCGTGGCCGCCGCCTCGATCGGCAGGCCGGCGTGCAGCCACGCGTTGCGCGCGACGTTCAGGCCCTGCTCGCCGAACTGCGCCACGCAGCCGGCGATGACGTCCTCGACCTCGGAGGCGTCGACCCCGGCGCGGTCGAGGACCTCGGTGTAGCAGCGCCCGAGCAGCTCGTTGGGGTGCACGTCCTTGTAGTAGCCCTTCTCGCGGTGACCGCGCCCGATCGGCGTGCGAACGGCCTCGACGATGACCACTTCACGACCCTGCTGACTCACGACGGCAAACCTCCAGCTTGCTGAACCCGGGCTCGGCGTCACGTACATTACCGGCCTTGACTGTCCAGTCAGCCAGGGACGCGCGCCCATGCGGGCGCATCGAAGGGAGCGAAGAGCCGGTGAACGAACGGGTCGGGATCGTCGGCAGTGGCGCCATCGCCTGCGGGCTGGCCGTAGCCGCCGCCGGCCACGGCGAGGTCGTGCTGTGGGCCCGCTCGGAGCAGTCGGCGCAGCGCGCGCGCGGCAGCGTCGACGGGATCTGCGGCAAGCTCGACGGCACGGTCGACGCCGGACTCGTACGCATCGAGACCGATCTCGGCGCGCTGTCGGAGGCGACCGCGATCGTCGAGGCCGTGGCCGAGGACGAGGCGGTCAAGGGTCGCGTCCTGGCCGACCTCGCCGCGATCGCGGGCGCCGATGCGCTGCTCGCCTCGACCACCTCGTCGCTGTCGGTGACCCGGCTGGCCGCGGCCACCGGCGCGCCCGAGCGCTTCGTCGGCCTGCACGTGTTCAACCCGGTGCCGAAGATGAAGCTCGTCGAGCTCGCGTTCCCGCCCGAGGCGACCGATCGGACGCGGGCCCGCGCCCGCGCTCTGTGCGAGACGCTGGGCAAGACCGCCGTCGAGGTGCCCGACCTGCCGGGCTTCGTGGTCAACCGCCTGCTGTTCCCGTTCCTCTTCAGCGCGGTCGACTTCATGGAGGAGACCGGGATGTCCCCCGAGGACGTCGACACGTGCATGACGCTGGGCGCCGGACACCCGATGGGTCCGCTGGCGCTGCTGGACTTCGTCGGCCTCGACGTGTCGGTGGCGATCGGCGAGGCCATCGGCGCCGACGTGCCGCCGCGCCTGCGCGCGCTCGTGGCCGAGGGCGCCCTGGGGCGCAAGAGCGGGCGCGGCCTGTACCAGCACGCCTAGCATCCGCGGATGCGCGTCCTCCGCATCCCCCACTCGACCAACGTCGAGCGCGTGGCCCTCGCGTTCGCGCACAAGTCGGTCCCGATCGACTGGGTCGACGTCGACGTCGACGACCGCTCGGCCGTGGTCGAGCTCTCCGGCCAGGACCTCGTGCCGGTGCTCGAGACCGACTACGGCGAGGTCGTCGCCGACTCGATGCGGATCGTCGACTGGCTGGAGAAGCGCCGCCCCGATCCGCCGCTGTGGCCTGCGGGCCCGGCCCGGCGCGCGGAGGTCGACACGTTCATCGAGTGGTTCAACCGGGTGTGGAAGGTGCCGCCCAACGCGATGGCGGCCGAGCTGGCCAGCGACGAGCCCGACCAGCGCCGCCTGGAAGGGTGGAGCGCGGAGCTGCGGCACTGGCTGCACCGCTTCGAGGACCTCCTCGACGGGCGCGACTGGCTCATGGGCGAGGCGTTCAGCGCGGCCGACATCTGCGCCTTCCCCTTCCTGAAATACGGTGTCTTGGAGTTGCGCCCGGACGACGCCGACCCCTTCCACCGGGTCCTCGCCGAGAACCTCCCGATCGCGGGCGCCTTCCCCCAGCTCGAGGCCTGGGTGCACCGGATCGACGCTTTGCCGCGAGCCTAGCGCCAACGCGCCAACGCCGCTTGCAGCGTCTGACGCGCCGTTCGCCGACTTCAGTCGTACGCCTCTTGCGGGATCTCGCAAAGAGTGTGCGGGCGATGCGCTGGGCTGGACGGACGTTCGAGGCGAGGATTGCTGCTCTCCGATAACTCCAGGGAGGTCGCTCATGAGCGCTGTCTCCAGCCGCGCTTGCCCCCCTTCATCCCGCGCCACCTCAGGCGTAGCGCGGGCGCTCCGCATATCGATACTGCTCGCCCTCGTCGGCGCCGGCCTGCTGTCGCTCAGTGGCACGGCCTCTGCCGCGGTGGCCGGCAACCACGTCCTCGCCGCGCTGCCCGACACGTCCGCGCTCGAGTTGACCTATCCCGACGTCGCCGACGGCACGGTGCTGACGGTGAACGTCCTGCGCAACAACGTGGGGATCGCGACGGGGACGTCCGTGATCACGGGCGGGGCCGGCACGGTCAACGGCGGCGTCGGCACGGCCCAGGACTGCTGGACCAACGTCACGCCCGACATCCTGCCGGGCGACGTCGTCCAGGTCACCAACGGCGCGGCGATCGACGACAGGATGACCGTGCAGAGCACGACCTCCGATCCCGTCATCCAGACTGCGCCCAACACCGTCGAGGTCCACGGTACGGCGGCCGACCCGCAGGGCAACCCACTGCCGGTCAGCATCGTGACCGCGAGGGTCATCGCCAAGTCGCCGTTCGCCGACGCGCGCAAGGGCAACGGCGGCAGGCAGCTGCGCGCCGGAGTGGGCAACGCCTTCCCGCTTAGCTACGACGCCGGTGTCAACAACACGCACTGGACCGCCACGTTCTCCGGTCTCAGCGCGGGCGACGTGAGCCTCGCGCTGGGAGCCCAGAGCCGCGGCGTCGCGACGCCGGTCCTCAGCGAGATCACCATCTCGCAGAACCCCGTGACGCGCGTTCCCCTCGCGCCGTGCACCGCGCCGGCCGCCCCCGCGAGCGCGCTGACCTCCAACGACCACGCGCCGGCGATCAACGTCGCCAACGTCGGGACCGACCTCGTCCTCGGCGGCACGTCGCAGGACACGAACACCGTCACCGTCAGTTTGACCGACGGCAGCACGACGAAGACCAGGAGCGCGACGCCGTCCTCGACCACCGGCGGCGGCACGTGGACCGTGACGTTCCCGCACACCGACGTGGCGAGCCTCAACGACGGGACGCTCACCGCCACGCCGACCTTCGCCACGAGCACCGTCGGGACGTTCAACGGCCAGGCCATGAGCATCCCCAAGGACACCGTGGCCCCGGGCGCCCCGACCGCCACGCCGGGCGCCGGGACCTACATCGGCACGCAGTCCGTGACGCTCGCCGACGACGACGCGAGCGCGGTGATCCACTGGACCAACAACGGCACCACGCCGACCGGAGGCTCGCCGTCGTCGCAGCCGATCAACGTTTCAGCGAAGAACACGACGATCAAGGCGATCGCGATCGACCCGGCCGGCAACCCGAGCCCGGTGGCCTCGTTCGCCTACGTCATCAACCCGCCGGCGCCCCCGCAGCCGCAGCCGCAGTCCGGCGGCAACAACAGCCAGGGCAGCCAGGGCACGGTCACGACGATCATCCAGCAGATCCCCATCGCCGGCGGCGTGAGCGCCGGCGCGGTCACTGCGATCGTCGACCTGACGCCTCCGACGGTGACGCTGACGCTCCCCTCGGGCGGCGCCAGGCTCGCCGGTAGCGGCATCACGTTCACGCTGAGCTCCGACGAGCCCGGGCTGGCGACGGTCGGCGGCTCGATCGGTCAGCGCGGCAGCTCCAGGCTCTTCAAGCTCCGGGCGGCATCGCGGACGCTGACGAGGAGCCGAAGCACCCAGGTGACGGTGCGGGTCCCGATCAGCTCCCTCAAGGCGCTGCGTCGGGCCCTGGGCCAGCACCGCGTGGTGCAGATCCACCTCACCATCAAGGCCGTCGATCCGGCAGGCAACGCGCGCACCCTCACTCGCACGTTGCGGGTTCGTTCGGCCTAAGCCCCCCGTGGTGTGGCCACAGCGGCGGCGCCGGGAAACCGGCGCCGCCGCGGACGGCCGCACGCGGCGCTGGTCGGTCGCCGGACACGCCTTGAGCCAATCCTTCGGGCAGCTTTAGGACGCCTTGAGGAAGGGCGCAGATACTCCGCCCTGCGAACGTACCTCGCAAGTGCACCTCCTCCCAGAAGCACACGAACGGCCCGCCCAGAGCGGGCCGTTCGGCTTTCGGGGGCCGTTCCGGCGGCGTCGGCGGCTGGGCGTCCGCGTCGCGCTTGGCGCGCTGCGCGTCCAGAGTCGCGACAGATGGCGCGCGGGCTGATGCGGTTTTCGCTCGCGCCGGGGGGTGGGCTCTCCAGCTTCCGCATAGCGGACGAAAGAGAGCCCACCCCCCCGCGGCGCGGGCGCCACTGCGACGGGGGACCCCCGCAACGTCACGAAACACCGCGACCTCGCTTCCCCTCGGTGCCCTGTCCACCACGAGCGCCCGCGGCCGACCGCCCAGCGCCCCCGGCCCGAGAAAGAGGCGAACGGCCGGCCCGCGTGATGCGAGCCGACCGCCCGACGTGCGGGTGGACCCACCCCGATCCACCATCTCTGCGTGGCCCGCGCTCGTCCCACGGTTGCGGGCCTGTTGTCGACGCCTCCCGCTGTCGGCGGCGTCCCATGCTCCAACGCACGCGGGCGCCGAAACTTGCGGTGCCCGGCGCGCGCTAGGCGCCGTTCGGAGCCGGCCGGCGCCGGTCGCGGATCCGCACCGCCTCGATGCGGTTCTCGCGCACCGACTCGACGCGGATCGAGTAGCCGTCGGCGGTCACCGTGTCGCCGCGCTTGGGCAGCCGCCCGAGCTCGGCGAAGACGAGGCCGCCGACCGAGTTGTAGGCGTCGGTGTCGGTGTGCAGCGCCAGCCCGTAGTCGGCGAGGTCGGTCACCGCCACGTGGCCGCGCACGAACCAGTCGCCGTTGGCCAGTCGGCGGACCTCGCCGCCGGCGGGGTCGGTCTCGTCGTCGATCTCGCCGACGACCTCCTCGATGATGTCCTCGACGGTGACGATCCCCGCCACGCGGCCGTACTCGTCGACGACCACCGCCATCGACGAGCGGTGGCGCTGCAGGTCGGCAAGCAGGTCGTCCAGGGGCTTGGTCTCGGGCACGATCAGCGCCTCCTTGACCAGCTCCTCGATCGAGGCGGTCGGCCCCTCGGACATGAGCTTGCGCGCCAGCGAGTTGGAGTGCACCGTGCCGCGCACGCGGTCCTGGTTCTCGTCCTCGGTCGCGAGCAGGCGCGTGTGTCCGGTCGAGATGCAGCGGCGCAGGGCGGTCTCGGCGTCCTCGGAGACGTCGACGGTCACCACGGCCGGGATCGGGGTCATCACCTGGCGCGCCTCCTGCTCGTGCAGGTGGAAGACGCCGGTGAGCATCCCCGCCTCGCCGGGGTCGAGCTTGCCGCCCGTGTAGGACTGGGCGATCAGCGCCTTGAGCTCCTCGGGCGTGCCGCCCTCCTCGGCCAGCTTGTCGGGGTCGACGCCCAGCGCCCGCAGGATCCGATTGCTGATGCCGGTCAGCACGTAGATGAAAGGACTGAAGAGCCGGCGGAAGAACAGCATCGGGCGCGCCAGGCGCCGGGCGACGCCCTCGGCCTTGTCGATGACGTAGAGCTTGGGGACGAGCTCGCCCGCCACGATGTGGGCGCTGGTGATGAGCAGGTAGGCGACGAGCACCGACAGCGCCACCGCCAGGCCGTGGCTCAGCGGGCCACCGAACAGCGGCTTGAAGACGTCGGCCAGCACCGGCTCGCCCAGGGCGCCGATGCCGATCGAGGTCATCGTGATGCCGACCTGGACGGTCGAGATGTAGTCGCCGATCTCCTCGGCCTGGCTCAGGGCGAGCGCGGCCCCGCGCGCACCCTCGTCCTTGAGCGCCTCCAGGCGCGTGCGGCGCGAGCGCACGAGGGCGTACTCCGCCATGACGAAGAACGCATTGAGCGCGATGAGCAGCCCCGTCGCGACGAGCAACAGCGCGGTCATCGGCGCGCGGCCTGTGAGCCGCTACTTCGAGGTGGGTCGTCGGGCACGGGCCGGATCTGGCCCGCAGGGTAGCAAGCCCCCGCGCCGGGTCAGGCGAGCCCGTCGATCCGGTCGGCCATCGCGTGGTCGGCGTCGGTCAGTCCACCCTCGCTGTGCGTGGTGAGCGTGAGGCGCACCTTGTTCCAGCCGTGGACGAGGATGTCGGGGTGGTGGTTGGCCTCCTCGGCCGCGTCGGCCACCCGGTTGACGAACGCCATCGCGCCCTTGAAGTCGTCGAACTGCAGGTCGCGCACGAGCGCCTCGCCGTCCTGCCGCCACTCGCTGGATGCCATGCTTCCTCCCGTCATGCGGATCGTGAGCCTCGTGCCCCATGCGACCGAGCTGCTGTTCGCGCTCGGCCTCGGCGACGACGTCGTCGCCGTGACGCACGAGTGCGATTTTCCCGAACCGGCGCGTTCGCTGCCGACCGTGACCCGCGACGTGCTGCCGGCCGGGCTCAGCGCGGCGGAGATCGACGCCGCCGTGCGCGAGCGCACCGAGCGCGGCGAGGCCATCTACGTGCTCGACGAGGAGCAGCTTCGCGACCTCGAGCCCGACCTGATCGTCACCCAGGAGCTGTGCCCGGTGTGCGCGGTCAGCTACGACGACGTGCGCCAGGTGGCGGAGACGATCTCGAGCCGGCCGCGCGTCATCGCGCTCGATCCGCACACGCTCGGCGAGTCGTTCGCCGACGCGCGCACGATCGCCCACGCCACCGGCGCGCGCGACGCCGCGGTCGACCTCGTCGCCCGCCAGCGCGCGCGGGTCGACGCGGTGCGCCTGGCCGTCCGCCGAGCCGAGCGCGTGCCGGTCGCGGCGATCGAGTGGCTCGACCCCGTCTACGTCGCCGGTCACTGGACGCCCCAGCTCGTCGAGCTCGCGGGCGGGATCGACGTGCTCGGCATGCCGGGCGAGCGCTCCGAGCGGGTCACCTGGGAGATGGTCGCCGCCGCCGCGCCGCGCGTGGTCGTGTGCAT
>JAXDHQ010000056.1:0-17044 GCA_034664395.1 Solirubrobacteraceae bacterium | reverse complement strand
TCGTCCGCAACCACCTCGAGCCGGGACGCCGCAAGCGCACGGCCTCGGCCTTCATCGTCGCCGAGAGCGGCGGCTATCGCCTCGACACGACGCGGATGGAGATCGACGTCGATCGATTCGAGTCGCTCGTCTCTGCGGGGCTGGCCGCCGGCGCCCGCGGCGACGCGGGCGCGCAGGCCTCGCTCAGCGCGGCGGCCGAGCTCTACCGCGGGGACTTCATGGCCGACGAGCCGTACTCCGAGTGGGCCTTCGCCGAGCGCGACCGGCTGCGCAGCCTGGTCGCCGAGGCGCTGCGCACGCTGGCCGGCCTCGCGTCGCGAGCGCACGACCTCGACGCCGCGGCGGCGCACCTCGGCCGGCTCGCGGAGCTCGAGCCGTTCGACGTCCCCGTCCATCGCGAGCTGCTCGCGCTGCAGCTCCGTCGTGGGCGTCACTCCGAGGCCAAGCGGCACTACTTCTCGCTGCGGATGCGGATGCGCCAGCACTTCGGGGAGGACCTCGACTTCACGCTGACCGAGCTGCTGGCGCATCCCGGCGCCTAGCGCCGGCGACAGGTTCGGTGGCCCGGGCGCGTTAGGTGCGCATGGGCGACCCCGTGCCGTTCGTCACCCTGGACCGCCTGCACGCGTCGATCGCCGGCGAGCTGCGCGCCGCCCACGATCGCGTCGTCGCCTCGAGCGGCTTCATCCTCGGCGCCGAGGTCGACGCGTTCGAGCACGAGTTCGCCGCCTACTGCGGGGCGCGCCACTGCGTCGGCGTCGCGTCGGGCACGGCCGCGCTCACGCTGGCCCTGCGGGCGGGTGGGATTGGTCGCGGCGACGAGGTCGTCGTCCCGGCCCACACGTACATCGCCTCGGCGCTGGGCGTCCTGCACGCCGGCGCCACGCCCGTCTTCTGCGACGTCGACGAGGGCACCGGGCTCATCGATCCCGAGTCGGCGGCGGCCGCGACCAGCGACCGCACCGCGGCGCTCCTCGCCGTCCACCTCTACGGTCAGGTCTGCGACATGGATGCCCTCGGCGAGCTCGCGCGGCGCCGCGGGCTCGCGCTCTTCGAGGACGCCTCCCAGGCCCACGGCGCGACGTGGGAGGGGCGTCGTGCCGGCGGCCTCGGCCTGGCCGCTGCCGTGAGCTTCTATCCGTCCAAGAACCTCGGCGCCCTGGGCGACGGCGGCGCGATCTGCACGAACGACGCCGGCCTGGCCCGACGGGCGCGGGAGCTGCGCAACGTGGGCCAGCGAGCCAAGGGCGAGCACGTCGTGGCCGGCTACAACGAGCGACTCGACGAGCTGCAGGCGGCCTTCCTGCGCATCAAGCTGCCGCACCTCGACGGCTGGAACGCGGCGCGCCGGCGGCATGCCGCGACCTACCGCGAGCTGCTCGACGGACAGGTCGCGCTGCTCGACGAGCGCGAGGACGGCTCGTGCGTCTTCCACCTCTTCCCGATCCGCCTGGACGATCGCGACGGCGCCGCGCGCCGGCTCGCGCGGGAAGGCGTGCAGACCGGGGTGCACTACAGCCCGTCCGTCCCCGACCAGCCGCCGTTCCGCGGCGCGACGACGCTGGACGACGTCCCGGTGGCCCGGAGCTGGGCCGCGCGCGAGCTCTCGCTTCCCATGTCGCCGGACCTCACGCCCGGCGAGGTGCGCCGGGTGGCCGAGGCGACGCTCGGGGCCGCGGCGGCGGCCGTGGCAGTTCGGTGAGCGTTGGTGGTCGGGTGGGGCCGGGTTGACCCATCCGCCGGACGCTTCGCTCAGTGTCCGTCGGACGGGCGCCCGGCCCCACCCAGTCCGCGGCCGGTGGCGCTGCTCGGCGTCTCGGCGTCCGCGCCGCGCTTGCGGCTCGGGCTACCGGCCGCCGTCGGCGGCGGACGTCGCGTCGCAGGGTTTGCTCGGGCCGATGCCCCGGCCTCCAGTCGATGGCCGCAGATGCTCGGCCATCGACGCCCAACGTGGGCGGTGCCTGGAGGCGTTGGCCGGCCGGCTCCACCGGTCATTGCCGGTTGCGGGCCAGCCGCCGCCCACGAGCGGCGACAGGTGCCCGGACCAGGGACGCTCGCTCGTGCGCTCACCTCGATCGCGGGCGGCGCTGCGCGACGCAGGGCACCGAGGGGAAGCAGAGTCGGGGAGTGTCGTGACGCTCCGGGTGGCTTCCGGCGCAGACCGCCGGGCTCGCCGGGGGGTGGTCAGCGTTGACGGCCGAAGGGAGCGCAGACGCTGCGCAGAGTCGTGACGATCACCGTGATCGCCGTCGCGAACCACCCCCGGCGCCAGGCAAACGGCGAAAATGTCACCTGGGAGGTGACAAATTCGCCGAGCACGCTCGCGCGAGGACGACGGCCCGCTCCCCGAGGCGCCGCCCACTCCGCTCCCCTCGATGCCATGCGCCGCGCAGCGCCGCAAGCGCAAACGCGGAGACCGACGCGAGCGGCGAGCGAGCGCTGACCGCCCTAGCCCTCGCTCGCCCCCGCGGCGGGTGTCAGCGTGCCCGCCGTCAGCGACGCCTGGCTCGGCGCCAGCCGCCAGGCCGCGACCGCCACGAGCCCGAAGCCGATCGCGTGGAGCACGGCCAGGAGCGGCGTGCGGCCGAGCGGATCGCCGAACACGACGAACCCGCCGGCGATCGACGTGACGTTCGTCGCCGCGGTCATCAGCGCGATGACCGTCACCGGGCGCCCGAGCTGCAGGCCGCGCTGGAAGGCGAAGAACGCCCCGATCGTGGCCAGGGCGGCCGCCACGACCCACGGCGACGTCAGCGCGGAGCCCACGCCGTGCCGGGTCAGCGCCTTGATCGCCAGGTCGGCGGCGCCGTAGAGCGTGCCGCCGGCCAGCCCGAGCGCCGCGGCCCGCCGCGCGCCGCTGTCCGCTACGGCGAGCACCGCCGCGACCGCCCCCAGCGCCGCCAGGTAGCCGCCGAGCACGACGGGCGAGTACGCGGCGTGACGGCCGGCCCCGTGGAGGCCGAGCGACAGCAGCACCAGCGCCGCGACCATCAGGCCGGCGGCGCGGCGCTCGTCGGGGCGCGCTCGGTGGCCGAGGCCGATCGCCGCCATCGGCACGGTGAGCGCCAGTCCGCCGGCCACGAACGCCTGCACCAGCGAGAGCGGAGCGCGCGACAGCGCGCCGACGTGCAGCGCCCAGCCGGTGACGCCGAGCACCGCGCCGAGGGCCCACAGCGGCGAGCGCAGCAGCGAGGCGAGCGTCGCCACCGGACGCCGCGGCGTGATCTCGATCGCGCCCGCGGTGGAGCCCGCGTGCTGGAGCAGGTAGGACGCGTTGAGCGCCACCGAGGCGACGAGGGCGAGGGCCAGGCCCCAGGCGAGGGAAGTCACGCGGCCGGGCCGCCCTTGGCCGTATCGTGGAGGTGCGTGGCGATGCTCGAGTCGTACCCCCTGCGCCGGTCGGCGCCCCGCCGCCCGGCCCACGGCGCCGGCGCGACGCTGCTCGTCGTGGCCGCCACGGCCGCCGGAGTCGGCTGGCTGTACCTGCTGCGCGACCTGGGCGCGCTCGCGGCCGGCCCGCGCGTGCCGGCGTCGCTCCCGCTGCAGCGCCTGGCCGGCGGCGACGCCCAGCCGCTGGTCCGCGTCGCCGTCGCGTGGCTGTCCGCGGGACTGGCCGCAGGCGTCGCGCTGACGATGATCACCGAGCTCTCGCGCGCGGCGCGGGCGCTCGCGATCGCCGCGATCGCGTGGGTCGTGCTGTTCGCCTCGGGCGCCGCGTCGGATGCGATCACCGCGTCGGAGCCGCTCGGCGGGCACGTCTGGCCCCAGCTCGACCGCGGCGCGACGTGGCTGGCATGCGGGCTGATGGCCCTGGCCGCGCTCATACCATCGTCCCGGACGCGACCGGATGGCGCCGGGGTTGCCACGCGCCGCGGCGTGGGCGTGAGCGGGGCGCCCTGACGTAGGCCTCGGCCTGCATCACGCGCAGCGCCGCCAGCGGAAGCCGGGTGCGGCCGGTGTAGACCAGGTGACGCGGCCGCGGGAGCGGGTCGAACTTGGCGTTGAAGCGCGCCAGCCGCTCGAGCTGGAAGTGCCCCTGCAGCCGGCGCAGCGCCCAGCGCCCCAGGCGCGCGCCACGGCCCGCCAGCGCGTCGGCCACCATCAGGTGCGCGAAGCCCGAGAAGTTCAGCGACACCTCGGCCAGCCCCTGCTCCCGCGCGTGGTCGAGCGCGGCGACGACGAGCGTCTCGCTGATGCCGTTGGGATCGTCGTCGAGCCGGCGCATGGCGTCGAGCGACAGGCCGCCGCAGTAGCTCACGTAGCGCTGGAAGGCGCGCAGCTCGCCCTCGGGGTTGCGGGCCAGCACGTAGACGTCGCGCGCGTCCTCGGCGGCGCCCCACAGGCGGTCCATGGCCATGGCGAAGCCGAGCAGCCGCCGCTGCGACGCGCGCCAGGCGCGCTCGACCGCCAGCACCTCCTCCTGCAGGCCACGGTGGAGCTCGGTGGCGGCGACGACCCGCACCGTCCAGCCGCGGCGCTCGACCCGCCCGACCGCCTTGCGCAGCGAGCGGTGGCGCCGGCCCCCCAGCGACAGCGCGGCCGGGTCGACGACCGCCTCGGTCCCGATCCGCATCGTGCGCAGGCCGAGGGCGCGGTAGCCCTCCAGGTGGGTCTCGCCGGCGCCGGTCACGACGACGTCCCAGCCGCGCTTGGTCGCGAAGGCGAGGAACGCGTCGAGGATGGCGGGCGCCGCGCCCGGCGGCCCCACGGGATCGCCGGACACGACGGCGGTCTCGCGCAGCGTCCGGTAGGCGAGGACGCCGCCGCGGGCGAAGAAGAACGCCTTGTCGGCGCGCAGGACGAACGGCGCGATCGAGTCGTCGCCGTGCTCGGCGACGATCGCCGCGGCGCGCTCGTGCTCGGCGTCGTCGTGGCCGTCCTGGGCCAGCGCCGGGGCCAGCAGCGCGCGCAGCCACAGCACGAGCGCGACGACCGCGATCCCGATGAGCACGTGCACGCAGGTGCGCGCCGTGGGCGGCAGCGGCAGCGCTCCGCCGACGAGTCCGCTCGCCGCGCGGTCCAGCGCGGGGCCGACGCCCGGCGACCGGCCCGAGACGAGCAGGATCGTCACCGTCGTGGCGTAGGCCGCGCTCACGGCGACGAGCACGAAGAGCCCGGCGAGCGCCGCGCGCCCAGGCGCGGTCCCCCGCGCCGCGGCTCGCATCCCCAGGTGCAGCACGATCGCCAGCGAGATCCCGATGAGCGCCTCCTCGTAGTCCAGGCCCTTGACCGCGTGCACGCCGGCGAGCACGCCGAGCACGGCCACGGCGGCGTGGCTGGCGCGGCGGCGGCCGCGCATGACGCCCCACGAGAGCGCGAGCAGGACGATCGCGCCGGCCACGCCGGCGGCGTGGGCCGCGGCCTGCGCGGTCGCCGGCTCGAACCCCTCGAGCAGCCGCTCGCGGGACTGGACGTTGGGCGACAGCGACGACGACAGCGTCAGGATCGCTGCGAACGCGGTGCCGGCCCCGGCCGGCACCCGCCACCACAGCGGCGTTCGCGACGAGCCGGTCACGCCCGCACTCCGCGGCGGCGGTGGCGGCCCGTGCGGTGGTCGGGGCTCGTCGGGTTCGCGTGCCCGGCGCGCGGGTGCTCGGGGCGGCCGATCCCGTGCAGCGGGCTGGCGCCGTGGCGGCTCGGCGACTGCGAGAACCAGCGGCTGGCGATCCGCAGCATGTGCGGCATCTGGTGGCGCCACAGGCCCCAGTCGTGGCCGCCGGGGAAGAAGCCCCAGCGCACGTACGCGCCGGCCTGGCGGAGCTGACCGCCGAACGTGCGGATGCGGAACGGGCGGATCTCGTCCTTGACGCCCTGGTAGAGGTAGGCGCGCAGCCCCATCCGGTGGATCGCCCCGTCCAGGCGCGGCAGGTAGAGGCCGGGGCTGTTGGCGTAGAGCTCGGCGGGCGTCGCGTGGACGAACGGCCCCGTCCGCGTCTGCACGAAGTAGCCCGACCAGCTCTCGGCGACGCTGAACTCGTCGAGGTGGTGCAGCGCGATGTTGACCGCGCCGTAGCCGCCCTCCGAGAGGCCCGCGATCCCGCGGTACTGGCGCCCGCGCAGGGTCGGGAACCGGTGGTCGACGTCGCGCACCACGTCGAGGACGAAGCTCTCGTAGCGCCCGGAGCGGGTGTTCGCCCACTCGGTGTCGTTGCCGTAGGTGCCGCTCTTGCCGAACGGGATGACGTACAGCGCGGGGCGGATCTCGTGACGGGCGAGCAGGATGCTGACGTCGACGCCCAGCGCCCCCGCCTGCAGGTAGCCGTCGGGGCGCCCGGGCGGGGCGTGCAGCAGGTACATGACCGGGAAGCGCATCCCCCGCTCGGCGTCCGCGGCGTAGTGCGGCGGCACGTAGACGAGGTAGCTGCGCTCGTGGTGCAGCGCCCGCGAGTAGAAGCTGATGCGCTCGGTCGAGCCGCTCGCGACCCCGTGCGGGGTCGCCGGCGGCGGGAAGCCCCGGTAGAGCCAGTAGGCGTGCACGTAGCGTGCCACGCCGGCGAGCCCGGCGAGGAGCCATACGAGCGCGGCGAGCAGCGCGAGCGCACGAAGGCGCGAGGGTGGGCGTCGAGCCGCGATTGCCACGGCGCCGGGACGGTAGCTCGGGATCTGTTGTGAGCAGAATAAGGTTCGGTTACGTCGCCCGAACGAGGTGGGCGAGCCGGCACCGGCAAGGTCCACCCGGCTCCGATACGAGGCCGATTTGCAGGGAGAAGTCCGTCAGCGCGAGGGCTCGAGCAGGCGCGCGCGCAGCGCCGCGAGGTCGTCGCCGGCGAGGCCGGCCGCGGCCAGATGAACGGCCACGTCGAGCGTCGCCAGGAGCTCCACGACGACGTCCCGCGCCGAGGTCCCCTGGCCGGCGAGGTACGCATCCAGCTCAGGGCCCTGGTCGACCTCGCCCGCCGCCGCGAAGTAGGCGATCAGATTGGCGGCGCTGAGCGCGTAGTCGTCGGCGATGTCCTCGGGCGCGACGCCGACGAGCGCCAGCGCCAGGATGGACACGAGGCCGGCGCGGTCGCGCCCGACGCCGCAGTGGAACGCCACGCCGCCGGGCCGCGCGCGCGCGATCGCGGCGACGGCGCGCGCCGCCCGCTCGGGGAGCCGCTCGAGGAAGGGTCCGTAGTAGAGCGGCGTGCCGAACTGCGGGCCGCTGGCCCAGTGGTCCCAGAACTCGGTGTCGTAGACGCCGTCCAGCGCGACGTGCACGGTGTCGATCCCCGTCGGCCGCGGCGCGAGGTCGGTGCGGAGCTCGTCGTCGTTGCGCAGGTCGACGACCGTCCGCACGCCGTGCTCCCAAAGGGCCGCCCAGCCGGCCTGCGTGAGGCGGTCCAGCGCGTCGGCGCGCACGACGGCGCCCCACCGCGTGCGCCCGCCGTCGACCGTCGGGAGCCCGCCGAGGTCGCGGACGTTGTGGCAGCCGTCCCAGCGCAGGTGACGATCGCGGATGAGCGGCCTCGGCGTCAGTCTGCGAGCACGTCCGCCGGGAGCACGTACACGCGCTGCGGGGCCGACGGCGGCGGCGCGACGCGGCGGCCGGGGCGGACGCCGCCGGAGGCCTGGGCGCGGGCGGTGCGAAGCTGGCCGCGGTTGGCGACCACCCAGGCGTCGACGTCCTTGACCGTGGTGCCGGCCGCCTCGGCGGTGCCGGTATCGGGGCGCGACCGCACGGCGTAGCCGCGCGGCGCTTGCAGCAGGTCGCCGGCGTCGGGCAGCTCGGCGACCAGGGATCGGATCTCGTCGTCGGTCACGCGCGAAGCGTACGCATCCCGCGCCGCGTGCTTCGCGCCGGCGGTGGATCTGAGGTGCGGATCGTCGTCCCTGGCAAGGACGCAGGGGTCGGGACAGTGCTTCGCACGGCCCGACCCCGACGGGCACCGCCGGCCGGTCGGTCGACCGGCCGGTGGTCGGACCGCCAGGGGCGGCGAGACGCCCCTCAGATCACTCCCACTCGATGGTGCCGGGAGGCTTCGACGTGATGTCCAGCACCACCCGGTTGACCTCGCGCAGCTCCCCGATCATCCGCGCCGCGATCTGCTCGAGCAGGTCGTAGGGCAGGCGCGCCCAGTCGGCGGTCATCGCGTCGTCGCTGGTGACCGCGCGGATGACGACGACGTAGCCGTAGGTCCGCTCGTCGCCCTGGACGCCGACCGTGCGGACGTCGGGCAGCACGCAGAAGGACTGCCACAGCTCGCGGTAGAGGCCGGCCTTGCGGATCTCGTCCTGGAGGATGAAGTCGGCGTCGCGCAGGAGGTCGAGGCGCTCCTTGGTCGCCTCGCCGCCGACGATGCGGATCGCCAGGCCCGGCCCCGGGAACGGCTGGCGCCACACCAGGCGCTCGGGCAGGCCGAGCTCGGCGCCGACCGCGCGGACCTCGTCCTTGAACAGCGCGCGAAGCGGCTCGACGAGCTCGAACTGGAGGTCGTCGGGCAGGCCGCCGACGTTGTGGTGGGACTTGATCGTCGCCGCGCCGGTGCCGCCGCCGGACTCGATCACGTCGGAGTACAGCGTCCCCTGGACCAGGAAATGCGCGTCGCCGATGCGGGCCGCCTCCTCCTCGAAGACGCGGATGAACTCGGCGCCGATGATCTTGCGCTTGTGCTCGGGCTCGGAGACGCCGCGCAGCCTCTCCAGGAAGCGCTCCTCGGCGTCGACGGCCACCAGCGGCACCTTGAACGTGTCGCGGAAGGCGGAGATGACCTGCTCGCCCTCGTTCTTGCGCATGAGGCCGTGGTCGACGAACACGCACGTGAGCTGGTCGCCGATCGCCCGGTGCACGAGCAGCGCCGCGACCGACGAGTCGACCCCGCCGCTGAGGCCGCAGATGACCTTCGCGTCGCCGACCTGGGCGCGGATCCGCGCCACCTGCTCCTCGACGATCGAGGCCGGCGACCACGCCATGTCGCAGTCGCACACGTCCCGCAGGAACGTCTTGAGGATGTCCTGCCCGAAGGGCGTGTGGACGACCTCGGGGTGGAACTGGATGCCGTAGACGCGCCGCTGCGCGGACTCGAACGCCGCCACCGGCGACTCGGTCGACGACGCCAGCGCCGTGAACCCGGGCGGGGGCTCGAAGACGGTGTCGCGGTGCGACATCCAGCACGTCTGGTCGGCGGGCAGGCCGGCCAGCAGCGTCCCGGGCTCGCGGACGGTCAGCCGCGAGCGCCCGAACTCCCCCACCTCGGCCCCCTCGACGCGTCCGCCGAGCGAGGCCGCCACGAGCTGCATGCCGTAGCAGATGCCCAGCACCGGGATGCCGAGCTCGAGCAGCTCGCGATCCAGCCGCGGCGCGCCGTCGGCGTACACCGAGGCCGGGCCGCCGGAGAGGATCAGGCCCGTGGGCCGGCGCCGCGCGACCTCCTCGGCCCCGACGTGGTGGGGCAGCAGCTCGCTGAAGACGCCGCACTCGCGCACCCGGCGCGCGATGAGCTGGGAGTACTGCCCGCCGTAGTCGAGGACCACGACCTCGTCGACCGACCGCGGCGCCTCGATCGGCGCGCGCTCGTCGGCGAGCTCGGTGCCCGCCGTTGCCGCCGTCACCAGGCCATGCTCACTCACCGCTGGCCCTCGCCTCCCCGACGATCCGAGAGCCCGAGCCTCACTCGGCTCCGGAGCCCGTCAGTGCCGGGGTCTTGTCGGCGGGAGCGCCGTTGCCGTTCGTCTTGCCCGGACCGGACGACGATGCCGCCGCGCCACGCGAGCCCATGCCCACCCCCTGCGAGGTCTGCAGGGACTTGCCCTCGGTCTGCAGGGCGGGGGCGATCATGAGCTCGGCCCGGTTGAACTCGGCGAGGTCCTTGTAGCCGCACGTCGCCATCGAGGTGCGCAGGGCGCCCATCAGGTTGAACGTGCCGTCGTTCTCGTGGGCGGGCCCGATGAGGATCTCCTCCAGCGAGCCGTTCTGCACCGTCTGCACGCGCGCCCCGCGCGGCAGCGACGGGTGGAACGTGGCCATGCCCCAGTGGAAGCCGTGCCCGGGCGCCTCGTGGGCGCGGGCCAGCGGCGAGCCGATCATGACCGCGTCGGCGCCGCAGGCGATCGCCTTGGAGACGTCGCCGCCGGTGCGCATGCCGCCGTCGGCGATGACCTGGACGTACTCGCCGGTCTCGAGCATGTGCGTCGAGCGGGCGCCGGCCACGTCGGCGATAGCGGTCGCCTGCGGGACGCCGAGCCCGAGGACGCCGCGCGTCGTGCACGCCGCGCCGGGGCCGACGCCGACGAGCACGCCCGCCGCGCCGGTGCGCATGAGGTGCAGGCCGGTGTGGTAGCTGGCGCAGCCGCCGACGATGACGGGCACGCCGACCTCGCGGATGAACTCCTTGAGGTTGAGCGGCTCGGTGGTCTGCGACACGTGCTCGGCCGAGACGACCGTGCCCTGGATGACGAGGATGTCGAGGCCCGCCTCGAGCGCGAGCTCGTAGTAGCGACCGACCCGCTGCGGCGTCAGCGACGCCGCGCACACGACGCCCGGCTCGGCCTTGATCTCCTCGATGCGCCGGCGGATGAGCTCGGGCTTGACCGGCTCCTGGTAGATCGCCTGCATCTCGCGCGTGGCCGCGTCGCGCGGGAGCTGCGCGATGCGCTCCAGCAGCTCGTCGGCGTCCTCGTAGCGCGTCCAGATGCCCTCGAGGTTGAGCACCGCCAGGCCGCCCAGACGGCCGATGATCTTCGCGGTGTCCGGCGAGACGACGCCGTCCATCGCCGAGGCGAGCAGCGGCAGCTCGAAGCGGTAGTCGCCGAGCTTCCAGGAGATGTCGACGTCGTCGGGGTCGCGCGTGCGCCGCGACGGAACGATCGCGACGTCGTCGAAGCCGTAGGCGCGGCGGGCCTTCTTCCCGCGGCCGATCTCGATCTCCATCAGTGCATCCTAGGGTCGCGTGCGGACGAGAAGACCCCGCGCAGGCGGGGTCGTGGGAACGGCGATACGTCGGGTCTGTGGCGGCGGCAGACCACGAGGATTCCACCTTAGCACCGCTCCGGGGGTCAGTCCGAAGGCCGTGGCCGACGCCGGTTCGGGGCCCGATGCGGAGGCTGCTCGGGGGGCGGCCCGGGCCGCGGCGCGAGCCATGCGTGGACCTGCCGGGAGCCCTGCTCCAACGTGAACGCGACGCCGTCGTGGCGGAGCTCCAGCGGCTCGCCGTCGAGCAGGTCGTAGCGCGCCTCGCCGGGCACGACCTCGACCCGGACGCGGCGCCCGCGCAGCAGCAGGCCGAAGGCGAGCCGCTCGATGTGGGGCGGCAGCCGCGGCTGGAACGAGAACACGCCGTCGTGGTCGCGGAAGCCGCCGAAGCCGGCGACGGCGGCCAGCCACGTGCCGGCCAGCGACGCCACGTGCAGCCCGTCGCGCGTGTTGTGCTCGAGGTCGGAGAGGTCCATGAGCGCGGCCTCGCCGAAGTAGTCGTAGGCGAGCTCGAGGTGCCCGACCTCGGCGGCGACGATCGCCTGGACGCACGCCGACAGCGACGAGTCGCGGACGGTCAGGCGCTCGTAGTAGGCGAAGTCGCGCGCCTTCTCCTCGGGGGTGAAGACGTCGCCGCGCAGCAGCAGGGCGAGCACGAGGTCGGCCTGCTTGACCACCTGCTTGCGGTACAGGTCGAAGTACGGGAAGTGCAGGAGGAGCGGGTAGTCGTCGGGGCCGGTCTCGTCGAAGTGCCAGGGCTCGTGGCGCGTGAAGCCGGCCGACTGCTGGTGGACGCCGAGATCCTCGTCGTAGGGCACGCTCATGGCCGCCGCGGCGTCGCGCCACTGCGCCATCTCCTCGTCGTCGACGGCGAGCGCCTGCGCCTCGCGCTGGTGGCTGGCGCACAGGTCCGCGGCGGCGGTCAGGTTCCGGGCCGCCATGACGTTGGTGTAGATGTTGTCGTCGCCGATCGCGGAGTACTCGTCGGGGCCGGTGACGCCGTCGATGTGGAACGCGCCCCCGGCGTCGTGGTGGCCCAGCGACCGCCACAGCCGCGCGGTGGCGACCACGAGCTCGATCCCGGGGCCCGCCGCGAACTCCTCGTCGCCGGTGGCGTGCAGGTAGCGCACGACCGCGTCGGCGACGTCGGCGTTGACGTGGAAGGCGGCCGTCCCCGCCGGCCAGTACGCCGAGCACTCCTGGCCGCGGATCGTGCGCCACGGGAAGGCGGCGCCGTCGAGCCGGAGCTGGCGGGCGCGCTCGCGGGCGAGGTCGAGCGTCGACTGGCGCCAGCACAGGGCGTCGTGGACGGCGTGCGGCGCGGTGTAGGTGAGGACGGGCAGGACGTAGGTCTCGGTGTCCCAGAACACGTGCCCGTCGTAGCCGGTGCCGGTCAGGCCCTTGGCCGGGATCGCGCGGCGCTCGGCCCGGGCCGCCGCCTGCAGCGTGTGGAAGAGCCCGAACCGCACGGCCTGCTGCAGCTCGGGGTCGCCGTCGAGCTCGACGTCGCCGCGATCCCAGAAGTCGTCCAGGTAGGCGCGCTGCTCCTCGAGCAGCCCGTCGAACCCGGTGCGCGCCGCCGAGGCCAGGGCGGCGTCGACCTGGTCGCGCACCGACGGCAGCGAGCGCTGGCTCGACCACCCGTAGGCCAGCAGCTTGGTCACGGTCAGCGTCTCGCCGTCGCCGACCTCGGCGCTGACCGTCATGCGGCCGAGGTCCGGCGAGCACTCGGTGGTCGTCACCGTCCCCTGCGGGCCCTCGACGACGTGGTCCATCCCCGCGCCCATCCGCAGGCCGCTGGCCCGCGTGCGGTGCACGAGCACGGCGCGCAGGTCGTGGACCGCGTGCAGCTCGGACACCAGCGGCGCCCGCAGCGCCGCCGCGGCGCGGGGGTCGGCGGTCTGGACGGGCACGGGCTCGTTGGCCACCAGCTCGGACTGCACGACCACGCGCGTCTCGCCGTCGGTCGGCTCGACCTCGTAGCGGATGGCCGCCACCGAGCGCTGGACGAACGAGACCAGGCGCGTCGAGCGGACCTTGATCTCGCGCCCGGCCGGCGAGCGCCAGTGCAGCTCGCGCCGCAGCACCCCCGCGCGCAGGTCGAGCGTGCGCGTGTGGGCGAGCACCGTGCCGTAGCGGACGTCGAGCGGCTCGTCGTCGACCAGCAGCCGGATGATCTTGCCGTTGGTGACGTCGACGATCGTCTGGCCCTCCTCCGGGTAGCCGTAGCCGGCCTCGGCGTAGGGCAGCGGGCGGATCTCGTAGAAGCCGTTGAGGTAGGTGCCGGGCAGCCCGAACGGCTCGCCCTCGTCGAGGTTGCCGCGCAGGCCGATGTGGCCGTTGGACAGCGCGAGGACCGACTCGCTCTGGGCGAGGACGTCGAGGTCCAGGCGCTCCTCGGTCACCGACCAGGGCTCGACCGCGAAGCTCGGGTGCGTGATCACAGCAGCTCGGCCAGGTCCTCGACGACGATCGAGGCGCCGTGGGCCAGCAGCGCGTCGCGCTGGCCGGCGCGGTCGACGCCGACGACGAAGCCGAAGCCGCCGTCGTGACCGGCCTGCACGCCGACGAGCGCGTCCTCGAAGACGGCGGCCTGCGCCGGCGCCACGCCGAGCGCCCGCGCCCCGGCCACGAACATGTCGGGCGCGGGCTTGCCGCGCAGGTGCTGCTCCTCGGCGGTCACGCCGTCGACGCGCGCCTCGAGCAGGTCCTTGATCCCCGCCGCGACGAGGACGTCGTGGCAGTTGTGGCTCGAGGACACCACGGCGCGGCGCAGCCCGGCGTCGCGGGCGGCGTGCAGGTAGCGGACCGAGCCCTCGAAGGCCTCGACGCCCTGCTCGCGGATGAGGCGCAGGACGAGGTCGTTCTTGGCCTGGGCCAGCCCGTTGACGGTCTCGGCGTCGGGCGGGTCGTCCGGCCCGCCCTCGGGGAGCTCGATCCCGCGAGAGGCGAGGAAGTCGCGCACCCCGTCCAGGCGCGGCTTGCCGTCGACGTAGGCGTCGTAGTCGTCGTGGAGGTCGAACGGGACGTAGCGCGTCCCGTGGCGCTGCGCCCAGCGCTGCAGGAACTCGTCGAAGACCTGCTTCCAGGCGCGGGCGTGGACCTCGGCCGTCCGCGTGAGGACGCCGTCGAGGTCGAACAGGCACGCGGTGATGCCGTCCGGCAGGCCGAGCACCGCCGGCGCCCGCTATCCGACCTCGGCGGGGGCGTCGAGGCGCTGGACCTCGATCTCCCCCAGGAGCCGCTCGACCGCGCGGGCGTCGATGAGGCCGGCGCCCAGGCGCTGCGTGGACTCCGCCCCGCACGCGACCCCGAAGCGCAGGCACTCGGCGGCGCCCGAGCCCGTGTAGCGCGAGGCCACGAAGCCGGCGAGGAAGGCGTCGCCGGCGCCGACCGCCGCGACCGCCTCGCGCGGCTCGATCCAGACGCGGTGCATGATCCGAGCGCCGTCGACGAGGACGCAGGCCACGCACCCGTCGGGCAGCGTCATGATCGCCTCGCGAGCGCCGAGCGCGATCATCTCGCGCACGGCGATGACGCGGTCCTCGTCGTCGTTGAACTCGTGGCCGACGAGCTCCTCGGCCTCGAGCACGTTGGGCGAGACGACGTCGGGCTCGGCGCGGACGGCCAGGCGCATCGGGTCGCCGTCGGCGTCCACCACGGTCTGCACGCCCATCTTGCGCAGCTCCTTGATGAGCTGGGCGTAGACGTCGGGGTCGACGCCGCGCGGCAGCGAGCCCGCGAACACGACGACGTCGGCGCCGCGGGCGAGGTAGAGCAGCTTGTCGCGGAAGAGCTCGATCTCCTTGGCGCTGACCGCCGGGCCGCGCTCGTTGATCTCCGTCGTCTCGCCGTTGGTCGGGTCGTGGACGGCGGTGTTGGTGCGCGACTCCTCGCGGATGCGGACGAAGTCGTTGAGGATCGACTCCTCGGTGAGCTGCTCGACGATGCGCGTGCCGGTCGCCCCGCCGGCGAAGCCGGTGGCGACCACGGGCTGGCCGAGCGTCTTGAGGGTGCGGGCGACGTTGACCCCCTTGCCGCCTGGCATGGTCGTCTGCTCGACGGTCCGGTGTCGGCGCCCGAGACGGAAGTTGGGCACCGAGAGGGACTTGTCGATCGCCGCGTTGAGGGTGACGGTGATGATCATGCGACCCCTGTCGGCCCTGCCTGGCGGCGACGGCGTCTGACCGCACGGCGCCGCAGGAGGACCAGTTGCAGGCTAGCGAGTGCGAGGACGACGAGGGCCACGGTCAGGGTCCGGCCGAGCAGGTCGTCGGCCCGCTGCCACACCGACGCGGCGGCGACGGGCGTGCGCGTGACGAGCGGGACGCGCGCCACCGTGCGCCCGCGCCAGCGCACCTCGATCGTCCCCACCCGCGTGCCCGCCGGCAGCGGACCGTCGAGCTGAGGGGGCACGTCGAGCACGCGGGTGAACAGCCGCTCGCCGCGCCGCGCGACGCGCGTGACCGTGCCCGCGGCGACGAGCGGGGCGCGCTCGTCGCGGTGGGCGAGCGGCACGTCGGCGAACGCCTGGCCGTCGCGCACCGGGGTCACGCGGTGGTAGCGGCGCAGGCCGTAGCGCAGCAGCGCGAGCGAGTCGGCGTCGCGGAGGTCCTCGCTGGGCTCGCCGAGGACGACGGAGATCACCGTCACGCCGGCGCGCGACGCCGATCCGACGAGCACGTAGCCGGCGCCGGTGGTGTGGCCGGTCTTGACGCCGTCGACATCGGGCACCGCGCGCACCAGCGTGTTGCGGTTGACGACGGTGCGCCGGTGCGAGCCGCTGCGCAGCGTCGCCCGCGGCAGGTTGGTGACCTGGCGGAAGAACGCGTTGCGCCGCAGGATGAGCGTGAGCTTGACGAGGTCGGCCGCGCTCGAGCGGTTGCCCGGCTGGTCGAGGCCGATCGGGTTGGCGTAGTGGGTGTGACTCAGCCCGAGCTGGCGGGCGCGGAGGTTCATGAGCGCCACGAACGCGCTCCGCGAGCCGCCGACGCGCGCCGCGAGCGTGGCGGCGGCGTCGTTGGCGCTGGCCAGCAGCAGGCCGCGCAGCAGGTCGGCCACCGTCAGGCGCTCGCCCGGGCTGAGGTCGATGACCGACTCGGCCGGCGCGGCGCGGTAGCGCACGGCGGTCATCGTCTGCGACAGCCGCGCGCGCTCGAGCGTGAGCAGGGCGGTCATGAGCTTGGTCGTCGACGCCACCGGGCGCTCGGCGCTCGCCTGGCGCTGGAAGACGACGTCGCCCGTCGCCGGCTCGACCAGGATCGCGGCGGGGGCGTGGATCGCCGGCGGGGCGGCGGACGCCCGGGGCGGGCGCGCCAGCGCAAGCGACAGGACGGCCGCCACGAGGGCGAGCGGCACGAGTCGGCCCGGCGCCGTCACGGCGACGAGGCCGCCAGCTTGACCTTCTCGCCGGCGTGCAGGCTCTGGGCGTCGAGCTTGGGGTTCAGGCGCTGGATCGTCGAGAGCGGCACGCCGGTCTTCACCGCGATGGAGCTCAGCGTGTCGCCGGCCCGGACCGTGTACGCGCGGCGGCGCCGGGGGACGGTGATCGCCTTGGGGCCTGAGCTCGCGGCCGTGCCGGCGCCTCGCGCGGCACCTGCGGCGGGCTTGGGCGCGGTCGTCGGGGTGGGGTCGTGCACCACGGTGTAGATCGCCCCCGCGCACGCGATCAGCGCCAGCGGGGCGAGCCAGCGTGCGGGGCTGCGGCGTCGGCGGGCCATGGGACTGAGAGGAGCATAGGGACGGCGTCGGGGCGACTCGCTAGGCGAGCGCCCACGCCAGCGCGCGCAGCCGCTCGGCCTCGGCGCGGGCGGCGGAGGCGGGTTCGCCGCCGTGCTGCTCGTGGGCGCCGACGATCGAGCGCGAGGCCGTGACCAGGCCCGCGGCACGGCCCGGCTGGAAGGCGGGCGCCAGGTCCTCGACCCGCCCGCCCTGGGCCCCGATGCCTGGCAGCAGGAACGGCGCGCGCGGCATGAGCTCGCGGGCGCGGGCCAGGTGCTCGGGGGCCGTGGCGCCCACGACCGCGCCCACGTCGTGCAGGCCGCTGCGCGGCGCCGGGTCGCCCAGCTCGTCGACCATCCGCGCCACGCGCTCCCAGACGCGCTCGCCGCTCTGCGTGAGGAGGTCCTCGACGTCGGCGGCGCCCGGGTTGGA
>JAXDHQ010000055.1:0-7036 GCA_034664395.1 Solirubrobacteraceae bacterium | reverse complement strand
CGCACGGCGGCCGCCCACGGCGCGCGGATCGTCACCTACGCGGCGGTCACCGAGGTCGGCCGCGGCGAGGCGGCGGCGCGCGACGAGCGCACGGGCCAGAGGTTCGTCGTCCGCGCCCGCCACGTCGTCAACGCCGCGGGGGTGTGGGCCGGCGCGCTGGCGCCGGGCCTGGAGCTGCGACCGAGCCGCGGCGCGCACGTGCTGGTGGCGGCCGAGCGCCTCGGCGACCCGCGCGGCGGGATCACGGTGCCCGTCCCCGGCGAGCGCCACCGCTACGTCTTCGCGCTGCCCCGGCCCGACGGCCTCGTCCTCGTCGGCCTCACCGACGACCCGGTCGAGGGCGACGTGCCCGACGAGGAGCCGTCCGTCGCGCCGGCCGACGAGGCGTTCCTGCTCGGGGTCGTCTCGACCGTGCTCGAGGAGCCGCTGGGCCCCGCCGACGTCGTCGGGCGCTTCGCCGGACTGCGTCCGCTGCTGGCCGGCGCCGGGCCGACCGCCGACCTCTCGCGCCGCCATGCCGTCGTGGAGGACCCGGCCACGGGGACGCTGACCCTCGTCGGCGGCAAGCTGACGACCTACCGGCGCATGGCCCAGGACGCGGTCGACCGCATCGCGGCGCGCCCGGACGTGAGCGCGGGGCCGTGCGTCACGCACCGCCTGGCGCTCGTCGGCGCCCGCGGCGCCGCGCCGGTCGGCGGCGCGCGCACCCGCCTGGAGCGCCGCTACGGCGCCGAGGCCGCCGACGTGGCGGCGCTGGCGCACGGCGACCCGGAGCTGCTCGAGCCGCTCGCCCCGGGCGTCCCGGCGTGCGCCGCCGAGCTGCGCTTCGCGGTCGAGCGCGAGCTCGGCCTGACCGAGGCCGACCTGCTCGATCGCCGCACGCGCCTCGGGCTCATCCCCGCCTGGCGCGCCGCCGCCGAGCCCGCCGCCCGCGCCGCGCTGGCCGCCGTGGCCGCCTGAGCGCTCACGGCCGCAGATAGGCGTCGAGCATGCGCCCCAGCTCGGCCAGGCCGGCCGTCCGCTGGGGTCGCCGCAGCGCCGGCGCGGCGAGGACGAGGCCGCGGGCCGCCAGCTCGCACGTGGCCGCCATGAGCCGGGGGTCGCCGTCGCGCACCGAGCCGTCCGCCTGGCCGGCCCGGAGCTGCGCGGCCAGCAGCTCGCGCGCCAGGCGCTGGAAGCGCCCGATCTCGCCGGTGAGGTAGGGGAGCAGGAGCTCGGCGTCGACCTCGAGGAGGCGGCGCAGCAGCGGGTCGGTCACCAGCAGCTCGACCGTGCGCACCGCGGCCGCGACCAGGCGCTCGCGCCCGCTTCCGGCGTCGGGCACGCCGTCCTGGGCGCGCTCGAGCAGCGCGCCGAACTCGCGGGTCATGAGCGCGCGCAGGAGCGACCGGCCGTCGGGATGGCGGCGATAGACGGTCATCCGGCTGACGCCGGCGCGCCGGGCGACCTCGCTCACGGTGGTCCGGCGCACGCCGAACTCCAGCACCGCGGCGCGGGCGGCGTCGAGGATCGGGTCGTCGTCGGAGGCGGACCGGCCCATCGGTCGCTGCAGTCTGTCGCGCGCGCCCGCCGGACCGCGTGCGGGCGCCGGTGGCGATGCGGCTAGGCCGCCGGCACGCCGGCCGGCGGCTCCTGCCAGGTGGCGCCCACGGGGGCCTCGCGCCGGGGCAGGGTCGTCACGAAGCACGCGCCCGAGTCCGACGGCTCGGACCGCACGTCGCCGCCCATCCGCCGGGCCAGGCCGCGGGCGATCGAGAGGCCCAGCCCGAACCCGGGGCCGTCGCGATCGCCGCGCTCGAAGCGGCCGAAGATGCGCTCGTGGTCGGACTCCTGCACGCCGGGGCCGTCGTCCGTCACGCGCACGATCGCCGTGTCGCCGTCGGCGTCGACCGACACCGTGACCGATCCGACCGATGGCGCGCCGTGGGAGATCGCGTTGTCCAGGAGCGCGCGCAGGATCCGCGCCAGCGCGCGCGGATCGGCCCGTGCCCACACCGGTCGCGCCGCGTCGACGCGAAGCGCCACGCCGCTGGCCGCGGCGGCCGACTCGGCCTCGGCGGTCATCGTCCCGGCCAGCTCGGCGAGCTCGACGGTCTCGACGTCGAGCGGCAGGTCGGCGTCCATGCGGGCGAGGTCGAGCAGCTCGCCGGCGAGCGAGGTCAGGCGGCCGGTCTGGCGGCGGGCCGCGGCGGCGCGATGGCGCGCGACGCCGAGGTTCGGCGCGTCGCCGGCGAGCTCCTCGTCGAGCAGCTCGAGGATCGCGCGCAGGGACGCCAGCGGCGTGCGCAGCTCGTGCGACGCCGTCGACAGGAAGACCTGGCGCCCGCGTTCGGAGGCGTAGAGGCGGACGCGCATCGTCTCCAGCGCGCGGCCGACCTCGGCGATCTGGTCGTGGCCGGCCTCCACCTCGAGCGGCCGCTCGATGCCCTCCTCGGCCAGCCGGCGCGCGCCCGAGCGCAATCGTTCCAGCCGGCGCAGCAGCCCGAAGCTCAGGAGGATGCCGAGCCCGACGGCGACCGCGAGCGCCACGCCCCCTGCCACGGGCAGCGCGCGGCGGACGACCGCGGCGGCCGCGCGCGCGTCGTTGAGCGGCTTGCGGATGACCAGCGTGAGCCGGCCGCGCCGCGAGGGCACGGTGGTGATGACGATCGCCTCGCCGTCGCGCGCGCCGCTGCGAACGTCGCCCGCCCGGGCGAAGCCGGCGTCCTCCAGGCGCTCGGGCTGTCCCGAGCGCGGATCGGGGCGCTCGGGGTCGGTGTCGGAGAGCTCCAGGCCCTGCGCGTCGAACAGGGCGACGCGCCCGCCGGTCCGCCGCGCCAGATCGTGCACGCGCTTGTTGAGCACGTCGCGACGCAGGTCCCGCGGCGGCATGCGCGCCAGCGCCAGGCGCGCGGTGCGGGCCACGTCGCGCATCGCGGCCACCCGGTCGGCGACGAGGCGATGCTCCATCGGCGACACGAGGGCGGCCATGGCCGCGACCAGCGTGGCCGCGCTCGTGGCGATCAGGGCGACGACCAACCGGGTGCGCAGTCCCAGCCTCGGTCCCCGCATCGCTAGTCGCCGATCCGGTAGCCCGCGCCGCGCACGGTGACGATGCAGTCCACACCGCCGCCGGCGGCGGCGAGCTTCTCGCGCAGGTGATGCACGTGGACGTCGATGGCGCGCGGGTCGCGGAACTCGTGGCCGCCGAAGAGCGCGTCGAGCAGCTCCTGGCGCGACAGCAGGCGCCCGCCCGCGCGCAGCAGCGCGTGCAGGACCTCGTACTCGGAGTAGGTGAGCGAGAGCTCGTCGCCGGAGAGCTCGGCGCGGCGCGCGTCGGGATCCAGGCGCAGCGCGCCGTGCTCGAGGATCGCGCGGTTGCGGTCGCTGCGGTGCACGCGGCGCAGGACCGCGCGCACGCGGCTGCGCAGCTCGGCGATGCCGACCGGCTTGGTCACGTAGTCGTCGGCGCCGGCCTCGAGGGCGAGGACGATGTCGGCCTCGCCGTCGCGCGCCGTGACCGCCACGACGTACGCGTCGTCGCGCGCGGCCCGCAGGCGCCGGCACACCTCGACGCCGTCTGGCCCGGGACCGAGCGCGATGTCGAGCAGGACGAGGTCGAAGGCCTGGGCGGCGAGCGCGTCCAGCGCGGCGACGCCGCCGGCGGCCTGGACGACCGCGTGGCCGTCGGCGGCGAGCGCGCCGGCCATGACCTCGCGCAGGTCGGCGTCGTCCTCGACGACGAGTACGTAGCCCTCGCCGGAGCCGTTGCCGACCGTCGTCATGGCACGAGCGTAGAGCGGCGACTCGTCGCCGGTCGCACACACAACACGATCTCAACACGACCCGCAGCGCGCGCGAACGACGCCTTCGCGCGCGGCTCAGGCGCGGCGCGCATCGTGGGCTCATGGCCCACGCGTTCCCCCTCGACGTCCTCGGGGCACGCCCCCATGTCCCGGGGCGCCTGCGCGGGGTGTCCATCGTCCTCCCCTGCCACGACGAGGCCAGGACGATCGAGCGCGTCATCGACGAGGCGACGTTCGCGGCGCAGCTCGTCGCCGACGCGCACGAGATCCTCGTGGTCGACGACGGCAGCGAGGATGCCACGCGCGAGATCGCCGCGGCGCGGGCCGCGAGCGACTCGCGCGTGCGCGTGCTGCACCACGACGCCAACCGGGGCTATGGCGGTGCCGTGCGCACCGGCCTGGCGGCCGCGCGGCTGGAGTGGGTGTTCCTCATGGACGCCGACCTCCAGTTCGACCCGACCGAGCTCGTGAGCTTCGTGCCATTGGCTCCGTCGGGCGACATCGTCGCCGGGTATCGCATGCGCCGCGCGGATCGGCCGCACCGGATCGTCAACGCCTTCGCGTGGAACGTCCTCGTGCGCCGCCTGTTCGGCGTGCCCCTGCGCGACGTCAACTGCGCGTTCAAGCTGATGCGCCGCGAGCTCGTCCAGTCGCTGCCGCTGCGCACGGAAGGCGCGATGGTCAGCACCGAGCTGATCACCGTGGCGCGCGGCCGCGGGGCGCGGATCGCCGAGCTCGGGGTCCACCATCGCCCGCGGGCGGCGGGCCGCGCGTCGGGCGCGCGTCCGCGCGTGGTGCTGCGGGCGTTCCGCGAGCTGCGGGCCCTGCGCGGCGAGCTGCGGGCGTGCGACGCGAGCGCGGGCCGGTCGCCGCGTGCGCGCGCGGCCTGACCGGCGGACTCAGGCGGCGACGCCGGCGACCGGTCGGGTCCGGGCAGCGTCCAGCGGGGCGCCCGCGAGCTGGCCGCCCGGGCAGTCCTCGGACGGCACGCTGCGCCGCGGGTTGCGGATGCCGACCACGCCGAGCACGCCACCGAGCGCCACGAGGGCCGCCGCGATCCCCACCCCGCGGTGGAAGGCGCTGACCGACGCGTCCTCGGTCGCGCGGGCGAGGAACGCGGCCTCGGCCCGCGGCAGCGCGTCGGGCGGCAGGCGCGCGAGCGTGCGCGTCTCGACCGCGTGCACCGCCCGCACCGCGGCGGGCGACAGCGGCCGCGCGTCGAGCCGGGCGTCGAGCGTCGCCCGGAACTGCGCGGCGATCACGGCGCCCAGGGCAGCCACCGCCAGCAGCGCCGCGATCCGCGCGATCGCGTTGTTGACGCCCGAGGCGATGCCGGCGTTGTGCTCGTCGGCGTCGGCGAGCACGGTCGCGGTCAGCGGCGCCACCGTCGCCGACAGCCCGATCGCGAAGACCAGCAGCGCGGGGAGCAGGTCGGTGAGGTAGTCGAAATGGGTGTGCAGGCGCTGGAGGCCCAGGAGGCCGACCGCCGCGACGAGCGGGCCGCCGCCCATGAACCACCGCGGCCCGAGGCGGTCGGCCAGCCGGCCGAAGCGGCGCGAGAGCGTGAACATCACGACGGTGATGGGGAGCGTCGCCAGCCCGCTCTGCAGGGCCGGGTAGCCGGCGACCTGCTGTAGGAAGAGGACGAGGAAGAACAGGACGGCGCTGAGGCCGCCGTACATGGCGAGCGTCTCGAGGTTCCCCACGGCGAAGTTGCGCCGGCGGAAGAGGCCCAGCGGCAGCATGGGGTGGGGCGTGTGCGCCTCGCGCCACAGGAAGGCGGCCAGCAGCGCCACGCCGGCGACCAGGGGTCCGACCACCTGCGGCGAGCTCCAGCCGACGCGCGGCTCGTGGATGAGCGCGAAGACGGGCCCGGCGAGGCCGAGCGCGCACAGCACGGCGCCCGCGACGTCGAGGCGCCCGCGTGCCTCGACGGGCGGGCGGTCGGGCACCGCGGCACGCACGATCAGCACCGTGGCGACGACGAACGGGACGTTGACCGCGAAGATCCAGCGCCAGCTCGCGGTGTCGACGAGCCAGCCTCCGGCGAGCGGCCCGATGACCATCGCGATGCCCGACCACGCCGTCCACGACCCGATCGCCGCGCTGCGTTCGCCCGGCGGGAAGGTGGCCACGATGACCGCCAGCGCGCTCGGCGTCAGCAGCGCGCCGAACATGCCCTGCAGGGCGCGGCCGGCGACGAGGACCTCGATCGACGGCGCCACCGCGCAGAGGACGCTCACCGCCCCGAAGCCGGCGACGCCGATCGAGAAGACCCGGCGCTCGCCGTAGATGTCGCCGAGCGAGCCGCCGACCAGGATCAGCGACCCGAGCGTCAGCAGGTACGCGTTGGAGACCCACTGCTGGCCGGCGAGGCCGCCGCCGAGGTCGCGCTCGATGGCCGGCAGGGCCACGTTGACCACGGTGGCGTCGAGCCCGGCGACGAAGGAGCCGAGGATGGCGGCCAGCAGGGCCAGTCGCTTGCGCCGCTGCGTCACGCCCACTCGCCGGCGTCGGCCATCGCTCGATGCTACTGGCGGCGGGGGGCGGCCCGAGAGGTGCGTCAGGGCGGCCCGGAGAAGAAGACGACACGGTCCCGAGCCACTCGGGATGCTCTCCGCCGCGCTGGCTCCCCGCGAAGGGAGTCCGCACGGCCTCAGAGCGGCGGGCCTCGCAATCCCTGGGCCTCGCTCTCTGCGGCTCGGTTCCGCGTCTGGGGAGACCGTATGGCGCCGCCGGCGGCGGGGTCAAGGGCCTCCGGGCGGCGATGCCGCAAACACGGAGCTTTTGGCGCGGTCGGCGCCCCCGACCTCGTACACTGGGTAGCACTGCCGGCATCGACCGCTTGCGACGAGCGCCCTCGTCGCCCTGCGGTCCTCGTCGGCATCCTCTCGGTCCCGAGTTGCATGCAAGGCGTCGGCGCCCCAGGCGTCGCGCCGCCCCCGTAATCGCCAACAAGGAGGTGAACGCCATGGCCGTCGAAGAGAAGGTGGAGCTGGAAGGCGAAGTCATCGAGGCGCTGAAGAACCTGAACTTCCGCGTCAAGCTCGACATGGGTCACGAGGTGCTCGCGCACCTCGCCGGCAAGATGCGGCGCTTCCGTATCCGCGTCCTGCCCGGCGATCGCGTTCGTGTCGAGGTCTCGCCGTACGACCTCAACCGCGGTCGCATCGTCTACCGCTTCAAGTAGGGCGACCGCGGCGGCCTGCGCGCCACGCCCCCGCAGGCCGCCGATCCGTCCCCTCGACCAC
>JAXDHQ010000054.1:0-4714 GCA_034664395.1 Solirubrobacteraceae bacterium | reverse complement strand
GCCCTGCCCGCGGGCGTGGTGTCGGCGGCCGACATCGACGTCACGGGCGGCACCGGCGAGCGCACCTACCGCCCGGCCGGCGTGACCGACGTTCGCGACGCCTACCGCGTCGGCGTCGGCCGGCTGGTGGTGGACCTGCGCGGCGCCCACCTGCCCCCGGGCGACCGCCACGTGAAGCTCGGCATCGGCGTGGGCGAGGCGCTCCTGCTCGTCGCACCGGGCGTGTGCGTGAGCAGCGCGGCGCACGTCGGCGTGGGCGGAGTGTCGATCATCGATCGCAGCGGCGGCGGCGTCGACGTCGCCTGGGAGGACCAGCGCAGCGCCCCGAGCGCAACGCCGCGCCTCATCGTCGACGGCGACGTCGGCGTGGGCGCCCTCATCGTGAGCCACCGCGACGACCAGCACGCGTTCGACGGCGGCTTCCACCGCGAGCACGGCGAGACGAACGGAGCGTGCGCCTAGCATGCGCCGCCCCGACCCCCCCTCCCTCGTCGCCGGCCTCGGCATCCTGATCCTCGGTGGGCTCCTGCTGGCCGACCGCCTCGGCGCGCTCGACCTGCGCTTCGCGGCCCTGGCGCCACTGGCCTGCGCCGTCGTCGGCGCGGTCCTGCTCGCCAGCGGGCTCGACCGCCGCGACTGAGCCCCTCGGCGCTGGCATCATCGACGGTCGATGGCCGCCACTCGCACCGCCGCGCGCCCGCGCGAGCCCCTCCGCCGCGATCCCGCCAACGGGCTCGTGGCGGGCGTGTGCGCCGGCATCGGCCGCCACCTCGGGGTCGATCCCCTCGTGGTGCGGATCGCCTTCGTAGCGGCCGCCACCGCCGGCGGGGTCGGCATCGTCCTCTACGGCCTCGCCTGGCTGCTCATGCCGGTCGAGGGCGAGGGCGAGGCGCCGGTCGCGCGCCTGCATCGCGGCCGCCCGACGATCGAGGTCGCCCTCGGCGTCGGGCTGCTGACCCTCGCGTTCCTCCTCACCATGCGCGCGCTCGGGCTGTGGTTCTCCGACGCGGTCGTCTGGCCCGTCGTCCTCGTGGCCGGGGGCGGCGCCCTCCTGTGGCGCCAGTCGGTGGCGCCGGCCCGCCCCCAGCCGCTGGCACGGGCGGGCGGGCTCGTGATCCCGACGCCCGAGCCGGCCGACCCCGAGGAGGAGCGCCGCGAGCGGGCGGCCGTCGTCAGCCGCACCGGGCTGGGCATCGTGCTGGTGCTCGCCGCCGGCGTCGTCTTCCTGCAGACCACCGGCGCCCTGAGCGCCGCGCGCGACGTCCTCTTCACCGTCGTCGTCGTCGCCGCGGCGCTGGGCATCATCCTCGCCCCGCTGATCGTCCGCCTGGCGCGCTCCCTGGCATCCGAGCGCGAGGAGCGCATCCGCTCGCAGGCGCGCGCCGAGATGGGCGCCCACCTGCACGACTCCGTGCTGCAGACGCTCGCGCTGGTGCAGAAGCGCGCCGCCGACCCGCGCGCGGTCGCCGCCCTCGCCCGCACCCAGGAGCGCGAGCTGCGCTCCTGGCTGGCCGGCCGCGAGGGGCATCCAGATCGGCTGGCGGCCGCGCTGGAGGCGGCGGCGGGCGAGGTCGAGCGCGCCCACGGCGTCGACGTCGAGGTGGTGGTCGTCGGCGACCTCAACCTCGACGGCCGCGGCGAGGCGCTGGTCGCCGCCGCCCGCGAGGCGATGATCAACGCGGCCAAGTTCGGCGCCGGCTCGCCGGTCGACGTCTACGCCGAGGCGTCCGACGGCCGGATGCAGGTGTTCGTCCGCGACCGCGGCCCGGGCTTCGACGCGGCCGCCGTCCCGCCCGACCGCCGCGGCGTGCGCGAGTCGATCGTCGGGCGCATGGCCCGCCACGGCGGCCACGCCGCCATCCACTCGGCGCCGGGCGGCGGCACCGAGGTCGAGCTGACCCTGCCGGAGGCGCCGTGACGCGCGTGGCCATCGTCGACGACCACGGCCTGTTCCGCGCCGGGGTGCGGGCCGAGCTCGAGGGCCGCGTCGAGCTCGTGGGCGAGGCCGCGAGCGTGGCCGAGGCCGTCGCCCTCGTCACCGCGGCCCAGCCCGACGTCGTGCTGCTCGACGTCCACATGCCCGACGGCGGCGGCGTCGCCGTCATCGCGGGCGCGGCCGAGCACGCGCCGGACACGCGCTTCCTGGCGCTGTCTGCCTCCGACGCCGCCGAGGACGTCATCGCCACCATCCGCGCCGGCGCGCGCGGCTACGTGACCAAGAACATCGCCACCGCGGAGCTGCTCGACGCCATCGCCCGCGTGGAGGACGGCGACGCCGTCTTCTCGCCGCGGCTCGCCGGGTTCGTCCTCGACGCGTTCGCCGGCCCGGTCCCGAGCGGGCGCGAGGAGGACCGCGAGCTCGACCAGCTCACCGCCCGCGAGCGCGAGGTCCTGCGCCACATCGCCCGGGGCTACCTCTACAAGGAGATCGCGCTGCGCCTGAGCATCTCGGCCAAGACGGTCGAGGCTCACGTCTCCGCCGTCCTGCGCAAGCTCCAGCTCTCCAATCGCCACGAGCTGTCGCGCTGGGCCGCCGAGCGGCGCCTGGACTGAGGCCACCGCGGGGCGGCCGGGAGGAGAGCCGGCCGCCCCGCGGTCCGTACCCCTGTCCTGTCGGAAGTCCGGAGCGCTGAGGTCGACAACGACGCCCGCGCCCGGAACTTGCGGTCACGCCGGCGCCAGCGGACAGGCGAAGCCGAAGGTCGGGTGGCGGGTCAGCGTCGTCTCGCGGGCGATCTCGCGGTCGGGCGCTCGGACCCCGTCCCGGGCGCGCCCCCGGTCGATCGACAGCACGTCGATGCCGCCGGCCACGTCGAGCGCGTAGACGACGCGCCGGCGCGGGTCGCTGGGGGCGAAGTAGGCCGCCCAGAACTCGCCCTGGTCGACGTAGTAGCCGACCTGCCGGATCGCGCGCGGGTCGGAGACGTCCAGGAAGCGGACGCCCTGGTCGTACCACCCCTGGGCGATCAGCGAGCCCGAGACGTCGAACCAGTGCGCCGAGCAGTTGACCGTCGTCGGCAGCCCGAGCGGGTTCGAGCGCCCGGTCGCGCTCATCAGCTCGTTGAGCTCCGTCGTCCACAGGTCCAGCAGCTCGAGCTTGCGGGTGCCGTCGGGGTTGCGCTGCCGGGTGATGCGCCAGGTCTGCAGCGAGCCCTGGCCCTCGCAGCCGGGGCGCAGGTAGTCCTCCTCGGTGACCGCCAGCACGTTGCCCAGCCCGCCCGGCCGCGAGCTCACCCGCCCGTCGTCGCTCACCGACAGGTCGGTGCGCATGGAGTTGTGGTGCAGGAAGTCCAGCGGCGAGCCGTTGGCCGAGGCCGGGTCGGTCGAAGGTCCGCTGTTCTGAGTGTTCACGATCGACGGGTCGCTGCGGTACAGCAGCGGCGGCGCCAGCGGGTTGAGGATCGACCGCGTGTCGTAGCCGAAGGTGCCGTCCTCGCCGGTCACCCACGCGATGCCCGCGGCGTCGACGTGGACGTCGTGGGTGAAGCCCCCGCCGGGCACCTTGAAGACGCCGACGTACTCCGGGTGCGACGGGTCGGCCATGTCGAAGACGGTCAGGCCGTCCGACGAGCCGGTCGTCCACAGCCAGCGGCAGCCGGCGATGCAGTTGGCGATGTGGCCGTTGTTGGAGCCCGGCGTGCCGGCGACGCCGTTGAGCGCCGGGACCTCGACCGGCGTCGCGCTCGCCAGCCGCGGCAGCCGCGGGTCGGTGACGTCGATGACGTAGATGACGCCGACGCCCGTGAAGCTCGGGTCGTTGGTGATGATCACGTAGTCCCGACCGCCGATGCGGCCGAGGTCGACGTCCTCGTTCTCGAAGTGCGGCAGCGGGAGGCGGCTCAGGCGCTGCGGCGACTCGGGCCGAGAGATGTCGTAGATCCCCAGCCCGGTCGCGCTGGTGACGTACATCGTGTCGCCGTCGGGGCTGAAGCGGGCGCCGATGGCGCCGACCGCCTCGGGCAGGCTGCCCAGCTCGGTGACGTTGCCCGACTTGAAGACCGCCGCCGGCGCGGCGGGGGCGAGGAGCAGGCCGGCCACGATCGCGGCCAACACGATGTAGGAGCGCATGGCGACCGTAACGCCGACCGTTCGCAGAACTTGCGCTCGTGCTGTTTCGGGGAAGGTCGGCGGTCCGGCGGCGTCTGTTGGAGGAGTAGGTCTGTTCGCTACCCCTCCCTAGGAGGTCTCGATGCGGCGCATCGCGCTCATCCTCGGCGTGGCCGTGCTGGCTCTCGCCGTGACCGCAACCATCGCCTTTCCGGCCGTCAGCAAGCCGGCGACGGTGAAGACCCGTACGACGAAGCTCGGCAAGATCATCGTCGACGGCTCTGGTCGCACGCTGTACATGTTCGGCAAGGACAAGGGCACCAAGAGCTCGTGCTCCGGCGCCTGCGCCAAGGCGTGGCCACCCCTGCTCACCAAGGGCAAGCCCAAGGCGGGCAGCGGCGCGAAGGCGTCGAAGCTCGGCACGACCAAGCGCAGCGACGGCACGACCCAGGTGACCTTTGGCGGCCACCCCGTCTACCGCTTCAAGAACGACGCCAAGCCCGGCGACACCAACGGCCAGGGCCTCACGGCGTTCGGCGGCGTCTGGTACGTGCTCTCGCCGAGCGGCACGGTCATCAAGAAGGCGAGCACCAGCACGACGATGGGCAACGGCTACTAGGCCCACCACCGATACGTGACATGGCGTGGTGGGGGGCGCGGGGGGGGC
>JAXDHQ010000053.1:0-15039 GCA_034664395.1 Solirubrobacteraceae bacterium | reverse complement strand
TGCGGCTCCCTCGAGGTGGCGGCCGACGAGCAGCTCCGCTCGCTGGCCGAGCGCCTGGAGGCCATGCTCGACGGCGACGCGCCGTCGCAGCTCGGCGGCGCCGAGCGCGAGATCTGCGCCGAGGCCGTGCGCCGCAGCGAGGACCTCGTCGGCGCCGTGGGCCCGGACGACGTCGTCGTCGTCCACGACGCGCTGACCGCGCTGCTGGCGCAGGCGCTGCGCGAGCGCGGCGCCCACGCCGTCTGGAACGTCACGATCGTCGCGCCGGCGCACGAGCAGGGAGCCAGCGCGGCCCGGACCTTCCTGCGCAGCTACACCTCCCCCATGGACGCCTACGTCATGACCTGGGCGGGCGAGGCCGCGCACGGGGCGCAGGTCGAGCGCATCGCGGCGCTCATGCCCTCGGCCGACGTGGTGGCCGCGAAGGAGATCCCGATGCCGTACGCGGACGGCGAGCCGCGACTGCTCGGCTGGAGCACCGTCCTCGCCGACGTCGTCCACGGCGACCGCGACGAGAGCGTCGGCGGGACGCTGCGGCCGCGGCCGGCGGTGCCGATGCGCTGAGGGTCGGGGGCGGAGCCCGCGGTCGCCATGCTCCAGCGCCCGGGGGTGGGCGGGAGCACTGTCCCCGACGCACAGGGGGGGTGTGCGCCCAAACCCCCGATATACAAGGAAAAGCGCGCACACCCCCAGCCCCGCGAACGCCACCAGCCACGGCGGACACTCGAAGCGCCACGACTCTGCGCAAACTCACTCCCCTCGGCGCCCTCGCCGCGCAGCACCGCCCCCGACGCACAGGGGGGTGTGCGCCAAAACCCCCTATATACAAGGAAAAGCGCGCACACCCCCCGCCCCGCGACCGCCACCAGCCACGGCGGACACTCCAAGCGCCACGACTCTGCGCAGACTCACTCCCCTCGGTGCCCTCGCCGCGCAGCACCCCGGCCAGCGCGGAGCACCACGCCGCGGCAGGCCAGCCGCGAAGCCCTAATCCGGGCCCGACCGCGTGCTCCCGGGCAGCTCGCGGCGGCGCACCGGCAGCGCCGGCGTGCGGGGACCCGGGACGTACTCGACCGCGGGGGTGCGACCGCGCGGCTGCGGATAGAGCGTCATGAGCTCGCGCTCGCGCTCGGGGACGCCCACGCGCACCGGCAGCCCGAGCGCCATCAGGTCGGCGGCCTGGAGCGGGTGGTCGTGGGTGAAGACGCCCGTGGCCAGGAGGTGCGCGACGTCGCGCGCCTGGACCGGCGTCATCTGGCGCTCGAGCAGGCGCGTGGAGAAGCTCTCGACCTGGGCGATGGCCTTGCGCCCGACGTCGGCCATGATCAGGGTCTGGTCGTCGTGGTCGCCCGGGAGCTTGGAGACCTCGATCAGCGACGCGGCCGGGTACTGCCCGAGCTGGGGGTCGACGGGCCCCAACGCCGAGTGCTTGTCGACGACCACCTCGTCGGCGGCTATCGCGATCAGCGTCCCGCCACTCATCGCGTAGTGCGGCACGACCGCGGTCACGTGCGCCGGATGGTCCGCGAGCGCCGCGGCGATCTGCGTCGCCGCGATGACCATCCCGCCGGGCGTGTGCAGGATGATCTCGATCGGCTGGTCGTCCGGGGTCTCGGCGATCACGCGCAGCACGCTCTCCGCGTCGTCGATGTCGATGTAGCGCACGAGCGGGAAGCCGAGCAGCGAGAGCTGCTCCTGGCGGTGGATGAGCGTGATGACCGTCGCCTTGCGCTCGCGCGACAGCACGGCGAGTGCGCGGCGCCGCTGCGCGAGCAGCACCTGCCGAGTGAACGTAGGCTGCAGCGAAGCGAGCACGAAGAACAGCCACAGCAGGCTGAGCGGATCCACTGGGCCCTGGACATAGGTCGCCGGCCGGCGACCGCAAGTCAGGCCGGCGTGCCCGGCTCCGGCGGCAGGGGGAAGCGCAGCGCCGCGGCGACCGTCAGCTCGCGCAGGTCGGTCCCGGTCCGGACGTGCTCGATCGAGCCGCCCGCGTCGATCACCGTCTCGACCAGCTCGTCGACGACGTCGACCGTCGGCCGCGCCCGCGCGCCGCACACCGGGCACGTCGCACCCGTCCGGCCGAGCCAGTGGCGCTGCTCGCAGACCACGCCGGGCGCGGCGGCGCCCTCCTCGACCAGCAGCTCCTGGACGGCGGCGACCGAGCCCGCCCACAGGCAGCGCCCCAGGCCGACCGCGGCGAGTCCGCCCGCGGCCGCCGTCGCGAGCACCCGCGCCACGTGCGCGCGCTCCTCGTCGCGCTCGTAGCGCTCGACGATCTCCGTGGCGCACCGGCGGATCGCCCCCGGCGTGGCCGTGCGGGGATCGACGCTGAACGTGCCCGCCACGCACGACCGCACCTCGTTGGGCAGCAGCTCCATGAAGCGCGGCACCTCCTCGCGATGGCCTCCGACGATGACCATGTCGTGGCCGGAGCGATGGCACAGGTCGCCGACCATCCCCGCGACGCGGCGGAAGTGGCGCTTGGTCAGCTCCCCGGCGCGGTTGCGCACGCCGCGCTCCTCGAGCCCGTGCCAGCCGGCGTAGTCGCGCTTGCGCTGCACCTCGTCGGTGACGTGCGCCAGCGGGCGCATGTCGCCCTGGAAGAGCTCCCACGTGGCCGCCGACTCGCGGTCGATCACGACGACGCACGCGCGGTGGTACTCGTCGAGCACGGCGAGCATCGGGCGCACCCACGGGGTAGCGTCGGCCACCACGCGATCGCGCACCGGGCGCGGGAGCGGCACCTCCTCGAACAGGCCGGCGCCGCTGCAGGAGAAGATGGCCGCGGTGCCCGGCGTCCACCGCTCCTGCGTCGCGGCGGTCTCGATGCGCTCGAGGTCCGAGCGCAGCGACACGCGCGCCGCGTGCGCGAGCGAGCCGTCCTCGAGCATCGGCTTGAGCTCGTGCGTCAGGCTCGCCACGCGGGTCCGGACCGCCCGCGTGCCGGGATCGACGTCGACCCCGACGTACATCGAGACGACGGGCAGGCCGCCGCTGTCGAAGCCGACGATCCGCTCGATGGTCTCCACGGTGATCATCGGTCGTCACCTCCCTGGTGACAGCGCGCCGTTCGCGGCCGGCGCGGCGGGCTCCAGCCACTCCCGCCGCAGGGCGCCGAGCTGGCGGTGGTCGCGCGCGAGCTGCTGGTCGGCGCGGATGACGTGCATGACCGCGTTGATGAGGGCCAGGTGGGTGAACGCCTGCGGGTAGTTGCCGAGGTGGCGCCCGGACGTCTGGTCGATCTCCTCGGCGTAGAGCTGCAGGGGCGAGGCGTACGCCAGCAGCTTCTCGCACAGCGCGCGGGCGCGATCGTGGTCGCCGATCTCCGCCAGCGCGCTCACGAGCCAGAACGAGCAGATCGCGAACGCGCCCTCGTCGCCGGAGAGCCCGTCGTCGGTCTCCTCCACGCGATAGCGCTTGACGAGGCCGTCGACCGTGAGCTCGTCGCAGATGGCGTTGACCGTGGCGACGACCCGCGGGTCCTCGGGCGGCAGGAAGCGCACGAGCGGGATCAGCAGGCACGAGGCGTCCAGCGCCGTGGTCTCGTAGTGCTGGCAGAACACCCCGCGCCCGTCGACGCCGTGCTCGCAGACGTCGGCGTGGATCTCGTCGGCCGCGTCCTGCCAGCGCTCGGCCCGCTCCCAGTCCTCGCGCAGGCGCGCCAGCCGCGCGCCGCGGTCGCACGCCACCCAGCACATGACCTTGGACGTGGTGATGTGGCGCGGCTCGCCGCGCACCTCCCAGATGCCGTGGTCCGGTCGACGCCAGGCGGAGATCGCGTCGTCGACCTGCTTGCGCAGGATCACCCACGTCGACTCGGCGAGCCCGTCGCGCGACTTGGTGTGCAGGTAGATCGAGTCGAGCAACGCGCCCCACACGTCGTGCTGCTCCTGCCGGAAGGCGGCGTTGCCGACGCGCACCGGACGGGAGTGCTCGTAGCCGTCGAGATGGTCGAGCGTGCGCTCGGGCAGCTCGCGCTCGCCGCCGATGCCGTACATGACCTGCAGGCGTCCGTCGACGCCGACCACGTCGCGGATGAAGTAGAAGAAGTCGTTGGCCTCCTCGTCGAAGCCGAGCGTGTAGAGGCCCCACAGCGCGAACGTCGAGTCGCGCACCCACGAGTAGCGGTAGTCCCAGTTGCGCTCGCCGCCGGGCGTCTCGGGCAGCGAGGTCGTCGCCGCGGCGACCATCGCGCCCGTCGGCGCGTAGCTGAGGCCCTTCAGCGCCAGCGCGCTGCGCTGCAGGTAGCCGCGCCAGGGATGGTCGGGGAAGTCGCCGTGGCTGAGCCACTCGTGCCAGAAGTCGGCGGTGTAGACGAGCCGCTCGTAGGCCTCGTCGGAGGTCCGCGGGCCGGCGTGCTCGCTCCAGCCCAGCGCGACGAACGCGGTGTCGCCGTCGCGCAGCGTCGTGCGGGCGACAGCGCGGCCGCCCTCGAACCCCAGGCGCAGGTCGGTGGTCAGCCGCAGCGTGACGTCCTCGCCCTCGATCAGGCCCTCCGCCGACCGGTACGCCGGCCCGTCGTACTGCCAGGCCACCGCCTTGCGCCCGTAGTCGGGCTTGGGCTCGCACTCCACCCGCACCTCGACGTGGCCGTTGACGCAGCGCAGCATGCGCAGCAGGACGTGGTCGGCCTCGGCGTCCGTGGGCGATCGCCGGTGCGTGTGCGAGCGATCGCCGTGGTGGTGCCACGGGCCGATGAGCAGCACGTCGCGCACGATCAGCCAGCCGGTGCGCGTGCCCCACGTGGTCTCCAGGACCATGGTGCCCGGCAGGTAGCGCCGGCCGGCGGGGACGGTCATCCCTACCGGCGCGATCGTGAACACGCCGGCGTCGCGGTCGAGCATCGCCCCGAAGATCGACGGGCCGTCGAAGCGTGGGAGGCACAGCCACTCGACGTTGCCGCTGGGCGCCACGAGGGCGCACACCTCGCAGTCCGACAGGAACGCGTACTCGGCGATCGGCGGGAACGGGCTGCCGCCCAGCGGCACGTCGCCGACGACCTGGCGCATCAGATCGCCCGCCAGGCGTGCCCCGGGAGCATGATCAGGTCGGCCTCGGCCGGTCCCTGGGAACCGGCCGGGTACTGGGGCAGCGGCCCGGGCGTCGTCGCCCATGCCTGCAGGATCGGGTCGCAGATGCGCCACTGCGCCTCGACCTCGTCGTTGCGCGTGAACAGCGTGGCGTCGCCGCGCATCACGTCGAGGATCAGCCGCTCGTAGGCCTCGGGCGACTGCGACAGGAACGAGGTCCCGTAGAGGAACTGCATGAACACCGGCCGCAGACGCATCCGCGTCCCCGGGATCTTCGCCGCCAGCGACAGCGCCACGCCCTCGTCGGGCTGGATCGTGAGGATGAGCTGGTTGGGGCGCGCGCCGATCGACCCCTCGAGGTCGAAGCCCAGGTGCGGGACGGGCTTGAGCGTCACCGCGATCTCGGTGACCTTGCGCGCCAGGCGCTTGCCCGTGCGGATGTAGAACGGCACGCCCGCCCAGCGCCAGTTCTCGACTTCGACGCGCAGCGCGGCGTAGGTCTCGGTCGTCGAGTCGGGCGGGACGCCGGGCTCCTCCAGGTAGCCGGGCACCGGCTCGCCGCCCACGACCCCGGGGCCGTACTGCGCCCGCACCGCCGTCCGCGGCACGTCGTACGGCGCGGGCGGGTTGATCGCCTGCAGGACCTTGACCTTCTCGTTGCGCACCTCGTCGGCGGTGAAGTGGACCGGCGGCTCCATCGCCACGTGGCACAGGAGCTGGAGCATGTGGTTCTGCACCAGGTCGCGCAGCGCGCCGGCGGCGTCGTAGTAGTCGGCGCGCGAGCCGATCCCGATGTCCTCGGCCGCGGTGATCTGGACGTTGTCGATGTGGTTGCGGCTCCAGATCGGCTCGAACATGTGGTTGGCGAACCGCAGCGCCATCAGGTTCTGGACCGTCTCCTTGCCCAGGTAGTGGTCGATGCGGAAGACCTGGCGCTCCTCGAAGACCGACAGCACCTGGCGGTTGAGCTCGAGCGCCTCGGCCAGCGACGTGCCGAACGGCTTCTCGATCACCACCCGTACCTCGGCGCCCTCCTGGTGGTCGAGGCCGCGCTCGCCGAGACGCTCGACGATGACGGGGAAGAACGCGGGCGCGGTCGACAGGTAGAAGCAGCGGTTCATCCGCTGGCCCGCCGCCTCGTCGCAGTCGTCGAGGCGCTGCTCGAGCGTCGCGAACACCGACGGGTCGTCGAAGGTGCCGGGCACGTAGCGCACCTCCTCGAGCAGCTTCTCGAGCACGGCCTGGTCGGGGCGCCGGCGCGAGAACTGGCGGATGGCCTCGGCGGCCATGGCGTGGTACTCGTCGTCGGGCATCTCGCTGCGCGACACGCCGATGAGGTGGAAGCGCTCGGGCAGGGCGCCGTCGTGGGCGAGGTTGTAGATCGCCGGCAGGAGCTTGCGCCTGGCCAGGTCGCCGGTGGCGCCGAAGATGACCATCGTCGTCGGGTGGACCGGCAGGCGCTCGAGCCCCTCGACCAGCGGGTTCTCGGGGACGGTCGCGGGCGCCGGCGCGGTGGCGGTCATGCGAGCAGCCTCCGCACGCGCTCGGTGAGCTCGCGCAGCGCGGCGGCCGGGTCGTCGCCGCGCAGCGTGACCCGCTCGGCCGGCAGCTCGTGCGCGCGCAGCGTCTGCAGGTCGCCGGTGGCCTGCGCGCGCATCAGCCGCAGGAACGTGTACGGCGCGCCCGGCACCTCGACGTCCGGCCCGGCGTCGTGCACGAGCGTCAGGAAGCGCCCGGTCGGCGGGCCGCCCTTGTGGAGCTGGCCGGTGGAGTGCAGGTAGCGCGGGCCGTAGCCGAAGGTCGTCGCCGCCCGCGTCGCGTCGCGGATCGTCGCGCGCAGCTCGGCCACGGCCACGTCGAACGCCTCCGACGGCGCCACGAAGCCCAGGACCGCCAGGTACGACGGCGGGGCCAGGCCGTCGAGCAGCGCCCGCAGCTCGTCGTCGCCGGCGTCGGGCGGGTCGGGGGCGTCCTCGGTGAGCACGCGTGCGGTCGCGTCCTTGGCCTCCTGGACGTTGGGCTGGTCGAACGGGTTGATCTCCAGGACCCAGCCGGCGACGGCGATGACGAACTCGGCGAAGAAGAACAGCCGGCCGAGGTCGTCGGGCCCGTGGATGTCGCGCACGACGACCGGCTGCTCGGCCCGCGCCAGCGCGTCGATCGCGGCGTCGGTCGCCGGGTCGGGGTCCTCGGCCCGGCGCAGGTGGACGATGGCGCGGTCGTCCCCGTAGGCCTCCGGCGCGCCCGGAGGCTCGTCGACGATCGGGACGATCCCCTTGCCCTGCTTGCCCGTCGACTCGGCGATGAGCTGCTCGACCCACAGGCCGAGCGACTGCAGCGGCGCGTCGACGACGTAGGTCAGCTTGTCGCGACCGGCCAGCGCCAGCTCGCCGAAGGCCAGCCCCGGCCACAGGCCGCTGTTGGCGCTCGGCGCGTCGAAGTTCATGCAGTCCTGCTCGGCCACGCCCGCCGCGTGCAGCAGCCCGCGCACGTCGGCGCCCATCAGCGCCGCCGGCACCAGCCCGAAGTACGACAGCGCGCTGTAGCGCCCGCCGATCTCGGGGTCGCCCAGGAACGTTCGCCGGAAGTGGTGCTCGCGCGCGTACTCCTCCAGCCGCGTGCCCGGGTCGGTGATCGCCACGAACGCCGCGCCGTCCGGGCGGCGCTCCCAGAAGGTGCGCAGCAGCGACAGCGTCTCGATCGTCCCGCCCGACTTCGTCGAGACCACGAACAGCGTGCGCTCGAGGTCGATCGCCGACTCGACCCCGCGGATCGCGCCCGGATGGGTGGAGTCGAGCACGTGCAGCCGCGGCCAGCCGTCCTGGTCGCCGAAGCTGCGCCGCACCACCTCGGGCGCCAGCGACGAGCCGCCCATCCCCAGCACGACGACGTCGACGAAGCCCTCGTCGCGCACCTGCGCCGCGAACGCCTCGAGGTCGTCGAGAGACTCGCGCATCTGATCGACGACGGTCAGCCATCCCAGGCGGTCGGCGAGCTCGGGCGTGTCGGGATCGCCCCAGAGCGTGGGGTCCTTGCGCCAGATGCGCCGGGCGACGTCCTCCTCGACCGCGCGCTGCACGCGCCGCGCGATGCGGGGCTCGAGGTCGTCGGGGATCCGCCCGCGGATGGTGGGCGGGCGCAGCATGGCGATCGCCTCGCGCCGCGTCTCGAGGTCGTCGAGCAGCTTCTGCATCGGCTCGACGAACTTCTCGATCCCCTCGCGCAGGAGCTGGTCGGTGACGTCGTCGAGGTCGATCCCCGCGTCGGCCAGCGCGCGCAGGTCGGGCTCGGGGTCGATCTCCACGGTGGGGTGGTCGGGGTCGACGCGGGCGTGGTCGCCGGCGGCCAGCAGCGTCGCCATCGGCATGGTGTTCACGGTCTCGGGCCCGACGAGCCCCTCGACGTACATCGTGTCCGGGTACGTCGGGTCCTTGACGGCGGTCGACGCCCACAGCGGGCGCTGGACCGGCGCGCCGGCGGCGGCCAGCGCGGCGAAGCGCTCGCCGTGGAAGATCGCGCGGAAGCGGCGGTAGGCGGCGCGGGCGTTGGCCAGCCCGGCGCGGCCGCGCAGGTCGAGGCGGCCGAGGCGCTCCAGGCGCTTGTCGACCTCGGTGTCCACGCGCGAGACGAAGAACGAGGCGACGGAGTGCACGTCGGGGTCGCCGCCGTCGTCCACCCGTCGCTCGAGGCCGCGGATGAAGGCCTCCGCCACGCGCTCGTACGCCGCCACCGCGAAGAGCAGCGTCACGTTGACGTTGCGCCCCTCGTAGATCATCTGCTCGATCGCGGGCACGCCCTCGACGGTGCCCGGGATCTTGATCATGAGGTTGGGGCGCTCGACGCGCGCCCAGTACTCGCGCGCCTGCTCCATCGTGCGCTGCGTATCGAACGCGAGGTCGGGGTCGACCTCCAGCGAGACGTAGCCGTCGTAGCGCTCCGTGGCGTCGTAGACCGGTCGCAGGACGTCGCACGCGTCCTGGATGTCGCGGATGACCATCGCATGGTAGATCGCGCGCGTCGAGGAGCCGAAGCGCGCGAGCTCGACGAGCTGGTCGTCGTAGTCCTCCGAGCCGAGGATCGCGCGGTTGATGATCGTCGGATTGGTGGTGATGCCGCGCAGCGAGTCCTCCTCGACCAGCCGCCGCAGCTCGCCGGACTCGATCAGCCCGCGCCGGAGCTCGTCGAGCCAGATGCTCGTCCCGGCGGCCGTGATGGCCGCCAGGCGCTCGTTGATCTGCCGCGTCGCCATGTCGCGTCACACCTCCGTCCGGGCCACGACGGCCCGCGCCGTCTCGGCCACGCACTCGGGCGTGAACCCGAAGTGGCGCAGCAGGTCCTCCGCCGGGGCGCTGGCCCCGAACGTCGTCATCCCGATCACCTCGCCGGCGTCGCCCGCGTGCCGGTGCCACCCCAGCGGGCTCAGCGCCTCCACGCACACGCGCGCGCGCACGGCGGGCGGCAGGACGCGGTCGCGGTAGGCGGCGTCCTGCTCCTCGAAGCGCTCGAGGCACGGCATCGAGACCACGCGCGCGCCGATCCCGTCGCGCTCGAGCAGCGTCGCGGCCCGCAGGCACAGATGGACCTCGGAGCCGCTCGCCACGAGGATCGCGTCGGGGCGATCGGGGTCGCGCAGGACGTAGGCGCCGCGTTCGATCGCGGCGTCGGGGACGTCGTCCGGCGCGAGGACGGGCACGTCCTGGCGGGTGAGGACGATCGCCGTCGGCGTGCGCGCCTGGCGCAGGGCGAAGCGGTAGGCCAGCGCGGTCTCGTTGGCGTCGGCGGGCCGGACGACGTAGAGGTTGGGCTGCGCCCGCAGGGCCGCGACCTGCTCGACCGGCTGGTGGGCCGGGCCGTCCTCCCCCACGCCGATCGAGTCGTGGGTGAGGACGAAGATCGACGGGATCCGCATGAGCGACGCCAGGCGGATCGCCGCCCTCAGGTCGTCGCCGAGGACGAGGAACGTCGCCCCGAACGCGCGCAGGTCGCTGAGGACGAGCCCGTTGACCACAGCCCCCACGGCGTGCTCGCGCGCGCCGAACGCGACGTTGCGCGCGCCGTAGGCGCCGCGCCGGACGCCGGCGCCGTCGCCGATCGCCTGCAGCGTCGCGCCCGCGGGGTCGACCGAGCCGCCGACGAGGTGCTCCACCGCACGCGCGGCCCATCGCAGCGTCTCGGCGCCGGCCCGGCGCGTCGCCATCGCCGGGACGTCGCGCGGCGAGAACCTCGGCACGCCCGCGTCCCAGCCGTCGGGCAGCTCGAACCCGCCCCATCCCCCCGAGCGCTGCTCCCAGCGCGCGACCCAGCCCCGCCCGCGCTCGACGCAGCGGCGGAAGTGCGCCAGCGCCTCGTCGGGCACGTGGAACGGCGGCTCGGCCGGCCAGCCGCGGGCCGCCTTGACGCGGCGCGGGTCCTCCGGCGCGCCGGACGCGACGCGAGCGGGGACCACGACGAGCGACGGCCGGTCATCGACCGCCATCGCCTCCCACGCCGCGCTCTCGATCCGCGCGGGGTCGGGTTCCTGCGCCAGGTGCTGGACGTGCCAGCCGCTGGCCTCGTAGCGCTCGGTCACCACCTCCGAGGAGGTCGACGACGCGTCGCCCTCGTGATGGAAGAGCACCAGGCGCGCGAGCCCGAGGTGCCCGGCGAGCGCGGCCGCCTCGGAGGCGATGCCCTCCTGCAGGTCGCCGTCGCAGGCGATGCAGAACGTGTAGTGGTCGATGACCTCGTCGCCCAGGCGCGCGTTGAGCATGCGCTCGGCGAGGGCGAGCCCGACGCTCGTGCCCACGCCCTGCCCCGGCGGCCCGGTGGTCGCCTCGACGCCGGGCGTCGTTCCGTACTCGGGGTGGCCGGGCGTCGGCGAGCCCAGCCGGCGGAAGCGCCTGAGGTCGTCGACGCTCAGGCCGTAGCCGGTCAGATGCAGCAGCGCGTAGAGCAGGATCGCGGCGTGCCCGGCGCTGAGGACGAGCCGGTCGCGGTCGGGCCAGTCGGGGTGCTCGGGCGAGTGGCGCATCACGCGCGTCGAGAGCACGTAGCCCACCGGGGCGAGCGCCATCGCCGTCGCCGCGTCGCCGGAGCCGGCGTGCGCGACGGCGTCGAGCGCCAGCATGCGGATCGTGTCGATGCAGAGCCGATCGAGGGCCGCCGCGGCGGGCGCCTCGGTCGCCGTCATGCGCCGGCCTCCAGGCGGGGCTCGTCCACGACCGTGTCGACCTTGGCCGCCAGGCGGTGCTCGGCCAGCGTCAGCGGCGCGTGATGGGGGTTGGCGATCGTGAGCCGGACGCGGTTGTAGTCGAGGATGCACATGTCCGGCCGGCGCCGGTAGTCGACGGCGGCCTCGGCGACGCGCTCGACGAAGCGCAGCGCGGACTCGAAGTCGCGGAAGGTCAGCTCGCGCACGAGCGCCTCGCCCTCGCGCCGCCAGCCGTGCCGCGGCGTCTCCGTCACAGCGGCGGCTCCACCAGGCCGTAGTCGCCGTCCTGGCGCAGGTAGAGGACCTTCCCGCGGACGTCCGCGGCGTCGACGAAGTACACGAAGCGGTGGTTGACCATGTCCATCTCGGCGCGGATCGCCGCGAACGGCATCGGCTCGGAGTAGCGGCTCTCCTTGGGCACGACCACGTCGTCCTCGTCGGCGAGCGGGCTCCCGGACGGGAAGAGCAGGCCCAGGCGCCGGTCGTCGCGCCAGTGCACGACGGTGTCCTCGCCCGTGCGCACGTGGCGGAACAGGTGGAACTGGGCCTCCTCGCCCAGCAGGTCGTCGATCGCCTCCAGCGTCGACTGGGGCCAGTCGACGTAGGGGCGACGGCGGACGATCGCGCGCTGCTCGGGCGGCTTGCGGCGCGCCGGCGACGGGCCATCCTCGGGCGCGAGCGTGTCCAGCGCGGCGCGGATGGCGCGCGGCTCGTTGCGCAGCGCGACGTCCGCGCCGACGATCCGGCGCACCTGGCGCAGCAGGGCCTCGGCCACGGCGTCGGCCGCCTCGGCGGCGGTGCGCCCGGCGGCATGGGCGGCGAGGACCCGGCCGTTGAAGCGGACGTCGGCGTCCGCGACGTACGGGGGCCGCGCGCGCGGGCCGCCGTCTCGGCGCAGGGTCAGGCGGGCTCCCAGGAGCGGCTCGCGCGCGAAGCGGTCCAGCGAGGCGATGCGCAGCCGCGCCGACTCGATCTGGGCGCGCGGCACGGGGGCGATGACGGTGAGCTCGACCTCGATCATGGGCCCTCCTCGCAGTGGGGATGCTCGACGCGCCTCGCGGGGCCCGGGTCCTCGAGCGCCCGGCTCGTCATCGGCGGGACGTCTGCCGGCCCGGCGGGCACTCACGGTCCCAAAGGTAGGCCCGCCGCCGGGGACGGCAAGACCGTCGGAGCCGAGCTTGGCGCGCGGGAGCAGCGGCCTAGCACGGGTTCGAGGTGGCCGTACGTGCAGATCGCGACGAGCGATGAGCCGCCTCGTGCACCTCATCGCCGACTACGGCGCCGGAGACCCGGCCTTGGCCGAGGTCGTCGGCCGCCTCTCGCTCGCGCTGCCGGACGCCGTGATCGAGATCACCCCGGTCCCGCCGGGCGACACGCTGTCGGCGGGCTTCTGCGCCGCGCAGCTCGCGCACGCCGGCGGCTCGCCGTGGCACCTCGTCGCCCACGACGTCGGGGCGCGCGACGACGCGCCCTCCGAGCCGGGACCGTGGCCCCCGGGCGCCGGCCTGCGCTTCTGCGTCGGGCGCAGCCGCACGGGGACGCTCGTGGTGGGCGCGAACACCGGCTGGTCGTGGTCGTTCGTCGCCCGGGACCTGTGGGGGCTGTGCTGCATGGACGTGCCGGCCGGCGGTGCGTCCCGCCGGCACGCCGAGCGCCTGCCGGCGGCGGTCGCGCACGCGATGGCCCACCATCCGCACGCGGTCGCCGACGTGGTTGCCCGCGCGGACGTGCCGCCGGTGCCCAAGCATGCGATCGCGCACGTCGACGTCCACGGGACGCTGAAGACGACCATCACCCGGCTGCCGGCCGCGTCGGGCACGCGGATCGTCGTGCGGATCGGCGACGTGTCCGAGACGGCGATCGTCAGCGACGGCACGGTCGCGGTGCCCGACGGCGAGCTCGCACTGGCGCCCGCGTCCTCGGAGTGGGCCGGCGACGACGACGAGCGCGGCACGAGCGGGGAGGGCCGGGAGCGTTACCTCGAGCTGTTCCTGCGCGGCGGCAGCGCGGCGCACCGCTTCGCCGCGCCGCCGACCGGCTCGTCGATCAGCGTCGCGCCCGCCGAGCCCTCCGAGGTCAGCGGCTGAGCGTGGCCGCGGACGAGCGATTCGACGCGGTCGTCATCGGCGCGGGCCCCGGCGGCGAGGTCGCCGTCTCGCGGCTGGCGGCCGCGGGCCTGCGGGTGGCGCTCGCCGAGCGCGAGCTCATCGGCGGCGAGTGCGCGTACTGGGGCTGCATCCCGTCCAAGACGCTGCTGCGCCCGGCCGAGGTGCGCGTGCAGGCGACCCGCACCGCCGGCACCGGCGAGCCGCCCCAGCGGTGGCCGGAGATCGCCGCCTACCGCGACTTCATGATCCGCCACCTCGACGACGCCCGGCAGGTCGAGGGCTATCGCTCGGACGGCGTCGCCGTCCACAAGGCGCCGGCGCGGATCGCCGGCCCTGGACGCGTCGAGGTGGCCGGAGCGGTCCTGCGGACCGAGCGGATCGTCGTGGCCACCGGCAGCGAGGCGGCGCTGCCGCCGATCGAGGGGCTGCGCCGGGGTGAGGTCTGGACCAACCGCGAGGCGACCACGTTCGACCGGGTCCCCAAGGACGTCGTCGTCCTCGGCGGCGGCCCGACCGGGCTCGAGCTCGGTCAGATGCTGCACCGCTACGGCGCGCGCGTGACGGTCGTCGAGGCGGGCGAGCGCCTCCTCGCGCGCGAGGACCCAGCCGTGGGCGAGCTGATCGGCCGCGCGCTGGCCGAGGAGGGCATCGACGTGCGCATGGGCGCGCGGGCGGCGCGCGTCGAGGCCGACGGCGCGCGCCGCGTCGTGCGCCTCGACGACGGCGAGCGGCTCGGAGCCGAGCAGCTCCTGGTCACCACCGGGCGCCGGCCGCGGCTCGAGGGGCTCGGGCTCGAGTCGGTGGGCGTGGAGGCGGGCCGCGCAGGCGTCGGCGTCGACGAGCGCTGCCGCGCCGGCGAGGGCGTCTGGGCCGTCGGCGACGTCACCGGCGTGGCGGCCTTCACGCACGTGGCGAAGTACCAGGCGCGGGTCGCCTGCGAGGACATCCTCGGGCGGCCGGCGCGCGCCGACTACCGCGCGATCCCCCGCGTCGTCTTCACCGATCCGGAGGTCGCCGCCGTGGGCCTGGGCGAGTCGGTCGCGCGCTCGCGCGGCATCGACGTCGCGGTCGCCCGCATCGCCCTGCCCGAGCTGCTGGCGCGTCCGTGGACCTACGAGCGCGACCCGCGCGGCGAGCTGACCCTCGTCGCCGACCGCGTCCGCGGCATCCTCGTCGGCGCGTGGGCCGTGGCCCCGCTGGCGTCGGAGTGGATCCACCACGCCGTGCTCGCCATCCGAGCCGAGATCCCGCTGGCGACCCTGCTCGACACCCCGGCCCAGTTCCCGACGTACGCCGAGGGGTACGTGGCGGCGCTGGAGCGGCTGGCGGGGTGAGGCGGTTTCTCCGCGGCCGCGGACGCGTCGTTCTCCGCGGCAGCCGCGGGCGACGGTTTCTCCGCGGCCAGCCGCGGCGTCGTTCTCCGCGGCAGCACCGGCCACGTTCTCCGCGGCAGCACCGGGGACTCGCGCCCAGGCACCGGCGACGTTCTCCGCGAACGGGCACCGGCGACTCGCGGCCGGGCACCGAGGGGAAGCGGGCCTGGGCGCGGGCGGAGGCCCGGGGCCGCAGGCGCCCGGCGGCGCGGGCTGACGCCCGGCGGCACAGGCGGACGCCCGGGGCCCCAGGCGGAAGCCCGGGGCCGCAGGCGCCCGGGGTTTGCGGGCGGAAGCCCGGCGGCGCGGGCGCCCGGGGTTGGGGGGGTGTGCGC
>JAXDHQ010000052.1:0-6477 GCA_034664395.1 Solirubrobacteraceae bacterium | reverse complement strand
GATCCAGGCACGAATCCCGGCGAAGGTGCTGCAGATGTACGTGCCCGGCGCGACGCTCGCCGACGCGCTGCCGCATCTGCGCGAGACCTACTGCGGCACGATCGCCTACGAGATCGAGCACATCGCCAGCCACCGCCAGCGCATGTGGCTGCGCGAGAAGATCGAGGCCGGCGAGTTCCGCAAGCCGCTGACCAACGACGAGCAGCAGGCGCTGCTGCAGCGCCTGGTCGAGGTCGACGCGCTCGAGCGCTTCATGCACAAGGCCTACCTCGGCCAGAAGCAGTTCTCGATCGAGGGCCTGGACATGACGGTCCCGATGCTCGACGAGGCGATCCAGCTCGCCGCCGCGCACGGTGCGCGAGAGGTCGTCATCGGCATGGCCCACCGCGGCCGCCTCAACGTGCTGGCCCACAACCTCGGACGACCCTACGAGACGATCTTCGCCGAGTTCGAGGGCGCCTCGACGCTGGAGGCCGTCACCTCGATCCCGCAGGGCGGCACCGGGGACGTCAAGTACCACCATGGCGCGCAGGGCACCTACCAGCTCCCCAACGGCGACTCGATCCTGGTCAACCTCGAGTCCAACCCGTCGCACCTGGAGTACGTGCACCCGGTCGTCGTCGGCGCGAGCCGCGCGGCCCAGACGACGCGTCAGGGCCCGCACGCCCACCGCGACACCAACGCCGCGGTGCCGATCGTCCTGCACGGCGACGCGTCCATGCCCGGCCAGGGCGTCGTGGCCGAGACGCTGAACCTGCAGGCGCTCGACGGCTACAAGGTCGGCGGCACCATCCACCTGGTCCAGAACAACCAGGTCGGCTTCACGACCGACCCCGAGGACGCCCGCTCCACGCGCTGGGCCTCCGACATCGCCAAGGGCTACGACACGCCGATCATCCACGTCAACGCCGACGACGTGGCCGCCTGCATCAGCGCCGTGCGCCTGGCCTTCGCCTTCCGCCAGGAGTTCGGCCACGACGTCGTCATCGACCTCATCGGCTACCGCCGCTTCGGCCACAACGAGGCCGACGAGCCCGCGTACACGCAGCCCGAGATGTACGCGAAGATCAAGGCCAAGAAGCGCGTCACCGAGCTGTGGGCCGAGAAGCTCGTCGCCGACGGCATCATCTCCCAGGACGACGTCGAGCTCCAGCGCCAGGAGGTCTGGGACGAGCTCACCCGCCTGCACCAGGAGCTCAAGGCCCAGCTCAAGGCCACCGACGAGGCCGGCACCGTCGAGCAGGCCACCGGCGAGTACCAGCTCGACCGCTCGCCGTCGCCCGAGGTCAAGACCGCGGTCTCGACCGAGCGCCTGCTCGTCCTCAACGAGGAGCTGCTCTCGGTCCCCGAGGGCTTCACGATCCACCCCAAGCTCATCCGCCAGCTCGAGCGCCGGCGCAACGCGCTCGGCCCCGACGGCGGCATCGACTGGGCCCACGCCGAGGCGCTCGCCTTCGCCTCGCTGCTGACCGAGGGGATCCCCATCCGCCTCACCGGCCAGGACGCCGAGCGCGGCACGTTCTCGCAGCGCCACATGGTCCTGCACGACCCCAAGACCGGGCAGTCGGTGTCGCCGATCCAGAGCCTGCCGGGCGCGCTCGCGCCGTTCGAGCTGCACAACTCGCCGCTGAGCGAGGTCGCCTGCCTGGGCTTCGAGTACGGCTACTCTGCCGAGGCGCCCGAGACGCTCGTGATGTGGGAGGCGCAGTACGGCGACTTCGGCAACGCGGCCCAGGTCATCGTCGACCAGTTCATCGTCTCCGGCCTGGCCAAGTGGGGGCAGACCACGCGCCTGACGCTGCTGCTGCCCCACGGCTACGAGGGCTCGGGCCCCGAGCACTCCTCGGCGCGCCTGGAGCGCTTCCTGCAGCTCGCGGCCGAGGGCAACATCCGCGTGGCGAACCTGACCACGCCGGCGCAGTACTTCCACCTCATCCGCCGCCAGGCGAAGATCGCCAAGCAGCGCCCGCTGGTGATCATGACGCCGAAGTCGCTGCTGCGCCTGCCGCAGGCGACCAACCGCGTCGAGCACCTGTCCGAGACGCGCTTCTTCCCCGTGCTGGGCGAGCCGCGCGTGCCGGTCGACAAGGTCCTGCGCCTCGTGCTCTGCACCGGCAAGATCTACTACGACCTCGTCGGGCACCCCAGCCGCGAGGACAACGAGCACGTGGCCATCGGCCGGCTCGAGCTGCTGTACCCGTTCCCGGAGGGGCAGGTCCGCGAGCTCGTGGCGACCTACCCGAACCTGCGCGAGGTCGTGTGGGTCCAGGAGGAGCCGCGCAACATGGGTGCCCGCGCCCACATGTCGCCGCGGCTCATGCAGATCCTGCCCGAGCACCTGAAGTTCGGCTACATCGGGCGTCCCGAGCGCGCGTCGCCGGGCGAGGGCTACCCGGCCGCGCACACCGGCGAGCAGAACCGGATCCTGCGCACGGCCCTGGACCTCTCGCTGCCCGTCACGCTGTATCCGGCCAAGCTCCCCGGCGAGCGTTAGCCAGGCCCGTGCCGCTCCCCGTCGGAGTCGTCATCGACCTCGACGACACCCTGATGGACACGTCGGGGATCGAGGCGGAGATGCTCGTCGCGCTGGCCGCCGCCGTGCGCGCCGAGCTGCCCGACGCCGACGACGAGACCTTCCGCCTGCGCTTCCGCGACGGGCGCGACGGGTTCTACGAGCGTGTGCTGACCGGCGAGTGGGACATCGCGACCTATCGCCGCGCGCACCTGACCGCGGTGTGCGAGCCGTGGGGCGCGCCGTCCGAGGAGCTGCACGCGGCCGCGTTGGCGCTGCGCGACGGGCAGCTCGACCAGGCGCGGTTCGCCGAGCACGCCGTCGAGCTGCTGCGCGAGCTGCGCGGCGCCGGGGTGCGCACGACGCTGCTCACCAACGGCCCGTCCGACATGCAACGGCGCAAGATCGAGGTCCTCGGGCTCGAGGCCGAGCTCGACGCCATCGGCATCTCCGGCGAGCTCGGCGTCGCCAAGCCCGACCCCGCCGCGTTCGTCGCCGCGCTGGACCTCATCGACTGCGCGCCCGGCGATGCGGTCATGGTCGGCGACCACCTCGACTGGGACGTGCGCGGGGCCCTCGACGCCGGCCTGCGCGGAGCCGTCTGGATCGCCGGCGACGACGAGCGCGAGCCGCCGGCCGGAGCGCTGCGGGTCGCGGGACTGGACGAGGTGCCGGCGGCGCTGGCCGCGCTGGCGTGAGCGTCAGCGCGTTCGGGCCGGGGCGCGTCAACCTTCTCGGCGAGCACACCGACTACAACGACGGCCTGTGCCTGCCCTTCGCGATCGAGCGCGGGGTGACCGTGCGCGCGGACGTCCTCGGCGGCTCGCGGGTGCACGCCCACGCCGACGACCTCGGCGAGGACGACGACTTCGCCGCCGTCGACCCCGGACGGGACGCCGACGGCTGGCGCGCCTTCGTCCGCGGCACGGTCGGCGAGCTGCGCGCCGCCGGCCACGACGTCGGCGGCGCCCGGCTGCGCATCGCCGGCGACCTGCCGCGCGGCAGCGGGCTGTCCTCCTCGGCCGCGCTCTCCACGGCGCTGGCCCTGGCGCTGCTGGCGCTCACCGGCGCGCCGGACGGCGACCGGCGCGAGCTGGCGCGGCTGTGCTCGCGCGTGGAGAACGACTGGGTCGGCGCGCAGACCGGGCTGCTCGACCAGCTCGCGGCGCTCTTCGGGCAGCCCGGCCACGCCCTGCGCCTGGACTGCCGCGACCTGTCGATCGAGCCCATCCCGCTGGACCTGCGCGGCTGGGCGCTGGCGGTGGTCGACTCCGGCCACGACCACGTCCATGCCGGCTCGGGCTACAACGACCGCCGCGCGGAGTGCCGCGCGGCGTGCGCGGCGCTGGGCATCGCGACCCTGCGCGACGCCGACGCGGACGCCGCCGCGCGCCTGCCGGTGCCGCTGGACCGCCGGGTGCGTCACGTGCTGCGCGAGAACGCGCGCGTCGACGCGGGGGTGGCGGCGCTGCGGGCGGGCGACCTGCCCGCGCTGGGCGAGCTGCTCGACGCCTCGCACGCCAGCCTGCGCGACGACTACGAGGTCTCGGTCGAGGCGGTCGAGCGCACGGTGCGGCGGCTGAAGGCCGCGGGCGCGGCCGGCGCGCGCATCGTCGGCGGCGGCTTCGGCGGCTCGGTCCTCGCGCTCTTCCCGCCGGACGTCGCGCCGCCCGCCGACGCAACCGCGGTCCGCCCCGCGGGTGCGGCGCGCGTGCTCGGCTAGGACGACGCCCGTCCCGGGCGGGCGAGCCGGCGGATCGTCCGCTCGTGCTCGTCGGGCGTGGCGAAGAACGTCGGCCGCATCCGGCGCTGAACGCTAGCCTGCCGGCGCATGGAGGCGCGCTTGCTCATCTCCTGTCCGGACCGCCATGGCATCGTGGCCGCCGTCTCCGGGTTCCTGGCGGCGCGCGACGCGAACATCGTCTCCTCCGACCAGCACTCGACCGACCCCGAGGGCGGCAGCTTCTTCATGCGCATGGCGTTCGCCATCGACGCGGTCGACGAGCGCTTCGCGCGCGAGTTCGCCACCGAGGTGGCCGACCGCTTCGGGATGGACTGGCGCGTCGACGACGCGGCGCGGGCCAAGCGCGTGGCCGTCCTCGTGTCGCGCGAGGACCACTGCCTGCTCGACCTGCTCTGGCGCCGGCGCCGGGGCGAGCTGCACTGCGAGATCCCGCTGGTGATCTCCAACCACCCCGACCACGCGGCCGACGTGGCCGGCTTCGGCGCGCGCTACGAGCACGTGCCCGTGCCCGAGGGCGACAGGCAGGCGGCCGAGGCGCGGATGCTCGAGCTGCTGGCCGACCGCTTCGACCTCGTCGTGCTCGCGCGCTACATGCAGATCCTGTCCGGCGAGTTCCTCGCCGCCGTCGGCTGCCCGGTCATCAACATCCACCACTCGTTCCTCCCCGCCTTCGCGGGCGCCGATCCGTACCGGCGCGCGGTCGAGCGCGGCGTCAAGGTCATCGGGGCGACGGCGCACTACGTCAGCGAGGAGCTCGACGCCGGGCCGATCATCGAGCAGGACGTCATCCGGGTGACCCACCGCGAGGGCGTCGACGCGCTCGCGCGCATCGGGCGCGACGTCGAGCGCACCGTGCTCGCCCGCGCGGTGGGCCTGCACCTGGAGGACCGGGTGCTCGTCTACGGCAACCGGACCGTCGTGTTCTGAGCGGCGGGCGCTACGCCGCGAGCGCCGCGCGCTCGGCGGACGCCTCCACGAGCGCCGCGACGTGCTCGGCGAGCTGGTCGCGCAGATCGGGCTCGCGCAGCGCGCCGTACTCGTCGAACTGGACGTGGGCCTGCATGACGGGCAGCTCGCGGTCGACGACCTCCGCGCCCATGGTCTGCAGGACCTTGCGCAGGTCGGCCTGCGCCCACACGGCGCCGAACAGGCCCGTGCTGGCCCCGACGACGGCCGCGGGCCGGCCGCGCATGACGTTCGTCGCCACCGGCCGCGAGACCCAGTCCAGGGCGTTCTTGAGCACGCCGGGGATCGAGCCGTTGTACTCGGGCGTGGCGAACAGCACGGCGTCGGCGCCGGCGATCGCCGCCTTGAGCTCCTCCACGGCCGGGTCGCGGCCCGCGGCGTCGTCGTCCTGATCGTAGGGCGGGATGGCCTTGAGCCCCTCGTAGAGCTCGAGCTCCACGCCGGGCGGCAGCAGCTCGGCTGCCGCCCGCAGGAGCGCGGTGTTGTGCGACTCGCGCCGCAGGCTGCCCGAGATCCCGAGGATCCGCATGGGGACCTACGCCTCCTGGCGCACGAACTCGAGGTGGACGGCCAGCTTGACGTCGTTGGCGACGGCGAAGCCGCCCTTGGGCAGCGGCGCGTTCCAGTTCAGCCCGTAGGCCGTGCGGTCGACGGTGGTCTCGAGCTCGACGCCGACGCGGTCAGCGCCGCTGACGTCGGCGACCGGGCCCATCAGCGTGCCGGTGGCGCTCACCGGCCGGGTGACGCCGCGGATCGTCAGGTCGCCCTCGACCGTGACGGCGTCGTCGTCGGCGCGCCGCACGGACGTCGAGACGAACTCGATGTTCGGCGTGTTGGCGACGTCGAAGAAGTCGGGGGCCAGCACGTGACCGCGAAGGTCGGCCTGCTCGATGTCGATGGACTCGACGGCGACGGTCCCCGTGAGGCGGACGTCGTCGCCCTGGGCCTCGAACGTGGCGTCGACCTGCTTGAAGCCGGCGCGGAAGCTCGACACGACCATGTGCTTGACGGCGAAGGACGCGGTGGAGTGGATGGGGTCGAGGGCCCAGGTGCCCTCGAGCGTGGCAGGAGCGGTGGTGGCGCTCATCTTCGTTCAGCCTCCCTAACGGCTTGGGAACAGATTGCTCGTGCAACAACTTAGCACAGATCGTTGCGCGCGCAATAGTCCGCTCGGTCCAGCTTCCTGGCTCGTGCGTTGGTGGTCGGGTGGGGCCGGGTCGACCCATCCGCCGGACGCTTCGCCTAGTGTCCGTCG